>NZ_VSWF01000010.1:0-105322 GCF_009668305.1 Comamonas sp. CAH-2
GCACCCCAGCACCCCAGCACCCCAGCGATGGTAGGCATGCGCTGCACGGCAAACCCCGAGCACGCTTCGCCAGCGGCGGGATGTGTGGGGAAGCATGACCTCGTCCCTGCAGCCATGCCCCTGTGCTGTGTGCTCTGCATGGCTGGGGCCACATGCTGCCTACGCAGGACCAGCCCCAGTGCATCGTGCAGGGGTCCACAGCGACCACCGTTCATCGTGAGCAAGTGTGAATCAAAAAATCAAAATTCCTAGCAGCTTGCGCTGAATAGATAAGAGTTACCAGCCAAAAACATACAGATCACGCAAGGCGACCATGGCACACAGTTCACTCGACTATGTACTGCCGTTCATCCGTTCGCCCCTATAACGCAACGAATTGCTACAACAACCGCGCAGCCTGCCAGGGAGGGGCAGCGCCCCCTACTCCGAGACATGGCAACGCAGATTCCCGCACGCAGCACGTGCTTGCACCGCATGACGACCGGCGAAAAACGCCTGTCCGAGCGGTTGGAGCAAAAACTCGAAGACGACTACCTGCTTTGGTACGACGTGCCGATTGGCCCCAAGCAGACCCACCCCGATTTTGTGGTGCTGCACCCGCACCGGGGTGCGCTGATCCTGGAAACCAAAGACTGGTACATCAGCACCATCCGCCACGCCAGCCGCGACACGTTCGAAATCCTGGACGCCGGCAGCGGCCAGCCCAAAACCGTCAGCAACCCACTGGTACAGGCGCGCCACTGCGCCATCCAGGTCATCAACGCCCTGCAGCGCGACCCGCAGCTGCAACAGCCCGAGGGGCCCCACCAGGGCCAGCTCATCTTCCCCTGGGGCTATGGCGTGGTCTTCACCCGCATCACCCGCGCCCAGTTTGAGGCCGCAGAACTGGGCCGCGCCATTCCCGAGCGCTTGGTCATCTGCCAGGACGAAATGTTTGAGCACGTGGAGCCCGAGGCCTTTCAAGCACGCCTGTGGGCCATGTTCCCGCACAGCTTTGGCAAAGGCGCCATCACCCTGCCCCAGCTGGACCGCGTGCGCTGGATCCTGTTCCCCGAAGTGCGCGTGCCCCAGCAGCACAGCCTGTTTGACGATGCCAGCGCCGAGGCAGCGGCTGAAAACGCCGCCGAAGAACGCCTGCCCGACCTCATGCGCGTCATGGACCTGCAGCAAGAACAGCTGGCGCGCAGCCTGGGCGACGGTCACCGCGTCATCCATGGCGTCGCCGGTTCGGGCAAAACCATGATCCTCGGCTACCGCGCCGAACACCTGGCCCAAACCCAGGGCCCCGGCAGCAAACCCATTCTGGTGCTCTGCTACAACGAACCCCTGGCCGTCAAACTGGCCGCACAGCTGGACGCCAAAGGCCTGGGCGAGCGCGTGCAGGTGCGCCACTTCCACAAATGGGTGTATGCCCAACTCAAGGCCTACCAGCAACTGCCCGCCTACGCCAAGGACTGGGACGTGGGCCGCAAGATGGAAGCCTATGTGCACGGCCTGATCGCCGCAGTGGACAAAGGCCACATCCCCGCCGGCCAGTACCACGCCATCCTGATCGACGAAGGGCACGACTTTGCGCCCGAATGGCTCAAGCTCATCACCCAGATGGTGGACCCCACCACCAACAGCCTGCTCCTGCTGTACGACGATGCGCAAAGCATTTACCGGCGCAGCGGCAAGATGGGCTTCAGCCTCAAAAGCGTGGGCATCCAGGCCAGCGGGCGCACCACCATCCTCAAAATCAATTACCGCAACACCCGGCAAATCTTGCAGCTGGCCCATCGGGTGGCAGGCAGCCTCCTCCAACCCGAGGATGCCCAGGATGAAGACAGCATCCCCCTGCTCGCCCCGTTGGGCTGCGGGCGCGAAGGGCCAGAGCCCATCGTCATCGACCTGCCCAGCCTGCCAGAGCGCGCCACCAAGATTGCCGAACTGCTGGCCGACCAGCACGCCCAGGGCCACGCCTGGGGCGAGATGGCCGTGCTGTGCCGCGACTGGGACGGCATGGACATCTGCAGCCGCGCCTTGGCCCGCCAAGGCCTGCCCCACCGCGTGCGCAAAAAGGCGGGCGACTTTCAACCGCAAGACAACGCCATCCAGGTCATGACCATGCACGCCAGCAAGGGACTGGAATGGGCGGTGGTGGCAGTTTTAACGTCAAAACCCAAAGAAAACATCAGCCAAGAAGATTTGGAAGTGGAATCTAAATTGGCGTATGTGGCTACAACAAGATCAGTAAATTTACTTATATCGACCTAATATGCTTAGCTTTATTAAAAAGAAAAAAACTTTTGAAGATTTTCCAAAATTATCTAGACAAGAAATTATAAGAAAATCAAGAATTTTGTTTATTGATGATGATGATGACATTACATTAATAGATTTTTTAAGAAGTCAGGGATTTTCTATTGACCATGACAAGAATGGAAATGATCTTAATAAATATGATTCTGGCTTATATGATTTGATAATTCTCGACTATTATGGCGTGGGTACTAATCTAGGAGATAAACATGGTCTTGAATTGATGCGTTATTTGAGCAGAAATAGGAATCCCGCCAGAATTATTGCTTATACATCTAGAAGTCTTTCTGCTAGTGAAGCAGATTTTTTCAAATTATCACACGCTGTTTTAATTAAAGACTTAGGTTTAGCCGACTCTATGGAAGTAATTGAGTCAGAATTAAATCTATGTTTTGACAAAAATTTAATATTTTCAAAAATAATTAAAGAATTAGACATTACGGATAGTCAAAAAATAAATTCCATTAAAGAGAATCTTTACAACGCCATTAATTCATCCGATAAAACCTCTATAGAAAACCACATATTCAAAACTTTACGATTCACTGCAAACAAAGCTGTAGACATTTATTTAGGCAAGATTTTTTGATGAGTATCCCAAAAGTATTTCCAATAATAGAAATTCCCGAGTTCAAAATAAATACAATAGAAAGATTCAAAAAACCATCCGAATGCAATCTAGATGAAGCATGTAAATATTTCTATAATAGATCATTAGATGGTCATCATCTATGCCCCAAAGGATTCTCATCCACCATATTCACATATAGTGCAAAAAGATATGCAATATATGGTTTGATTGTACATCCAAGATTTGATGATCAAAAACAAAGATTGCTTTCAAAAAAATACACAAATAACAAAACATCAATAATTGAAATTAATGAGTATACGAAATCTTTAAGAGAAATAGAAGAAGAAAGAACTAAGCAAATTCTCTCTGGGTTAGAAGTATTCCCTCAAGCATTTCATGAATTAAGAAAACTCAACTCTCTTGTTTTACAAAAGGCAGAAATTGAAATTGGTAGCGGTCACAATACCAAAAATATGAAAGCCATTAAAGGTGCAGCTGAGCTGATAAGAAATAACTTTGACATACTAGAAGCATTATCAAATATTGAAGGGATGAAGGCTCTTCCCAAAGATAATTCTATAAAAATATTTTCTTTGGCTTTTAAAATGAAGAGAATCTTAGAAGATTTAGCTCATAAAAAAGGAATGAGAATATCTGTTGAAGGCGATGTAGAAGCAGAACTAAAAGGAAGCTCAAAATCTTTCCCAATAATATTAGCAACACTCATTGAAAATGCCATAAAATATGGAAGAGATAACTCAGATATTGATGTAACAATAATTAAAAATGAAAAAAGAATTGAAATCTTAATAGAAAATTATTCAGATGAAAATATTGACCCAGAAAGATGCTTTGATCGTGGAATAAGATTTTCAGAAAAAGAGGAAGGCGGTGGATTTGGACTTTTTCTAGCAAAAGAAATTGTAAAAATACACGGTGGAAATATTAAGTGTATATTTAATAAGCCTCTAGTTTCAATGTCGATTATCTTTGATTAATCATGCTCAGCCACATCCTCCTCGGTACCAACGACCTCACCGCCAGCCGCAAGTTCTATGACGCCGTCCTCGGCGTCTTGGGCGCGCCTTCCGCCAGCCACATCCAGGTCAACGGTTTTGAACGCTATGTCTGGGACCACGACGGCACGCGCCTGATGATCGCCACGCCGCGCGATGGCCAGCCCTGCACGCACTACAACGGCTTCACGCTGGGTTTCAAAACCACCTCCATCGAGCAGTTGCACCGTGCGCTGGATGCGGCCCTGGCCCACGGCGGTGTGGCCATCGAAGACCCTGCAGGCTGGCGCAAGGCGCCGGGCAATGACCGCTATCTGGCCTATGTGCGAGACCCGGCCGGGCACAAGCTGTGCCTGATGTTCCGCGAGATCTGGGCACAGCCGGCCCCCGCAGGCACGACGACATAAAACCATAGCTGTCAGCGCACACTGGATAAGCGCTAGAGACCGATTGGATACGCAACACTTCCAACTGAGGTGGCACACCAGCGCGCGTTGCCCGCCGCGCACCCCAGCCCGCATGGCCCCCATGCCTGCGCGGGTGGGCGCCACGCCTACCAACCGCCATAGCACCTAGGTGCTGCCCTTGGTTTGACGGCGACGCGTCCCACCGGCGCGGTGTTGCGCCGGATGGCCCGTCGCTGCGCAGGGGACGCTTTTTCGCAGAGTGCGTTGCCGCGGCTCCGACATGCTCCTTCGCAAGAGGGAACTGGTGCCGTCGCGTGCCCCTGTTGCGCAACGCTCGCTCCGTCCGCGCGGCCTGGCCGCTGTCTGCCCGCATCGCTTGTCGGTGGATGCGCATGGGCCCTTCCCCATCGCACGCTTCCCTGCTCCATCGCCCCCCCAGACTGGGCCAGCATGCACGGGCAGTGGTCCGACCCCCACCAGCACATCACCCGGGCTGCGGCGCCAGAACGCATGGCCTCTGATCTCTCACAAACCGCGGGCACACCGGGGCGGTGCATTTGGGCGTAGCCTTGTGGCTGGCAACCACGCCCACGCACCACCAGAGATGGCCAAGAAATTCCCGATCGCTCCCGCCCACCCCGAGCGCCTGTGCTGGGGCTGCGACCTGTATTGCCCGGCCGATGACCTGCGCTGCGGCAATGGCTCCGACCGCACGCCCCACCCTTGCGAGTTCTGGGGCGACGACTGGGAGCAGCTTCTGGAGGGCACGTCCTCCGAAGTGTTGGATGCCACCCCAACCCAGGCCCAGACACCACCCCACAAGCTGTAAGCCCTGCGCCGCCAGGGTGCAGCGGCCTGCGGCCCCTGCGCTGATCCTTTACAGCAAAAAACACCTCTGGCGCTCACCCAGCCAGCGCCAGCAGCTATCAAAAATAATAGCCTGCATCGCCTGGGTGACGCGCGGCCTGGCTGGGCAAGCGTTAGCATGCGTGCAGGCTGGTGCGCGGCAACGCCCCCAGCCCTCACCCACTACCGCTTACTGAGGAGACACCCCCTATGTTCAGCCACGTCATGCTCGGCGCCAACGACCTGGATGCGTCCGTCAAGTTCTACAACGCCCTGCTGGGCACGCTGGGGGCCAAGCCCGGCGTGCAGGACCGCCACCGTTACTTCTGGCGCCACGCGGGCAACACCTTCAGCGTGACCACGCCCATCAATGGCGAGCCCGCCACGGCGGCCAACGGCTTCACCCTGGGCTTTGCGGCCGAGTCTACCGACCAGGCCCTGCAGGCCTACGAAGCGGCACTGGCTGCAGGCGGCACCGCCATCGAAGACGCCCCCGGCTGGCGCGGCGATGAGCGCATGAAGCTGTTCCTGGCCTATTTGCGCGACCCCGCGGGCAACAAGGTGTGCGTGATGCACCGCCCGCCCAAGGCCTGAGCCTGGCGGCCCCGCCGGACGCACACGCGGCGGGCGCAGGCGCCAGTCGCGCGGTCCACCGCGGTGGCGCCTTTCGACGCACGGCGCCATGGCGCAAAAAAAAAGCCCGCGGCCTTGGCCTGCGGGCTTTTTTGGGGTGTTGGACGGCGACTCTTACGCGATCACCGTGTTACGGCAGAACGTCTCTGCAGCTGTCACTTTTATTTTTCTCTTCGCAGTACACGAAGTGCTGGTGTGAGATACAGCATTGTTTGCGCAAACAACCCGGCAATTATAACCAATAGCCATAAAAAATGTTTTGCAACCTATTTTCGTGGCTATTGACGCAGGGCTTCAGCCCTCGGCCTTGAAGCCGGTGCGCTGCACCACAGGGCCCCATTTGCGCAGGTCCTGCTGCAGCAGCTGGGCAAATTCCGCCTGGCTGGACGCGGTGACGCTGAAGGCCATTTCCGCCAGCGCCTGCTGCAACTTGGGCTGGGCCATGCTGCGGTTGGCGGCGGCGTGCAGGCGCTGCACCAGTTCGGCCGGCGTGCCCTTGGGGGCCAGCAGGCCCATCCATTCGCTGGAGGTCAGATCGCCCAGGCCCTGCTCGGCAAAGGTGGGCACCTGGGGCATCTGCGCAATGCGCTGGGCGCTGCTGACGGCCAGGGTGCGCAGCTTGGGGTTGCCGATCTGGGCCACGGGTTCGCTGACCACGTTGAAGCTGGAGGTGAGCTGGCCCGCCATCACGTCCTGCAGGGCCAGCGCCCCGCCCTTGTAGGGTGCGTGCACATAGTCCACCCCCACGCTGGCGGCAAACATGGCCCCCAGGAAATGCGGCGTGGTGCCGGCGCCGGGCGAGCCGTACGAGGCCATCTGTGGATGGGCCTTGAGCCAGGCGCCAAAATCCTGCAGCGAACGCACGCTGCCCGGCACCAGCGGACCGACGTTGACGCTGTACGGCAAGGCGCACAGCGCGGCCACGGGCACCAGGTCGGTCAGCGGTTGGTAGCTGAGCTTGGTGTAGACATGGGGGTAGATGGTGAGGATGGAGCCGGGCGTGACCAGCAGGGTCAGGCCATCGGGCTTGGCGTTCTTGACGGCCTCGACCGCGATGCGACCGCCCGCGCCGGGGCGGTTGTCCACCAGCACGGGCGCGCCGATCTCGGCCGCCAGCAGTTGCCCCAGCTGGCGCGCCACAAAGTCGGCAGAGCCCCCGGCGGCAAAGCCGACCACCAGCCGCACGGGCTGCCCCTGGGCCCAGCTGCGGCTGGCCGCCCAGGGCGACAAGGTGGTGGTGGACGCTGCGCAAGCAGCCAGCAACTGGCGACGCGAGATCATGGGGGACGGTGCTTTCGGTGAAGAGGGACTGCGCAAGCGGCAGGGGCGCAGGGGGCGCCGCGGCCGATTCTAGGAAGCCTGCACCGACAGGCTGCGCAGAAAGCACCTGGTGCATCGCGCAGCTTTATTGCTTGCAGGGGCGGTGCAATTCGGCTAGCACGCCGTTTATCTGCGCCGCAGCATTGATTCACACAACATCAACGCGCCACGCCATCGCATCACAGCAAGGAAATGCAGCACAGCGGTGGCGCCACCACGCAAAAATTTTGCGCAAAAAGACGCAATAGGCGCTCTCCGCGGTCAATTATTGCAAGCCTGCACCAGCACACCGATCGTTCAGCGTGTCTGCCGCCTGCGCCAGAAATCCTCATCCAATCTGCCTTCAGCGCAGATACAGCCATCGCATACAGCTATGGTTTTCAATACGTTTGACCACCTCCAATGCCGCAGTGCCGCATGCCGGCACTGCGTCTGCACGATACTTGGGCGCTCACTTTCCGGGTGGCCCAGGCAGCCCGGTGTTGTTCACCGCCAGCCGCCAGGGCTGGCCCTGCCCAGGAGCATGCGTGCAATCAGCAAGCGATCAATGGTTTGACGAGGCGTACTACCAGCGCTTTTATTTCGACAAGAAAACCAGCGTGGTGGACCCCGAACACATTGAACGTCTGGGCACGTTTGTCTGCAGCTACCTGAAGTACCTGCGCGTGCCCGTGGCGCGCGTGCTGGATGTGGGCTGCGGCATCGGCCTGTGGCAGCACGTGGTGCAGCAGCAGTTCCCCGGCTGCAGCTACCACGGCGTGGAGTTCAGCGAATACCTGTGCGGCCGCTTCGGCTGGGAGCGCGGCTCGGTCGTGGACTACCAGGCCAGCGAGCCGTTCGACCTGGTGATCTGCCAGGGCGTGCTGCCCTACCTGAGCCCGGCCGACCTGAAGCAAGCGCTGAAGAACCTGGGCCAGCTCTCGCGCGGTGCCCTGTACCTGGAGGCCGTGGCGCGCGAGGACTATGAGCGCGACATCATCGACGAGGATCTGACCGACCCGCGCCTGTTCCGCCACCGCGCCGCGCTGTACCGCCAGGGGCTGTCGGCCAGCTTCAGCGAACTGGGCGGCGGTCTGTGGCTGAGCCGCAAGTCCCAGGTGCCGGTGTTCGAGCTGGAGTGCGCCGGCGGCGGCCACTGAGCCCACGCCCGGCCACCGGGGCGGCAGGTCAAGCGCAGCGCCCCAGCGCCGGTGCACGGCAGCTGCGACAATCGCCGGCTTGCCCATGTCTGCCTCCCCCACCCCCTTTCCCCATGCCGTCGCGCGCCTGCGCGATGCCCGCCTGACGCGCAGCACGCGCCCCTTCCTGGCCCGTGGCGGCCCCAAGGGCGACCGCTGCGAAGGCTGCCGCCTGCGCACCAGCCACTGCATGTGCGCCCTGCGCCCCCACCTGCCCACGCACGCCGGGGTGTGCCTGGTGATGCACGATGCCGAACCGCTCAAGCCCAGCAACACCGGCTGGCTGATCGCCGATGTGGTGCAGGACACCTTTGCCTTCGGCTGGAGCCGCCTAGAGCTGGACCCCGGCCTGCAGGCGCTGCTGCAGGACCCGCAGTGGCAGCCCTACCTGGTGTTCCCGGGGGAGTTTGTCGAGCCGCCCGAGCGCGTCATCCACGCCCTGCCCGAAGCCCAGGCCGACAGCGGCCAGCGGCCGCTGTTCATCCTGCTGGACGCCACCTGGTCCGAGGCGCGCAAGATGTTCCGCAAGAGCCCCTACCTGGACAAGTTTCCGGTACTGAGCCTGCAGCCCGAGCAGTTCTCGCGCTACCAGCTGCGCCGCTCCAAGCGCGAAGACCACTTCTGCACCAGCGAAGTGGCCGCGCTGTGCCTGGAGCTGAGTCAGCACCCGCAGGACGCGCGCGCCGGCCAGGTGCTGGAGCGCTACCTGGAGGTCTACACCCACCACTACCTGTGCGCCAAGAACCAGGTGCCACCCAACCCCCACAGCCCGGCGCACCAGCGCCTGCAGGCTGCGCTGCAGCCTTCGTGAACCCCGGCGGCCGCCATCGCGCCGCCCGGAATTTGCATAACACGGGGATGTCTGAAGCCAGTGGGAGAATGCACCGCCATGGGGCCGGATGTGCTCGGCCCGCCTGCTTGAGTGCCTCGTTCCATGAAGTCTGTGGTGAAGTTTTCCCTGCTGTCGGCGGCCATCGTGGCCGCCGTTTTTTCTGCGGCCGCACACGCGGCCCCCGGCGCCAGCGATTCGCCCACGCTGCAGCGCTGGCAGGCCGGTGGCACCGTGGTGCTGGGCGTGCGCGAAAGCGCCACGCCCATGGCCTATGCGCTGGGCGCCAACGAGAAGTTCGTGGGCTACCACGTGGAGCTGTGCGAGAAGGTGGTGCGCGCCATCGCCCCGCAGGCACAGCTGAAGTACATGGTGCTGACAGCGCAGAACACCATGCCGCTGATCCAGAACGGCACGGCCGACTTCAACTGCGCCAGCATGACCAACAGCCTCAAGCGCCAGGACCAGGTGGCCTTCGGCCTGACCACCTATGTCAGCGAGGTGCGCATGGCCGTGGCCCAGCAGGCGCCCATCACCAGCTTCAAGCAGCTGGACGGCAAGAAGGTGTCGGCCATCACGGGCACCACGGCCGTGCAGATCCTGCGCCGCTATGCGGCCGAGCACAGCATCCAGTTCCAGACCCTGATGGCCAAGGACCAGTTCGAGGCCTTCCTGCTGCTGGAGTCGGGCCGCGTCGACGCCTTTGTGCTGGATGACAACATGCTGGCCGGCGTGATCGCCCAGAGCAAGCACCCCGCGGGCTACAAGATCGTGGGCGAGGTGATCGGTGCGGAGCCGATCGCCATCCAGTTCAGCAAGCAGGACCCGGCCATCAAGCAGGCCGTGGACGGCGCCATCCGCCAGATGATGGCCAACGGCGAGATCGAACGCCTGTACGCCAAGTGGTACACGCAGCCGATCCCGCCCAAGCAGGTGAACCTGAACCTGCCCATGGGCAGCACGCTGAAGAAGCTGCTGGCCCAGCCCAACGACGTACCGGTCGAACAGTTCCAGCCCTGAGCCGGCAGCACCAGCGGCCTGCGGCACGGCAGCTGGCAGCTGGCAGCTGGCTGCTGACAGCTGACAGCTGACAGCTGACAGCATCAATAGCACCAAGCCCAGGCTCTGCCTGGGCTTTGGCCGTTTTGGGCCTTGATGGCTGCGCCGCCCAGGCTGCCCCCGGTACCTGGGCATACCGGTGTCATGCGGTGCCACGATGGTCGGTGGCAAGTGCCAGACCCACCGCTGCAGTGGTGGTGCACGCCGTCGCGGTGCGCCACCGCACGATCTGGCGCGCCGGACTGCGGCAACCCACGATCCCGGGCGACACCCCGCACCGGCTGCCCGCAGGCAGACTCACTGCGCCTTTGGCGCGCGGCACACCGACCTCCCCCATCCGACCCACCGTCCAGGCTTGCCCCCAGGCCTGCGGGCACGCCGGCCATTCGCCCCTGCCTCCGCCCCTTGGACACACGCCACCGCCGTTGAGTTAAAGAACTTGATAGCACTGGGTGTAATCGGCAGTAAGACTAAAATCGAAAAACTCTGTTACCGGGTAGATACCCGAATTGCAGTAGCATCCCTTCGCCATGCTTGCCATGGCAGTGTCTACCGCGCCCAGCGCGCCAGCGGCCCGCCTCCGGCTGCGGACACGGATGCCCTTGGCCATGCCGCCTGCGCGGACAGGCCACCCCCACCACGGCGATGTTCCTGGCGTCCGATCCGGGTCTGCGTGCGGACTGCCCGCGCCCTGGTGGTCGCTGTGCTGTTTTTTCTGCCTGGTCCAGCCCTGGCCTGGACCACCTGACATCAAGAGGTAAGTCGGTTTTGACGGAATTCAAACTGCGCTACAACCCGGCGCTGGACGGCCTGCGAGGGATCGCCATCGTGCTGGTGCTGCTGTCGCATGCCCATGTGCCGCTGTTCGATGGCGCCTTCCTGGGCGTGGACCTGTTCTTTGTGCTCAGCGGCTACCTGATCACCTCGCTGCTGCTGATCGAATGGCACACCGAGGGCCGGCTCGACTACTGGCGTTTTTACCGCCGGCGCTTTTTCCGGCTGATGCCGGCGCTGGCCCTGTTCCTGGCCGCCTATGTGCTGTTCGCACCGCTGTTGTGGCCCGATCTGGATGACATCTACCAGGACGCCCTGGTCTCGCTGCTGTACCTGGCTGACTACGGCATCGCCTTCTTTGACAGCCCGGACACCTTGCTGCACATGTGGTCGCTGGCGGTGGAAGAGCACTTCTACCTGATCTGGCCGCCGCTGCTGGCTTTCCTGGTGCGCAAGGCCGCGCCCGGCAAGCTGTGGCGCACCATCCTGCTGCTGTGGCTACTGGCCTGGGCCTGGCGCATCTTCTGGGTGTTCCAGGGCCAGCAGTTCTACGAGATTTTCTTCCGCTTCGACACCCGGGCCACCGGACTGCTGGCCGGCAGCCTGCTGGCCGCCCTGCTGCACGAGCGCACCGGTTTCGCCGAAGCCATCCAGTCCCGGCTGCACCACCTCATGTGGCTGCCCCTGGCCATCCCCCTGCTGATGTCGCTGGGCTGGGACAACCAGGACGCCATGCTCTGGGGCATCACGGTGGTGGAGTGCGCGGCCATCGTCATCCTGGTGGCCGTGCAACGCCAGGGCCTGGTCTACGACATGCTGACCGCACCGGCCCTGGTGCAGCTGGGCCGCCTGTCCTACGGCATCTACCTGTGGCACTACCCCGTGGTGCGCTACCTGCGGGCCGAGTTCTCGTGGCCCGTGGTGCTGGTGCTGGGTCTGGCCATTTCCGCTGCGCTGGCGGCCCTGTCCTTCTACACGGTGGAGCGCTGGGCCCTGCGCTGGCGCGATGCGCCGCGCAAGGAGCGCCCGACCAGCCTGCCGGCCCACGCCCGGCAGGCCATGCGCTGAGGCCACCGGACCACGGTCCCACCATAAAAAAACCGCCCCAAGAGGCGGTTTTTTTGCAGCTGCAGCAGTGGGTGCGCTTACAGGGTTTTGCCCGCACCGCGGCGGCGCGCCAGCCAGGCGATGATTTCGCCCATCACGCCACGGCGGAAGGCCAGCACGCACAGCACGAAGATGAAGCCGGTGACGATGGTCACGGACTCACCCAGGGTGGTGAACCATTCCACGCCCGTCAGCTTGGCCAGGAAACTGCCAAAGTCGCCGATCTTGTTTTCCAGCGCCACCACGATGGCAGAGCCAACGATGGGGCCGGACAGCGTGCCCATGCCGCCCATCAGCGTCATCAGCACCACGTGGCCGGAAGCCGTCCAGTGCACGTCGGACAGGGTGGCAAAGCCCAGCACCACGGTCTTGAGCGAGCCGGCCAGGCCAGTGATGGCGGCGGACAGCACGAACACCAGCAGCTTGAAGCGGTTCACGTCATAGCCCAGGGAGATGGCGCGGGGCTCGTTCTCCTTGATGGCCTTGAGCACCTGGCCAAACGGCGAGTGCACGGTGCGCACGATGACCAGGAAGCCCAGGACACAGATCACCAGGGCCACGTAGTACATGGTCAGGTCGTTGGCCAGATCGATCACGCCGAACAGCTTGCCGCGCGGCACGCCTTGCAGGCCGTCTTCACCGCCGGTGAACGGGGCTTGCAGACAGACGAAGAACAGCATCTGCGCCAGGGCCAGCGTGATCATGGAAAAGTAGATGCCCTGGCGGCGGATCGCCAGCCAGCCGGCCAGCAGGCCCAGGGCCGCCCCCCCGAGGGTGCCCAGCACGATGCCGACCTCGGGCGTCACACTCCAGACCTTGATGGCATGGCCGGCCATGTAGGCCGCGCCACCCAGGAAGGCCGCATGGCCAAAGGACAGCAGACCGGTATAGCCCAGCAACAGGTTGAAGGCCGAAGCGAACAGTGCAAAGCACATGAGCTTCATGACGAACACGGGATAGGCGCCAAAGAAGGGCGCAACGATCAGGGCCAGCAGCAGCACGCCGTAGCCGATGAAGGAGATTTGCTTGGAATTCATGTGGTGTGCCCCTGCTTATTTCTCTTTGCCGAACAGGCCCGCGGGGCGAATCAGGAGAACGATGACCATGATGACGAACACCACGGTGGAGGAGGCTTCGGGGTAAAACACCTTGGTCAGGCCTTCGATCACGCCCAGCCCCAGGCCGGTGAGGATGGAGCCCATGATGGAGCCCATGCCACCGATCACCACCACGGCGAAGACGATGATGATGAGGTTCTGCCCCATCAGCGGCGTCACCTGGTAGACGGGTGCCGCCAGCACCCCGGCGAAGGCCGCCAGACCCACGCCGAAGGCATAGGTCAGCGTGACCATGACCGGCACATTGATGCCGAAGGCTTCGACCAGGCGCGGGTTTTCCGTGCCGGCGCGCAGGTAGGCCCCGAGGCGGGTCTTTTCGATCACGTACCAGGTGGCCAAGCAGACCACGATGGAGGCCACCACCACCCAGGCCCGGTAGTTGGGCAGGATCATGAAGCCAAGGTTGGTGGCGCCCTCCAGCAGCTCCGGCGTATCGTAGCCCAGGCCCGACACCCCGTAGATGGAGCGGAACACGCCCTCAATCAGCAGCGACAGACCCAGGGTCAGCAGCAGGCCGTAGAGGTGGTCGAGCTTGTAGATCCAGCGCAGCAGGAAGCGCTCGATCAACACCCCGAACGCCCCGACGATGATCGGCGCGAGGATGAGCATCACCCAATAGTTGATGCCGAAGTAGTTCATGGCCATCCAGGTGACCATGGCCCCCAACATGAACAAGGCGCCGTGCGCAAAGTTGATCACGTTGAGCAGGCCGAAGATCACCGCCAGCCCGAGGCTCAAGATCGCATAAAACGAGCCGTTGACCAGCCCCAGCAGAAGCTGGCTGAGCAAGCCCGGTAAAGAAACACCGAAGATTTCCATGAGAGAGACGCTATTGGGTGAACAAGGTGCCCGTCAGTCACTGCGCGCAGCACGCCAGCGGCGTGCTGCAACGGCTTACGTCACTTCCACAGGGCGCATTTGGTTTCCGCCTTGGTGGTCCAGACCTGGTCGGCCGGCAAGGTGGACAGAACCTTCAGATAGTCCCAAGGACGCTTGGATTCCTCAGGCTTTTTGACTTCCACGAGGTACATGTCGTGGGCGTAGGTGCCATCGGGACGGATGGTTCCCTTGGCATAGAAGTCCGACAAGGGCGTGCTCTTGAGGTGGGCCATGACCTTGTCGGCATCGGTGCTGCCCACGGCCTGCACGGCCTTGAGATACTGCGTCACGGCCGAGTAGTCGGCGGCCTGCACATCGGTGGGCATGCGCTTGGTCTTGGCGAAGAACTTCTCGGCGAACTTGCGCGATTCGTCATTCATGTCCCAGTACCAGCTGGTGGTGTGCAGCAGACCCGCGGTGTTCTTCAGGCCCAGGGAGTGGATGTCGGTCAGGAACACCAGCAGACCCGCGGTCTTCATGCTCTTGTCGATGCCGAACTCCTTGGCCGCCTTGATGGCGTTGATGGTGTCGCCACCTGCGTTCGCCAGACCCAGGATGTGGGCCTTGGAGTTCTGCGCCTGGAGCAGGAAACTGGAGAAGTCCGAGGCGTTCAGCGGATGCTTGACGCTGCCCTTGACCGTGCCGCCCTTGGACAGGATCACCTTGGTGGTGTCCGACTCCAGCGCCTGGCCGAAGGCGTAGTCCGCCGTCAGGAAGAACCAGTCCTTGCCACCGCGCTCCACCACCGCGCCGCCCGTGCCCTTGGCCAGGGCCACGGTGTCATAGGCATAGTGGATGGTGTAGGGGTTGCACTGGTCGTTGGTCAGGGCCGAGGAGCCGGCGCCGTTGTTGATGTGCACGCGCTTCTTCTCGTTCGCCACCTGCGAGACGGCCAGGGCCGTGCCGGAGTTGGTGCCGCTGAAGATCAGGCTGATACCTTGCGTGTCAATCCACTCGCGCGCCTTGCTGGCGGCAATGTCGGCCTTGTTCTGGTGGTCGGCCGACAGCAGTTCGATGGGCTTGCCCAGCACCTTGCCGCCGAAATCGTCGATGGCCATCTGCATGGCCAGCGCGCCGTTCTTGCCCTCCACATCCGCATACAGGCTGGACATGTCGGTCACGAAACCGATACGCACCTTGTCCTGCGGCTGCGCATGCGCCGTCGCGGCCATCAGGCCGGCGGCACCGAGCATCCAAGCCAGTCGAGTGAAATTGCGCTGTTTGGTCATTGCCTTGTCTCCTTGGTGGTGTGGCTGACGCCTTGTAAAACCAGTGCCCTTGTTCCGACGACGCGGGGGCGGCAAACTCGATAACGCGAACACAAACACCGTCTGATCACGGTAGCACCGCACCGGGTCCGGCGGGTGCTGCCGCACTCAGGCGATCACTTCCACAGAGCGCACTTGCTCTCTTCCTTGGTGGTCCAGACCTGGGCTGCTGGCAGCTTGGAGACCACCTTGTAGTAGTCCCAGGCTTCCTTGGACTCCGAGGGCGACTTGACCTGCATCAGGTACATCTCGTGGGCATAGCGGCCGTCCGGACGGATCACGCCTTCGGCATAGAAGTCCTTGAGCGGCGTGCTCTTGAGCACGGCCATCACCTTGTCCGCATCGGTGGTGCCAGCCTTTTCGACGGCCTTCAGGTAGTTGGTGGTGGCCGAGTAGTTGGCCGCCTGGATGTCGGTGGGCATGCGCTTGGTCTTGGCCTGGAACTTGCGCCCGAATGCACGGGTCTCGTCGTTCAGGTTCCAGTCCCAGCTGCTGGTCAGCAGCAGGCCTTCGGTGTTCTTCAGCCCCAGCGAGTGGATGTCGGTCAGGAACACCAGCAGGCCGGCCATCTTCATGCTCTTGTTGATGCCGAACTCGCGCGCGGCCTTGATGGCGTTGATGGTGTCGCCGCCGGCATTCGCCAGGCCCAGGATCTGGGCCTTGGAGTTCTGCGCCTGCAGCAGGAAGCTGGAGAAGTCCGAAGCGTTCAGCGGATGGCGCACGCTGCCCTTGACGTTGCCGCCCTTGGCCTTGATGACCTTGGTGGTGTCGGCTTCCAGCGAGTGGCCGAAGGCATAGTCCGCGGTCAGGAAGAACCAGTCCTTGCCGCCGTTGTCCACCACCGCACCGCCCGTGCCCTTGGCCAGGGCCACAGTGTCATAGGCATAGTGGATGGTGTAGGGCGAGCACTGCTCGTTGGTCAGGGCCGAGGAGCCGGCGCCGTTGTTGATGTAGACGCGCTTCTTCTCCTGGGCCACCTTGGCCAGCGCCAGGGCCACGCCGGAGTTGGTGCCGCCGAACAGCATGGTCAGGTTCTGCGTGTCGATCCATTCGCGCGCCTTGGTGGCGGCAATGTCAGGCTTGTGCTGATGGTCCTGGGTCAGCAGCTCAATGGGCTTACCCAGCACCTTGCCACCGAAATCATCGATGGCCATCTGGATGGCCAGGGCGCCGTTCTTGCCGTCCACGTCCGCGTAGTTGCTGGACATGTCGGTGATGAAGCCAATCTTGATCTTGTCGGGCTCCTGCGCGTGGGCCATGCCTGCCACAGCCAGCGACAGGGCCAGGGCGGTCAGGGGCGTACGAATGGGGTGCATCTTGCAGTCTCCTTGTTGTTGTGGTGTGTGAAATCGGTAGCTTGCTGCCTGGGCTTAGACGCCCAGCAACTCATTGAGGACGGGCATCTTGGCGTCCAGCTGCGCCGCTTCGAAGGTCTCGACGATGCGGCCGTGCTCCATCACGTAGAAGCGGTCGGCCAGCGGCGCGGCAAAGCGGAAGTTCTGCTCCACCATGACGATGGTGTAGCCCTTCTGGCGCAGCGTATGGATCATGCGAGCCAGGGCCTGCACGATCACGGGCGCCAGCCCTTCGGAAATCTCGTCCAGCAGCAGCAGGCGTGCGCCGGTGCGCAGGATGCGGGCCACCGCCAACATCTGCTGCTCGCCGCCCGACAGGCGCGTGCCCTGGCTGTGGCGGCGCTCGGCCAGGTTGGGGAACATGGCGTAGATTTCCTCCACGCTCATGCCGTCGTGGCCGGTCTTCAGCGGCGGGGGAAGCAGCAGGTTCTCTTCGCACGACAGGCTGGAGAAAATGCCGCGCTCCTCGGGGCAGTAGCCCACGCCAAAGTGCGCAATCTTGTGCGTGGGCAGGCCCACGGTTTCCTGGCCGTTGATCTTGACCGATCCCTTGCGGGCGCCGGTCAGCCCCATGATGGCGCGCATGGTGGAGGTGCGGCCCGCGCCATTGCGGCCCAGCAGGGTCACCACCTCACCGGGGTGGACCACCATGTCCACGCCGTGCAGCACATGGGATTCGCCATACCAGGCTTCGAGATTGCGGATTTCCAGCGCAGGTGTTGTGTGCTTGTTGTCGGCCATGGCTCAGTGCGCTCCTTGCAGTTGGCCGTCGGTTGTCCCCATATAGGCTTCCATCACTTGCGGGTTGCTTGAAACTTCGGCGTAGTTGCCTTCGGCCAGCACCGCGCCGCGTTGCAGCACGGTGATGCGATCGGCAATCGTGGAGATCACCTTCATGTTGTGCTCCACCATGAGGATGGTGCGACCGGCCGAGACCTTCTTGATCAGCTGCGTCACACGGTCCACGTCCTCGTGGCCCATGCCCTGGGTGGGCTCGTCCAGCAGCATCAGCTCGGGCTCCATCGCCAGCGTGGTGGCAATTTCCAGCGCACGCTTGCGGCCATACGGCAGATTGACCGTGACCTCATCGGCCATGTCGTCCAGGCCCACCTCGGCCAGCAGTTCCATGGCGCGGCCGTTGAGCTGGTCCAGCGAACGCTGGCTCTTCCAGAAGTGGAACTCGGTGCCCAGCTTGCGCTGCAGGCCAACGCGCACGTTCTCCATCAGCGTCAGGTGCGGGAACACAGCCGAAATCTGGAACGAACGGATCACGCCACGGCGGGCGATCTGGGCCGGGGCCTCGCGGGTGATGTCGTGGCCGTTGAAACGGATTTCCCCCGAAGTGGGCTCCAGGAACTTGGTTAGCAGGTTAAAGCAGGTGGTCTTGCCGGCACCGTTGGGTCCGATGAGTGCGTGGATGCTGCCGCGCTGCACCGACAGGTTCACATCGCTCACGGCGGTGAAACCCTTGAACTCTTTGGTGAGATGGGTGGTTTGAAGAATAACGTCGCTCATGCGCCCAGGCTGCTCCGTGGTTGGGGTGCAGCGCGGAAAGCTGGGGGCTTTTCCGGAGCGTGCACCGTGTCGTATGTTGCGGTGCATCGTATGTGGCGGTTCTGGCAAAAGCACTGGGAGTTGTGCCTAAGACTTACAACCTAAGCACTTACCCTATCCCCACCTGGGCGCGCACCAGGCCACTGCTGGGCGGTCCCATCAAGAAGAGCATTCACTCACTCTCCAGCATTTTTGGTTGTCGCCCAATTCCGTCGTTGGCAGCTTTTTGTAAGCTTTGTTGATCCAAGCCCGGAAGGTTCCGGCTGGGTACCTGCATAAATCAGGAGCAGATTGCGCACTTCTGGAGCGCGTTGAGCAGCCCAAAGGCTGTGCAACGCTTGAAAACCAAGCGCTGAGTACTCACTTTTTTGTATAAGCCCCGGATGGAGGCCACGGCCAGACCGGTGGCAGGCCGGCCCTTATTGCAAGGTTTGCTTGCTGCCCTTGGGCAAGGCCAGGGGCAGCACTGGCACGCCCTCTTCCAGCAGCTCCAGGGCCTGCTGGGGCGTGGCCTGGCCACGGATGGGTCGCTCGGGCTCTTCGCCCTTGTGCATGCGCAGGGCTTCATCGGCGAAGCGATCGCCCACGTCCTCGGTCTTTTCCACGATCTTGCGCGAGGCCTCCAGCCAGGCCGCCTGCAAGGCATGCAACTTGCGCTGGTGCTCCTGCACCGGGGCAGCCGCGTCGCGTGGCGCCGGCATAGCCGCTGCAGGCGGCTGCGCGCCCAGGTTCAGGCGCGGCGCGCTCAGGCCCTTGGTGATCTCCTGGCTGCCGCACATCGGGCACTCCAGCAAGCCACGGTCCAGCTGACTGCGGAAATCATCTTCCGAGCCAAACCAGCCTTCAAACACATGGTCCTGGGTGCAGCGCAGGTCAAACACCTTCATGGTGCAAACAAACAAAAAGAGCGGGCCAAAGAAAAAAGGCAGAGTCGCAACCCTGCCTTGTGTGCGTAGCGCGCAGTTTAGCGGCTGCGACGTTTGGTGAGGTAGCGCCAGACAAAGCCCGGAAAGGCCAATGTCAGAAACAGCGTGGCGGTGATGGCGTAGAACTCCCAGCCCTGGGGATAGATCTGCCCTGCACGGCGCTCCAGCAACAAGGTCAGACCACCGACCACGAAGTACAGCAGCACCAGCTCGGCCAGGCGGCCCCACAGGGGCTTGCGGTGGGTCGCCGCCACAGGGCCGGCCACCAGCCAGCGCTCGTTCATAAAAGGCAAATTGGCGGCCACCAGGGCCGCCAAGATGATTAACCAAATGGAAGCAGTTTGAGTCACGCTTCACATTATCGGTCAGGATGCCAGGGCGCGAACCACGGCATCGGCGCACAGCGCCATCAAACCACCAGGAACAATGCCCAAGATCAAGACCAGGGCACCATTCACGGTCAGCACCGCGCGCACATCCCAGGGGGCGGACACGGTGGTGGCGGTCAAGGGCTTGTCAAAGTACATGACCTTGACCACGCGCAGGTAGTAGAAGGCGCCGATCAGCGACATGACCACGGCGAAGATGGCCAGGCCGATGTAGAAGCTGTCACCCGAAGCCACCAGTGCCTGCAGCACCGACAGCTTGGCATAGAAACCCACCAGCGGAGGGATACCGGCCATGGAGAACAGGCAGGCGGCCATGATGCCGGCGTACAGCGGGCTGCGCTGGTTCAGACCGGCCAGGTCGGCGATCTCTTCGCTTTCGAAGCCTTCACGCGACAGCAGCAGGATCACACCGAAGGTGGCCAAGGTAGTCAGCACATAGGTCACCACGTAGAACATGGACGACCCATAGGCGTTGGCCGCACGGGCCGGATCCACTTCACCGCCGATCACACCCGACAGCAGACCCAGCAGCACAAAGCCCATCTGCGCGATGGTCGAGTACGCCAGCATGCGCTTGAGGTTGGTCTGGGCAATAGCGGCCAGGTTACCCACGAGCAGCGAGGCAATCGCCATCACCGCCAGCATTTGCTGCCAGTCGAACGCCAGGGGCAGCATGCCATCCACCAGCAGGCGGATCACCAGGGCGAAGGCTGCCAGCTTGGGCGCGCCACCGATCAGCGCGGTGATGGCCGTCGGCGCACCGTGGTAGACGTCAGGCACCCACATGTGGAAGGGCGCGGCACCCAGCTTGAACGCCAGACCGGCCACCACGAACACCAGACCGAAGACCAGCACCTGGTGCTTGAGCTCGCCGGAGCTGATGGCCTTGAAGATCTCGCCGATGTCCAACGAACCGGTCGCACCGTAGACCATGGACAGGCCATACAGCAGGAAACCCGATGCCAGCGAACCCAGCACGAAGTACTTCATGGCCGCTTCGGTCGCAGGCGCGTGGTCGCGGCGCAGGGCCACCAGGGCGTAGCTGGCCAGAGTCAGCAGCTCCAGGCCCAGGTAGACCAGCAGCAGGTTGTTGGCGCTGATCATGATGAACATGCCCAGCAACGCAAAGGTCGACAGGCTGAACAGCTCACCGCCGCGCAACATGTCGCGGTCTGCGGCATAAGGGCGTGCATACACCAGGGTCACCATCATGGCCACGGTGGCAAAGCACTTGAGCCAGTTGCCCATGGCGTCGGAGACCACCATGTTGCCCCAGCCGTAGAAGGTGTTGCCGCTGGCCGCGTAGTTGGCCTGCATGATGGCCACCACGGCCAGCGTCAACATGGTCAGCACATAGGTGCCGGTGCGGCGAGCGCTTTTCACGCTCAGGTCCACCAAGGTAATCACGCATCCCATGACCAGGAGCACGATCTCGGGGTAGATCGAAAGCCAGCTGATGTTGTCAATCATCTCAATCTCTCAGTTCAGTCTGGTCAGGGAAGCTTGGATTGGGCCACGTGCTGCAACAGCTGCGCCACCGAAGGATCCATCACATCCGTGAAGGGCTTGGGGTACAGACCCATGTACAGGACCGCCACAGCCAGGATGCCCAGGATCAAGAACTCACGGCAGTTGATGTCCTGCAGTTCCTTCACATGGTCATTGCCCACGGGCCCCAGGTACACGCGCTTGTACATCCACAGGGTGTAGGCCGCACCGAAGATCAGT
Organism: Comamonas sp. CAH-2; assembly: GCF_009668305.1. NCBI lineage: Bacteria > Pseudomonadati > Pseudomonadota > Betaproteobacteria > Burkholderiales > Comamonadaceae > Comamonas > Comamonas sp. CAH-2. Next base: position 21,262 of record NZ_VSWF01000010.1, read on the forward strand.
GCGGTGGCGGCCAGCAGGCCCACCCAGAAGTTGAACTTCACGGCGCCCAGGATCACCATCCACTCGCCCACGAAACCAGCGGTGGCTGGCAGACCACAGTTGGCCATGGCGAACAGCAGGGCAAAGGCCGCGAACTTGGGCATAGTATTGACCACGCCGCCGTAGGCCGCGATGTCGCGCGAGTGCACACGGTCGTACAGCACGCCGATGCACAGGAACATGGCGCCCGAGACAAAGCCGTGGGCAATCATCTGCACGATACCGCCGGACACGCCCAGGTCGTTGAAGATGAAGAAGCCCAGGGTCACAAAGCCCATGTGCGCCACGGACGAATAAGCCACCAGCTTCTTCATGTCCTTTTGCACCAGGGCCACCATGCCCACGTAGACCACGGCGATCAGCGACAGCGCAATCATCAGCCAGGCCCATTCGCGCGAGGCGTCGGGTGCAATCGGCAGCGAGAAACGCAGGAAACCGTAGGCACCCAGCTTCAGCATGATGGCCGCCAGCACGGCAGAACCGCCGGTGGGCGCTTCCACGTGCACGTCGGGCAGCCAAGTGTGCACCGGGAACATGGGCACCTTCACGGCAAACGCCGCGAAGAAGGCAAAGAACACCAGGGTCTGGGGCAAGGAGCCCAGGGGCAGCTTGTGCCAGGTCTGGATGTCAAAGCTGCCACCCGAGACGTTGTACAGGTAGATGATGGCCACCAGGGTGAGCAGCGAGCCCATCAGGGTGTACAGGAAGAACTTGAACGCCGCGTAGATCTTGTTGGGACCGCCCCAGATACCGATGATCAGGTACATCGGGATCAGGGTGGCTTCGAAGAACACGTAGAACAGCAAGCCGTCCAGGGCCGCAAACACGCCGATCATCAGGCCCGACAGCACCAGGAACGCGCCCATGTACTGGTTCACGCGCTCGGTGATGCTTTCCCACGAGGCCAGCACCACGATCACGGTGATGAAGGCCGTCAGCGGCACGAACCAGAAGGACAGACCGTCCAGGCCCAGGTGGTAGTGGATATTGAAACGCTCAATCCACAGCACCTTCTCGACGAATTGCATCTGCGCCGAAGAGGTGTCAAAACCCGTGATCAGCGGAATGGTCACCGCCAGCCCCAGCAAGGAGCCGATCAGTGCCACCCAGCGCACGCCACGCGCGCAGTTGTCGCGGCCGAAGGCCAGCAACAGGACACCAAAGACGATGGGTGTCCAGATGGAAAGACTCAACAAACCCATTTTTGTTCTTCCCTTACTTGTTGAGCCACACGAAGTACGTCATGAGCAGGAAGATGCCCAGGATCATGACCAACGCGTAGTGATAGATGTAACCCGACTGGAACCAGCGGACCACTGCAGCGATCTTGCCGACCAGCTTCCAGGAACCATTCACGACAGCACCATCAATGATGGCCTGGTCGCCCACCTTCCAAAAGGCGGTACCGAAGGCGCGCGAACCACGTGCGAAGATGTTTTCGTACACCCAATCCACACCGTACTTGCCTTCCAGCACCTGGTACAGGCCGATCTTCTTGGAGAAGGCCATGATGGCGGCAGGAATCTCTGGCTTGACCATGTAGAAGAGGTAGGACACCACCACACCGGCCAGCGCCAGCCAGAACGGAGCGGTCTGGAAGCCATGCAGCGCCATGGGCAGCCAACCATGGATTTTCTCGGCCAGCTCGGTCATCGCGGGGTGCTTGGCGGCGTCGACATAGATCACGCCCTTGAAGAAGTCGCCGAACAGCATGGGCATCAGCGCGATGGCACCGATCACCACCGAAGGAATGGCCAGCAGCACCAGCGGTGCCGTCACCACCCAAGGCGATTCGTGCGGCTTGGCATCGTGACCATGGCCGTGATCGTCATGACCATGGTGGTCATCGTGGTGGGCATCCGGATTCTGGTCGTAGCGCTCTTTACCGTGGAACACGATGAAGTACAGACGGAACGAATAGAACGCGGTGATGAACACACCGGCCAGCACGGCAAAGTTCGCAAAACCGGAGGCGGGCAGGTTCGAGGCATGCACGGCTTCGATGATCGCGTCCTTCGAGTAAAAGCCCGAGAAGAACGGCGTACCGATCAGTGCCAGGTTGCCCAACAGGAACGTGATCCAGGTGATGGGCATGTACTTGCGCACGCCACCCATCCAGCGGATGTCTTGGTTGTGGTGCATGCCCATGATCACAGAACCGGCTCCAAGGAACAGCAAGGCCTTGAAGAAGGCGTGCGTCATCAGGTGGAACGTGGCCACGGAGTAGGCCGACACACCCAGTGCAATCGTCATGTACCCCAGCTGCGACAGCGTGGAATACGCAATCACGCGCTTGATGTCGTTCTGGATGATGCCCAGGATACCCATGAACAGGGCCGTGATGGAACCGATCACCAGGATGAAGTTCAACGCCACATCCGACAGCTCATAAAGCGGCGACATGCGCGAAACCATGAAGATACCGGCCGTCACCATGGTCGCCGCGTGAATCAGGGCGGAGATGGGGGTAGGGCCTTCCATGGAGTCTGGCAGCCAGGCGTGCAGCGGGAACTGCGCAGACTTGCCCATGGCACCGATGAACAGGCAGATGCCGATCACGGTCACCAGCAGCCAGCCTGTGCCAGGCATGGTGGCCTGTTGCAGCTCTGGCAACTTGGCAAAGATTTCGCCGTAGTTCAGCGTGCCCGTGTAGGCCGCAATCAAACCGATGCCCAGGATGAAGCCGAAGTCACCCACACGGTTGACCAAGAAGGCCTTCATGTTGGCGAAGATGGCCGATTCCTTCTTGAAGTAGAAACCGATCAGCAGGTAGGACACCAGGCCCACAGCCTCCCAGCCGAAGAACAGCTGCAGCAGGTTGTTGCTCATCACCAGCATCAGCATGGAGAAGGTGAACAGCGAGATGTAGGAGAAGAAACGGTTGTAGCCGTCGTCTTCTTCCATGTAGCCCATGGTGTAGATGTGCACCATCAGCGACACGAAGGTCACCACGCACATCATCATGGCGGTGATGGAGTCGATCAGGAAACCGACCTCCATCTTCAGACCGCCGACCACCATCCATTCATAGATGGTCTGATCAAAGCGTGCGCCCTCGGAAACCACTGCCTGGAAGGTCAGTGCCGACAGGATGAAGGAAACCAGCACGCCCAGGATGGTGAGCGAGTGGCTGACTCCGCGACCGAACTTGTTGCCACCAAATGCGGTGCCGAATATGCCCGCCAGGACAGAACCGGCCAGCGGAGCCAGCGGTACCGCCAGGAGCATGGATGCAGAAAGTGTTTGACTCATTCTTCAGAACCTTGCAAATACCGGTGCCTCAACCCTTGAGGGTGTCGAGATCTTCCGCATTGATACTGGACTTGTTACGGAACAGCAGCACCAGGATGGCCAAGCCAATCGCCGATTCCGCGGCCGCAACCGTCAGGATGAAGAACACAAACACTTGACCGTGCATGTCACCCAGGTAGTGGGAGAAGGCCACGAAGTTGGTGTTGACCGCCAAAAGCATCAGTTCGATGCACATCAGTAAGACGATCAGGTTTTTCCGGTTCAGGAAAATACCGATCACCGAGATGGCGAACAGCATCGCTCCCAGCGTCAGAAAGTGCCCTAGTGTGAGCGTCATTTTTTCTCCTCCACGGCCGTCTCACCCTCGGCAGCCGCAGCCACCGGGGCCTTGGTGGCCTCCATCTTCACCAGGCTGATGCGGTCTTGCGCACGCACTCGCACCTGGATTGCAGGGTTGATCGCTTTGTTGGTGTCCTTGCGCTTACGCATGGTCAGGGCAATCGCGGTGATCATGGCCACCAGCAGCAGGATGGCGGCGATTTCCACGGGGTACAGGTACTGGGTGTACAGCAGACGACCCAGGGCCTGGGTGTTGGAGTATGGCAGCACCTCACCCTGCTTGTTCAGCAGCTCGGCCACCGGCTTGGCCTCGTCCACGGTGCCAAAACCTGCCATCAGGACCAGGGCCATCTCCAGCGCCACCACGGCACCGACAAACGCCGCGACCGGGAAATGCTTCCAGAAGCCTTGGCGCACACGGTCGATGCGGATGTCCAGCATCATCACCACGAACATGAAGAGCACCATCACGGCGCCCAGGTAGACCACCACCAGGGCAATACCCAGGAACTCCGCCTTCAGCATCAACCAGATACCAGCGGCTTGCGAGAAGGCCAGAATCAGGTTGAGCACGGCGTGCACCGGGTTGCGCGATGTAATGACTCGGAAGGCTGCAAACAGCATCACCGCCGAGAAGAGATAGAAGAAACCAGTTTTGGCGTCCATGATTCGAATCTTTCTGGATCAGGAGCCGCTTTAGCGGTACTTGGCATCCGCTGCCTTGGCAGCAGCGATGTCGGCTTCGTAGCGATCACCCACAGCCAGCAACATGTCCTTGGTGAAGTACAGGTCGCCACGCTTTTCACCGTGGTATTCGAAGATCTGTGTTTCCACGATCGAATCGACCGGGCAACTTTCTTCGCAGAAACCGCAGAAGATGCACTTGGTCAAATCGATGTCGTAGCGCGTGGTGCGGCGCGAACCGTCATCCCGCACGTCCGACTCGATCGTGATCGCCATCGCGGGGCAGACGGCCTCGCACAGTTTGCAGGCGATGCAGCGCTCTTCACCGTTGTCATAACGACGCAATGCATGCAGGCCACGGAAACGTGGCGACAGAGGGGTTTTTTCTTCGGGGAACTGGATGGTCACATGGGGCGAAAACGCCTTGCGACCTGTCAGGGCCATGCCCTTGAACAGTTCCACGAGCATGAAGCTCTTGAAGAAGTCCTTGATAGAGAAAGGTGTAGCAGCAACAGCAGCCATTGGTGTCCCCGCTTAATTCCAAATATTCCAAGGCGAGTGCAACCATGCACCCACGATGACCAGCCACACCAGGGTGACAGGGATGAAGATCTTCCAGCCGAGACGCATGATCTGGTCATAGCGGAAGCGCGGGAACGTGGCACGGATCCACACAAAGCAGGTGACCACGAACGCGGTCTTGGCCGCCAACCAGATCCAGCCAGGAATGAAGCCCAGGGCTTCTACGGGTGGCAACCAACCGCCGAGGAACATGATCACGGCCAGGATCGAGACGAGCCACATACTGGCGTATTCCGCCAGGAAGAAGATCGCGAAGCCCATGCCCGAGTACTCGACCATGTGGCCGGCCACGATTTCCGACTCGCCTTCCACCACGTCAAACGGCGCGCGGTTGGTTTCTGCCACACCCGAGATCAGGTAGACCAGGAAGATCGGCAGCAGGGGCAGCCAGTTCCAGGACAGGAAGCTCAGGCCCATGTCGGCAAACTGACCTTGACCCTGGCTGAGCACCACTTGCGTCAGGTTCATGCTGCCGGTGACCATGATGACCACCAGGAAGCAGAAGCCCATGGCGATTTCGTAGCTCACCATCTGTGCCGAAGCACGCAGCGCGCCCAGGAAGGCGTACTTGGAGTTGGAGGCCCAGCCTGCAATGATCACGCCATACACTTCGATCGAAGTGATCGCCATGATCAGCAAGATGCCGGCATTGACGTTGGCCAAGGCAACTTCAGGTCCGAAAGGCACCGCCACCCACGCCGCCAAGGCGGGCATGATGGCCATCACAGGGCCGACGTAGAACAGCCCCTTAGATGCCACCGTGGGCATGATCAGTTCCTTGGTCAACAACTTCAGGCCGTCGGCCATCGGCTGCAGCAAGCCCCAGGGCCCCACACGGTTGGGACCTGGACGAACCTGGATCCACCCCAGGAATTTGCGCTCCCACAGGGTCAGGTAGGCCACCGCAATCATCAGCGGGGCCACGATGGCGATAATGCCCAGCAAAATCCAGATGACAGGCCATGCGGCATCGGTCCACCACGCTGCCTCGATCAGGCCTGCGCCTGCCGTCTTGAGTGCGTCAATCATGCAGCACCTCCCTCACGTGCCTGGCGCGCATCGGCTGTCAGTTGCAGCGACGTCGCGCGGCGGACAATGCTGTCCAGTTGATAGATGCTTGCCACAGCCGGCTCAGTGACCGCACCGCCAAACACTTGCGCAGCCGCTTGGGTCGCATTGCTCAGCGCCTGGGCTGGCACTTCGCTGGTGGCAGCGCCAATCGCGGTGGCCAGTACATCCTGCGAGGATTCGTAATCCACGCCTTGGACACCCAACAGATTGGCCAAGACACGCAGCACCTTCCAGGCGGGGCGGGTTTCGGCCAAAGGCTTCACCACGGCGTGGAAGCTTTGCACACGGCCCTCGGCGTTCACGAAGGTGCCCGAGGTTTCGGTGAACGGTGCAATCGGCAGCAGCACGTCGCTGACGTCCAGGTTGGCCTTGAACGGGCTCAAGGTCACCACCATTTCCGACTTGTTCAGGCCTTGCAGAGCTTGCTGGCCAGCAGCCGTGTCGAATGCAGGCTCGGTGTTCAGCAGGATCGCGGCCTTCAGGCCACCTGCCACCATTTGTGCCGCATTCAGACCATTGGACTGAGGTTGTGCCTTCACCCACTGCGCACCCACGGTGTTGGCAGCCTCAGTCAGGTAACCCACGGTGGCACCGGTTTGCTCCGCGATCCAGTTGGCCAGGGCCAGCAATTCGGCGGCTTGTGCATGGTGCGCGGCAGCGTTGCCCAGCAACACGGCCTTGCGCTCACCCGCCAACAGGGCCTGGGCAATCGCCTGGGCTTCTGCGTTGGCCTGTGCTGCCACGGGTGCTTGCACGCCCTTGGCCTGTGCCACGGCTGCGGCCACATCGGCCAGAGCCTGTGCCCAGTCTTGCGCAGCCACCACCGATGCGCTGACGGGCATGGCCCAGTCGTACACCTGTGCATTCAGCGCAAACACCTGCCCACCCTTCTTGGCAGCCTGGCGAATGCGTTGTGCGAACAAGGGGTGGTCCTTACGCAGGTTAGAACCCACGACCAGCACAGCTTGCAGCTCGGACAACGCCGCAATCGATATGCCCAGCCAACGCACGCCTTCGGCAGCGTTGAACTGTGCATGGCGCAGACGCCAGTCGATATTGTCGCTACCGATGCCACGCAGCAACTGGCCTGTCAGGAACAGCTCTTCGAGTGTGCTGTGGGGGCTCACCAAGGCGCCAATGCTTTGTGCACCGTGCTGTTCCTTGATTTGCTTCAGGCCGTTGGCCACGTATTCCAACGCGGTTTGCCAGTCGACCGTCTTCCATGCACCGCCCTGCTTGATCATGGGCTGTGTCAGGCGTTCGTCGCTGTTCAGGGCTTCGTAAGAGAAGCGATCGCGGTCGGCAATCCAGCACTCGTTGATGGCTTCGTTCTCGAAGGGCACGACGCGCATCACCTTGTGGTTCTTCACCTGGACGATCAGATTGGCACCGGTGGAGTCATGTGGCGACACCGACTTGCGGCGCGACAGTTCCCAGGTACGGGCGCTGTAGCGGAAGGGCTTGCTGGTCAACGCACCCACAGGGCACAGATCGATCATGTTGCCCGACAGCTCGGAGTCCACGGTATCGCCCACCACGGTGGTGATCTCCGAGTGCTCGCCGCGGTTGACCATGCCCAGCTCCATGACGCCGGCCACTTCCTGGCCAAAACGCACACAGCGGGTGCAGTGGATGCAGCGGCTCATCTCTTCCATCGAGATCAGTGGACCCACATCCTTGTGGGCCACCACGCGCTTTTCTTCTTCGTAGCGCGAACCGGTACCGCCATAGCCGACCGCCAGATCTTGCAGCTGGCACTCACCGCCTTGGTCGCAGATGGGGCAATCCAAGGGGTGGTTGATCAGCAGAAACTCCATGACCGACTGCTGGGCCTTGATGGCCTTGTCGCTCTTGGTGCGCACGATCATGCCTTGCGTGACCGGGGTCGCGCAAGCAGGCAGTGGTTTGGGGGCCTTTTCCACTTCCACCAAACACATGCGGCAGTTGGCAGCAATGGAAAGTTTCTTGTGGTAGCAAAAGTGCGGAATGTAGGTGCCTGCTCGCTCGGCCGCATGCATAACCATGCTGCCAGGAGCAACCTCCACCTTCTTGCCGTCTAGTTCAATTTCAACCATATGTCTCTCGCCTCTCGCGATCAGGCAGCTGTAGAGCCCGACTTCGCAGCCGCGGCAATCTTGGCTTCAAACTCGTGGCGGAAATGCTTGATCATGGCGCGTACGGGCATGGCAGCCGCGTCGCCCAGCGCACAAATCGTGCGGCCCATGATGTTCACGGATACGGAATCCAGCAGTTCAATGTCTTCGGGACGGCCTTCGCCTTCCTGAATACGCTTGACCACGCGCCACAGCCAACCTGTGCCTTCGCGGCAAGGTGTGCACTGGCCACAGGACTCGTGCTGATAGAAGTACGAGAGGCGCAGCAGGCTTTCCACCATGTCACGCGAATCGTCCATCACGATCACAGCGCCCGAACCCAGCATGGAACCAGCCTTGGAGATGGAGTCGTAGTCCATCGTGCACCCCATGATGATGTCAGCGGGCAGCACGGGCGAAGAAGAACCACCTGGGATCACGGCCTTGAGCTTGCGACCTGTGCGCACGCCACCGGCCAGTTCGAGCAGCTTGCTGAAAGGTGTCCCCATGGGCACTTCGTAGTTACCGGGCAGATTCACGTCGCCGCTGACCGAGAAAATCTTGGTGCCACCGTTGTTGGGCTTGCCGCATTCCAAGTAGGCATTGCCACCGTTGCGGATGATCCAGGGCACCGCGGCAAATGTCTCGGTGTTGTTGATCGTGGTGGGCTTGCCATACAGGCCGAAGCTGGCAGGGAAGGGTGGCTTGAAGCGGGGCTGCCCCTTCTTGCCTTCTAGCGACTCCAGCAACGCCGTTTCTTCGCCACAGATGTAAGCGCCAAAACCATGGTGACCATGCAGTTGGAAGCTGAAGTTCGAACCCATGATGTTGTCGCCCAGAAAACCTGCGGCACGCGCTTCTTCCAGCGCCGCTTCAAAGCGTTCGTAGGCTTGAAAGATTTCACCGTGGATGTAGTTGTAGCCCACGTTGATGCCCATCGCATAGGCCGCAATCGCCATGCCTTCGATCACGATGTGGGGGTTGTGCATCAGGATTTCGCGGTCCTTGCACGTGCCTGGTTCACCCTCGTCCGAGTTGCAGACCAGGTATTTCTGGCCTGGGAACTGGCGGGGCATGAAGCTCCACTTCAGACCCGAGGGGAAGCCTGCACCACCACGACCGCGCAGTGCTGACTCCTTGACCGTGGCAATCACCTCGTCCTGGGTCAGGCCGGGACCGCCATCTTGGCCCAGGATCTTGCGCAGGGCCTGGTAGCCACCACGGGCTTCGTAATCTTTGAGGGTCCAGTTCTTGCCGTTCAAATCCTTGTAGATCTGGGGCTCGATATGGCGACCGTGAAAGCAGGTTTCGCTGCCCGACGCGGCGAATTTGGCCAGCACATCGTTGGCGGCGGGGTTGTTCAAGATGGTCGTCATGCCTTGCCCTCCGCTGCACGCAGGCCGTCCACCAACTCGTCCAGCCTCTCATTGCTCATGAAGCTGCACATGCAACGGTCGTTCACCAGCATCACCGGGGAATCAGCGCAAGCGCCCAGGCACTCCGACTGCTGCAGAGTGAACATGCCGTCCGGCGTGGTCTCACCCATCTTGATGCCGAGCTTGGCTTCCAGATGGTGCAATGCCTTGTAGCCATCGCGCAGTTGGCAGGGCAAGTTGGTGCACACGTTCAACTTGTACTTGCCCACGGGCTTTTGGTTGTACATGTTGTAGAAAGTCGTGACTTCATGCACGGCAATCTGCGGCATGTCCAGCACTTCGGCAATCACTGCCTCGCTCTCAGGCGTGACCCAGCCCAGCTCTTGCTGGGCAATCGACAGGCAGGCCATCACCGCGGACTGCTTTTGGTCGGCCGGGTACTTGGCCACTTCACGCGCAAAGCGCGCTTTGGTCGCTTCAGTAATCATCGGTCAATCTCTCCGAACACGATATCCATGGTGCCGATCACGGCCACCACGTCGGACAGCATGTGGCCGCTGACCACTTCGTCCATCATCGCCAAGTGGGCGAAGCCGGGGGCACGAATCTTCAGGCGATAAGGCTTATTGGCACCATCGCTCACCAGGTAGATACCAAACTCCCCCTTGGGGTGCTCCACCGCCGCATAGGCTTCACCTTCAGGCACCTTGAAGCCTTCGGTGAACAGCTTGAAATGGTGAATCAGTGACTCCATGTTGGACTTCATGTCCTCACGGGCCGGCGGCGCCACTTTGTGATTCTCGGTAATGACCGGACCTGGGTTGGCACGCAGCCACTTCACACACTGCTTGATCAGCTCGTTCGACTGGCGCATTTCTGCGACGCGCACCAGGTAACGGTCGTAGCAATCGCCGGTCTTGCCCACTGGGACATCAAAGTCCAGCTCACCATAGACTTCGTACGGCTGTTTTTTGCGCAGATCCCAGGCAATCCCGGATCCACGCAGCATGGGGCCTGTGAAACCCATGTTCAGCGCGCGCTCAGGGGTCACGACGCCAATGCCCACCATGCGCTGCTTCCAGATGCGGTTTTCGGTGAGCAGATATTCATACTCATCCACGCACTTGGGGAAGCGGTTGGTGAAGTCTTCGATGAAGTCCAGCAACGAGCCTTGGCGGTTGGCATTCAGCTTCTCAATGCCCTTGGCATTGCGCACCTTGCTGGCCTTGAACTGGGGCATGGTATCGGGCAGATCGCGGTAGACGCCACCAGGACGGAAGTAGGCAGCGTGCATGCGGGCGCCAGATACGGCCTCGTACATGTCGAACAGGTCTTCACGCTCGCGGAATGTCCACATCAGCACGGTGGATGCACCGCAGTCCATGCCGTTGGAGCCCAGCCACATCAGGTGGTTCAGCAGGCGCGTGATCTCACTGAACATCACACGGATGTACTGCGCGCGCTTGGGCACCTCAATGCCCAGCAGCTTTTCGATCGCCAGGCAGTAGGCGTGCTCATTGCACATCATGGACACGTAGTCCAGTCGGTCCATGTAGGGCAGCGACTGGATGTAGGTCTTGTGCTCGGCCAGCTTTTCAGTGGCGCGGTGCAGCAGACCCACGTGCGGATCGGCACGCTGGACCACTTCACCGTCCAGCTCCAACACCAAGCGCAGCACACCGTGCGCGGCAGGGTGCTGGGGTCCGAAGTTGATGGAATAGTTTTTGATTTCAGCCATGGTTGTCAACCGGCAGACGCAATGCGTCTGTCAGTGCAGTCCTCCGTAGTTCTCCTCACGGATGATGCGCGGCGTGATCTCACGTGGCTCAATCGTGACAGGTTGATAGACCACGCGGCGTTGCTCGGTGTCATAGGTCATTTCCACGTGACCGGACAACGGGAAGTCCTTGCGGAAGGGGTGACCGATAAAACCATAGTCGGTCAGGATGCGGCGCAGGTCGGTGTGGCCTTCGAAGACGATGCCATACAGGTCAAACGCTTCACGCTCGTACCAATTGGCACTGCTCCACAGCTCGCACACCGAAGCCATCATCGGGAAGTCATCGTCTGCACACAGGGCACGCACGCGCACACGCTGGTTCAGGCTGACCGACAACAGGTGCGACACCACGACAAAACGAGCACCCTCCACACCAGTTTCCTGGTAGGTCGAATAGTCAACACCACACAGGTCGATCAGTTGCTCAAACTGACAACCGGGTGTGTCGCGCAGCTTGCGCATGACATCCAAGTAGTGCACGGCAGCGACTTCAACCGTCACCTCGCCATGCTTGACAGTGACATTGCGCGCCTGGTCTCCCAATGCGGTCGCCACCAGATCCCGAAGTGCTTCGGGCTGAATTGCAAATGCGGACATCCTCTCGGCTCCTTAAACGCGGGCGATGGTGTTCGTGCGGCGGATTTTCTGCTGCAGCTGGATGATGCCGTAGATCAGCGCTTCGGCCGTGGGCGGGCAGCCCGGCACGTACACATCCACAGGAACAATCCGGTCACAGCCACGCACCACCGAATAGCTGTAGTGGTAGTAGCCGCCACCATTGGCGCACGACCCCATCGACAGCACCCAACGGGGCTCCGACATCTGGTCATACACCTTGCGCAGCGCGGGGGCCATTTTGTTGCACAGCGTTCCCGCCACAATCATCAGGTCCGACTGGCGCGGCGAGGGACGGAACACTTCCGCACCAAAACGCGCCAAGTCATAGCGCGCAGCCGCAGCGTGCATCATTTCCACGGCACAGCAAGCCAGACCAAATGTCATCGGCCAGATAGAACCGGTCTTGGCCCAGTTCACCACAGCGTCATAGCTCGTGGTGACGAAGCCTTCCTTCATCACGCCTTCAATCATCGTGTTTCCTTTTTTGAGGATTACGTAGTGCTCATTCCCAATCCAGGGCGCCCTTTTTCCATTCGTAGGCAAAACCCACGACAAGGACGGTCAGGAAGATGAGAACAGCAACGAAACCGGTCATACCCACGTCTTGCAGCGCAACGGCCCAAGGCAACAGGAATGCGATTTCCAGGTCAAACAGGATGAAGAGAATGGCGATCAGGTAGAAGCGCACATCAAACTTCATGCGTGCATCTTCAAAGGCCTCAAAACCGCACTCATAGGGAGAGTTTTTGGCCGCATCCGGGCGATTCGGACCCAGCACATAGCCAAGAGCGAGAGGTACGACTCCCACTGCGATGCCCACCATAATGAAAAGCAGGACGGGGAGATATTGATCGAGGTTCATGTGAGGTCGCGTTTTCCGCTTGTTGACCTTGCCCTCGACCACTGCCTGATCATGGGCAGGCTGTATTTATGATGGTGCCGTCGGCGAGACTCGAACTCGCACAGCTTTCGCCACTACCCCCTCAAGATAGCGTGTCTACCAATTTCACCACGACGGCTTGTAAGTCTCAACTGCTTGGCTCGCATGAGGAGCCCCCTCTAACTGGGCTATCGCTTGCCAAGCAATCCTCGGATTTTAGCCTGAAAAATGCTGCAACACAGCATTCATCAGGCGTTTGATCCAATTATTTGGCGGGAATCTGATCCACGCCTTGGACAGGTGCTGTAGGCACGGTGCTGTCGACAGCAGGGGCTGCTGGCGCCGTCACGGCCGCGGGCACGCTCTCCAACACACTCCCCGTGCTGGCAGGACGGGCATTGCCCAGGTACGCCAGCGCCAGAGTCGCCACAAAGAACACCGTGGCCAGCACCGCGGTGCTGCGCGACAGGAAGTTGGCACTCCCGCTGGCACCAAACAGGCTACCCGAAGTTCCGCTGCCAAAGGCCGCCCCCATGTCCGCACCCTTGCCGTGCTGGATCAAGATCAGGCCAATCATGGCCAGGGCCGACAACATCTGCACAGCCAAAATCAATGTCGCAAATGCGCTCATTCCCACTCCTCAGTTAAATACCTTCAGCCAACCCATCAGTGGGCCGCCGCAACGATCTGCAAAAAGTCTGCCGCCTTGAGCGATGCACCACCCACCAGACCACCATCAATGTCCGCCTGCGCCAGCAACTGCGCCGCATTCGCGGCATTCATGCTGCCACCGTAGAGCAGCGGCACACGGTCGGCGTGTTCGGTCGCTGCTGCCAGCTGCGCACGCAACACGGCGTGCACAGCCTGCGCCTGCTCAGGCGAAGCGGTCTTGCCCGTACCAATGGCCCACACCGGCTCGTAAGCCACCACCAGCTCACTCACGCAATGCCCGACCTGGTGGATCACCGCCGCCAATTGGCGCTTGACCACCTGCTCGGTATGACCGGCTTCACGCTCTTCCAGGGTCTCACCCACGCAGACGATGGGCGTGATGCCCTTGGCCAGCGCAGCCTGCGCCTTGGCCGCCACGACAGCATCGGTCTCGGCGTGGTACTGGCGGCGCTCGGAATGCCCCACCAGGGCATAACGCACGCCGAAATCCTGCAACATCGCCGCCGACACCTCGCCGGTGTAGGCCCCCTTGTCGTGCTGGGACACATCCTGCGCAGCCAGCGCCACACCGGATCCCTGCACCAGTGCCTGCACCTGGGCCAGGTAGGCAGCCGGCACAGCCACGCCCACACCGCAGTTCAGCGGGGCTGGCAACCCCTGGACCAGCGCCGACACCAAGTCGACATTGGCCGACAGGCTGCCATTCATCTTCCAGTTGCCAACAATCAGTTTCTTCTTCATGGGGTCACAACATCATCAAGATGGAATTGATCACTGCCTTGAAAAGCCCTGCACCGCTGCAACTTGACACAAAAAGGATTTAAGCCAAAAACGACTTAAATCCTTATGCAACAAGCGCAAGCAGCTCACTTCTCAATAGCAGCACCATGCCCTGACGAACCAGTCCGACAGGTCATGGCACTTGCCATAAAGCCGAGGCTTTATTGCTGCTGCTGTTGTTGCTGCTGCTCGGCACCGGTCTGCTCGCCGCGGGGCGCACGTGGCTCGCGGGGAGCGCGGGGCTCACGCGACTGGCGCTCTGCAGGGGCAGGACGCTCGCCACGCTGCTCACCGGCAGGGCGGTCCAGCAGCGCCTTCATCGACAGCTTGACGCGACCCTTGTCGTCGGTCTCCAGCACCTTGACCTTGACCACTTGGCCTTCTTGCAGGTAGTCGGTGACCTTCTCCACGCGTTCGTGCGCGATCTGGCTGATGTGCAGCAGACCATCCTTGCCAGGCAGCAGGTTCACCAGTGCGCCGAACTCCAGGATCTTGACGATGGGGCCTTCGTAGACCTTGCCGATTTCCACTTCAGCCGTGATCTCTTCGATGCGCTTCTTCGCCGCTTCAGCCTTGTCGCCATCGGTGGCGGCAATCGTGATGGTGCCGTCTTCCTCAATGTTGATCTGGGTGCCGGTTTCTTCGGTCAGCGCACGGATGGTGGCGCCACCCTTGCCGATCACGTCACGGATCTTCTCGGGGTTGATCTTCATGGTGAACAGCTTGGGCGCGAAGGACGACACTTCGGTCTTGGCTTCGCCCATGGCTTCCTGCATCTTACCCAGGATGTGCATGCGCGCTTCCTTGGCTTGGGCCAGGGCCACTTGCATGATTTCCTTGGTGATGCCCTGGATCTTGATGTCCATCTGCAGGGCCGTGATACCGGCGGTCGTGCCAGCCACCTTGAAGTCCATGTCACCCAGGTGATCTTCGTCACCCAGGATGTCGGTCAGCACGGCGAAGCGGTTGTCTTCCTTGATCAAACCCATGGCGATACCGGCCACGTGCGCCTTCATGGGCACGCCGGCGTCCATCATCGACAGGCAGCCACCGCACACCGAGGCCATCGACGAAGAGCCGTTGGATTCGGTGATTTCCGACACCACGCGGATGGTGTAGGGGAATTCTTCCTTGGTGGGCAGGCAAGCGGCCAGGGCGCGTTTGGCCAGACGGCCGTGGCCGATTTCGCGGCGCTTGGTCGAACCCATGCGACCCACTTCGCCGGTGGCAAAGGGAGGCATGTTGTAGTGGAACAGGAAAGTGTCTTCGAACTCACCGGCCAGCGCGTCGATGCGCTGCGCATCACGCTCGGTACCCAGCGTGGTCACCACCAGCGCCTGGGTTTCACCGCGCGTGAACAGGGCGGAACCGTGGGTGCGAGGCAGCACGGAGTTGCGGATTTCGATGGGGCGCACGGTGCGGGTGTCGCGACCGTCAATGCGAGGCTCGCCGGCCAGGATCTGGCTGCGCACGATACGGGCTTCGATGTCGAACAGCATGCCTTCGACCTTGACGCCGTCAAACTCCACGCCCTGGGCTGTCAGGCCAGCCTTCACCGCCGCATAGGCTTCGCGGCAGGCCTGGGTGCGCACTTGCTTGTTGCGCTGCTGGTAGGCGGCGCGCAGGGCAGCTTCGCCCAGCTCGGCCACCTTGGCGATCAGGGCTTCGTCCTTGGCAGGCGCAGTCCAGTCCCACACGGGCTTGCCACCTTCGCGCACCAGCTCATGGATGGCGTCGATGGCGATCTTGCCCTGCTCGTGGCCAAACACCACGGCGCCCAGCATCACTTCTTCGGGCAGTTGCTGTGCTTCGGATTCCACCATCAGCACGGCCGCTTCGGTACCGGCGACCACCAGATCCATCAGCGAATTCTTGCGCAGGGTCTGGCCGGGGTTCAGCACGTATTCGCCGTTGATGTAACCCACACGGGCGGCACCGATGGGGCCGTTGAACGGGATGCCCGAGACCGACAGGGCGGCAGACACGGCAATCATGGCGGCGATGTCGGCATCCACTTCGGGGTTCAACGAGATGGTGTGGATCACCACATGCACATCGTTGTAGAAACCTTCGGGGAACAGTGGGCGGATGGGGCGGTCGATCAGACGGCTGGTCAGGGTCTCCAGCTCGGAAGGCTTGGCTTCGCGCTTGAAGAAGCTGCCGGGGATCTTGCCGGCGGCATAAGTCTTCTCGATGTAGTCGACGGTCAGGGGGAAGAAGTCCTGGCCGGCCTTGGCCTGCTTGGAACCCACCACGGTGGCCAGCACCACGGTGTCGTCGATGTTCACCAGCACCGCACCGGAAGCCTGGCGGGCGATTTCACCGGTTTCCATGGTGACCGTGTGCTGGCCCCATTGGAAAGTCTTGGTCACTTTGTTGAACATGGTCATGTATGTACTCCTATTGAAATAGCTGGATGCGCGCATCCAGCAATGACTTGGAGGCTAAACAGAACACGATGCCATTCCACAAGCGCGCTTACAGCTATAAAAACTCAAGCACTCAGCCATAAACACGGTGGTGGAATGACACAGCTTCGCTCTGTCTCAGCTAACTCCAAAGTAAAAAACGCCTGAGCTAGGCCATCTAACTCAGGCGTTTCGATCTTGCACTGTGCTTACTTGCGCAGGCCCAGCTTGGCGATCAAGGCGGTGTAGCGGTCCGCATCCTTGGACTTCAGGTAGTCCAGCAGCTTGCGACGACGGCTCACCATGCGCAGCAGACCGCGACGACCGTGGTGGTCCTTGGCGTTGGCCTTGAAGTGGGGAGTCAGTTCGTTGATGCGAGCTGTCAGCAGTGCAACTTGCACTTCTGGGCTACCGGTGTCGTTTTCGGAACGAGCGTTGGCCTTAACAACTTCAGCCTTTTTGGAGGCAGCGATCATTTTGATTTCCTTGTCTACGGCGCCCCTTGCGAGCCGCCTTGGTTACTTGCGCCGCGGGCTGGAAGGGCCTGTGGCGTGCGTCTTGCACCATGCAAAACCCAGACATTGTAGCCGATCGCGCAATTCCGCCTCAAACCCCAGCTCCGCTCCAGGCTGTCCGCCTCCGCACCGAACCGTCTACTCCGCCGCCCAGACAGGCCGCTCATCCCTGTCGACATATCCACCAGTCTGCCAAGCGCCCTCTTCGGCCACGGAGCGATTTAGCTTAGCGGCATGCCTACAGCTTCACAGTTGCCCGTCCTACCCCTGAGACGCCGCCATCGGCGCGGACTCACGCTGATCGAGCTTTTGATCACCATCTCCATACTGGCGGTGCTCTTAGGCTTGGCAGCCCCCAGCTTTACGCCATTGCTCGAGCGCTGGCGTGTCGCGCAGGCCGTTGAGGGCCTGAAATCCGCATTGATGCTGGCGCGATCTGAAGCCATCAAACACGGCGGTAACGTTTACTTAGAGAAGCTTCCGCCAACTACGGCGGGGTGCATCACAGACAACACCAACCAGGATTGGGATTGCGGCTGGGTGGTGTTTCTGGACGCCAACGGCAACAAACGCTGGAACGCAGGCGAAGAAATTCAAAGCTACACCACACCGCCCAACATCACGGTGACCCGAAGCAAATCTGGCGTCACCATCAGCGCAGACCGCTGGGGAATGATGGATGGAGCCAATCTGGTGGGATTCACGATTGCACCACACCCGCAAGGCATCTCCTCGCCCGCAACCAAAGGCCTTTGCATGGCGTCGGGCGGACGAATACGAGTGGTCAACCAGGAAGACGTTCCATGCAACAACTAATCCCACACCACGCACATAGCCAGCAAGGCATCACGCTGTTGGAATCCCTGATCGCCATCCTAGTCAGCGCGCTAGGAATTCTTGGCATCCTGGGCGTACAAATGCGTACCCTGTCGGACACCCAGACCAGCGTACGCCGTGGTCAGGCGATACGACTGATTGAAGACCTCGGCGAACGTATGCGGGTCAACCCCAACGCACTGATCAGCATCAACAGCTACATCTCCGGCTATACACCACCGGAAGCCAACGAAAGCAAAGTCACAGTCAGTTGCCAGAGCAGCGCCTGTACGCCTTTACAACAAGCCGAGTACGACTTGCAACAATGGAAGGCTGCAGTCCAGCAAAACCTCCCGGCAGGCCAGTCCAGCATCTTTCTGGCTCCCGGTGAAACCGTGGATGCCAACCGCCGCCAAGTGGGCGTGATGATTGCATGGCGGGAGAACGAACGAGCAGACACCAAAACCGACGCCATTGACGCCAGCCAAGTGCGCAACAGCGATGGCAGTTTCAGCGCAGGCACCGACGATGACAACGCCTGTCCGGAAGGCTTTACCTGCCACTTGCAATACCTGTCCGTTGCAGCACGCTGCGCGCCCTACGGCAGCGGCGGCACGCCCTATTGCTCATGACCAAGCACAGCCTCGTCATGAAAACTACTCTACGTATGCACCCCGCTCTGACACTTTCACCCAAGCAGCGCGGCATGTCCTTTCTCGAGTTGCTGGTGGGCCTCTCCATCGGTTTGCTGGTCGTGGCCGTGGCCATCGGTGCATTGCTTGTATCACGCAACGTTTCCAGCAATGTCAGCGACGCCAGCGGACTTCAGCAACAAGGTGCCCATACCCTGCGGGTGCTGGGTCAGCAGTTGCGCCAAGCCGGATCGCTCTATCTGAACCCCGACCCCACGGGAACCGCCCCCACGGACGTACTGAGTGCTGTCGTTTTTGAAATCAAAGCCCTGGGGCAAAGTGGAGGCAACAACTTTGAACTGCAAAACATTCTTGCAGGCGGCGACGACACCTTGACCACGGGCTTTCGCCGGTACAAGGACAACGTGTTCATTGCAGACAACGCTACCAACTCGACGGTAGGTACGGATTTTCTGGCGCGCAACTGTGTTGGTGCCCCAGCCAACACCAAGACAGACGAACGGATTGAGAGCATTTTCACGCTAGCCGACGGCAATTTGCGCTGCAGAGGAAACGGCGTCGTCAACGCCCAACCAATTACACAAAACGTTGCACAATTTCAGATTGTCTACTTGGTCCAAACCGTGGTGGGTGGTTCCGGCACCACCGTCCAATACCGCAAGGGCAGCAGCATGCCCACGGACACAACCGATCCCACATGGCGCCGTGTACAAGGCGTGCAAGTCTGCCTGGTGCTCTACGGCAGCGACGCGATCGACATGCCACAAGGCAGCAGGTATACCGACTGCGATGGCCAATCCATCGACATGACCCAACTTCCCAGCCCACGCACCAACCGCATGCACATGCTGTTTCGCAATACCTTCCAGCTGCGCAGCCAAGGGCTTCCAACCCTTTAAGCATCGTCATGCCATACCGCCCAAGACCTCTTGCCATGACACCGTCCATCCACACCCGCCAGCGACATGCTCGGCCGAGCAGTCAACGCGGGGTGGCACTCTTCATCGTCATCATCTTTGTCATGCTCTCGATGTTGCTGGCGCTGTGGGCATCGCGCACTTCGCTGTTTAACGAAATGCTGACAGGCAACGATGCCGACTACCAACGCGCAGTTGAGGCCGCCCAGGCCCTACTCCAAGATGCAGAACTCGATATTCGCGGGGAAATGGCCGATGGATCGACTTGTAGCGCTGCCCCATGTCGCGCTTATACCAGCAGCCTGCAGTTCCCAGGCGACTCCAAGGAAATCAATCCCCTGCTTACGCTGTTGGAGGTCGAAAGCACACGCTGCAAAGATGCGCTCTGCACACGGCGCGTAGGAAGGCAGGATTTCTGGAATTACGCGACACCTGGGACGGTGGTCAAGCCTGCGGCAAATACCGCATTGGGTGAGGCGCCTCTTTCAGCGCTTAAAGCCGTAGGGGCACGCTACGGTCAGTACACCGGCGCCGCCAACACCACCGCCAATGGTCCGCTCAACCCCATCCTGACTGAGACCGATGCTGACCGCGGCGGCTGGTACTGGATAGAAATCATGCGCTACAGCGATGCTGCCAAAAGCGCCAATCTCATCGTGGATGCGTCCACCAGTCAACTGCCATTGAACCTGGATGTTTACGTTGTATTTCGCATCACCGCATTAGCTGTGGGACGCAAGCCTGGCACTACCGTCGTCCTGCAGCAAACCTACGCACGTCAACGGCTCAGGGATTGAAACCAGGCATCGAAACCCATGGAGTGCTGGCCAATTTCTGTGTCTTAGCCAGTATTTTTACTTCTATTCTTATTTAGCGAACAAGGAGCACGTCATGCATTGCATCAAGCAGCTGCCCTTTCAGTACAGCGCACTCACTATTGCCATTATTGCCGTATTAACCACACCAACCAGTTGGTCGCTGGAATTGGTCCAGGAACCACCTCTCCCGACCTCCAAATCAGCTTTTGTCGCACCGAACGTGATTATCTCGATCGATGACTCTGGAAGTATGGAATACGGCATCAAGACATCCCGAGATGGCTCATCCAGTACGGGGGCTGGTTACACCTACCCAGACTCGAATGGAAAGTGGAAAGACAATGCCAAACGCATCAACGTTTTAAAATACTCACTCAAAACAGTTTTTGAAGATAAAACACTGATTCCAGATAACAAAATACGTATTGCATGGCAAACCATGCATAACAACGCCAAATCCAGCGATGCTGGCAACGTCAACAGTAGCAGCATGAATACAAACTCCATGCGCCCAATCGACGCCATCGTCAGCAACAAATCACACCGCGCCAATTTTTTGAGTTTTGTCGCTGGCATCAAGGCTGACAACGGCACCCCTTCGCACAAGATGTTCAGTCAAGCCGATGCCTATATGCGTCGCACACTCAGCAAGAACAGCCCTTGGTCGACCGATCCCGGCGGGACTGGCAGCAAATCTACTGAATATTTAGGATGTCGTCGCAACTACCACATCATGATGACCGACGGCCGATGGAATGGCGATACATCGGGAGGTAATCAGGACGGGACAAACTGGTCAGCGTTGAATGGACGTCAAGCATATAACACCAATTCTGATCAAACCAGAATTTATCAGGATGACACCTCAGACACGTTGTCCGACTGGGCTTTCAAAAGTTGGATGGATCCCCTCCAAGACCCAACCAAACTCAAAGACTCAGAAAATCTAAAACCATCCAAAATTTATGATGATGCAAGCGCCATCGAGTCCTTCACCAAGACAAAAACCGTGGATGTTTTCGAAACCAGACCTATATATGGCCCAATATGCATAGACAATAGATGGTGGGGCTGCAACCAATGGGGAACCGGACAAATTGGCACAGAACAAGTAAAAATAGGAACTCGCCAAGAGACAAAATCAGTAGATTTACAAAAGTATTGGAATCCCAAATACAATCCAGCCACTTGGCCTCACATGGTGACTTACACCATCGGCTTCAGTGATGAAGCTGTTACCTGGCCTGGAGCCAGCGAAATTATTGCACCATCCACCAAAGTTCCATTCGGTTATGACAATAGTTTTGTCGATTTAATCACTGGCTGGCAGACCTGGCCCAATATGGGCAATGAAAACAGGCGATCGCTCGATTTATGGCATTCGGCAATCAATGGACGCGGCCGCTTTTATGCCATCACAGAGGCCGAAGACCTCGCCAAGGCTTTCACCGAAATCATCGGAAAAATCAACGAGGAAAGCGCACCCTTGCCTGACGAAATAGCGGGCGGTGGCAGCACCAGCGGCTATAACGTATCGCAAAACAATGCGGGCATCTTTGCCTCGGTTTACAGTCCCAAGGATGGCTGGAGTGGCTACATCACGGCATCACGTGCGATTGAGCCGGAAGAATACGCTTGCCCAACCAAAACCGAACCTGAAAAAACATGCATTCGCTTTCCCGATGTCATTTCTGGCTGGGAAAGCAAAACCACCGCCATGCGACTGGATGAATTGACATCGTTGGACAACCGGCTAATTTTGACTTGGAGTGACAGCACCAATGCGGGCACCGCGTTCAAATGGCCATCCATGGAAACGCCCATCGGCTACAGCACAGCCCAAATCAAAAACTTATTGGGTGTGACCACATCCGGCGACCTGACCGCAGCCCAAAAAATCCAGGCACAAAACATCATCAATTACATCCGGGGCGATAAATCCCTGGAAGGCACAACGGCAGAAAGGCCGATGCGCATACGCCATAGCCGACAAGGTGACGTGGTCAACTCTGAAATTTGGTACACGGGTGGCCCCATCGGGAATTACTCACTCGGCTATTCAAGTTTTGTCAAAGCGCAAAAAGATCGTACACCCATCCTGTACGTAGGAGGCAATGACGGGATGCTGCATGGCTTCTCGGCCAAGGACGGCAAGGAGTTGCTCGCCTATGTACCACGCGGTGTGGTCCCAGGGCTGAAAAGCCTGTCTGACAAGGATTATCAGCACCGCTATTACGTGGATGGCTCGCCAATGACTGGCGACATCCGTGATAACGAAACATGGAAGACCCTGCTGGTTGGCACGCTGGGAGCTGGTGGCAAAGGCTATTTCTTGCTGAACGTCACCAATCCATCGACCTTCAGCAGCACGCCAGCCTCCGATCTGGTGGTGCTGGACCGCACCCGCGCCAGCTCGGAAGCCGCCCAGAATTGCAGCGCACTCAGCGGTTCTGCACAAACCGCTTGTAACGCAACCGTCGCTGAAGATGGCGACATTGGTCATATCACAGCCCAACCCGGACGCAACCCCGCCAACCTGCAGGAGGCCACGCAAATCACACGCATGAACAACGGCCGCTGGGCCGTGGTGATGGGCAACGGCTACAACAGCACCAACCAGCGCCCGGTGCTACTGGTGCAATACCTGGATGGGAACAAGGCACTCAAGCGCATCCAGGCCACGACCGACGCCACAGGTTCCGGCAATGCACTGGACAACGGATTGTCTTCGCCAGCTCTGGCGGATTTAGACGGAGACGGCACAACCGACATCGTGTATGCCGGCGACAACCTGGGCAATCTCTGGAAGTTTGATCTCACCAGCGCCAATGACAGCAATTGGCAGGTGGCATTCGGAAACAACAGACCGCTTTTCACCGCACGCGGCCCTGTGGCACTGAATGGCACACGCAATCAAGTTCAACCCATCACTGCACCGCCTACTGTGCGGGCCAACGACCGGAGCATGGTGGTGGGCGAGGGCAAGAATGCCAAGACGGTTCCCGTGGGAGGCATGATGGTGGCTTTCGGCACCGGCCGCAACGTCACATCCAACGACCGACGCACTGACATCACGCAGAACGTGCAAACACTGTATTCCGTGCTCGACAGCACGCGTTACCGCATGAATGCCGACAAAACCTCGCTGGAGGTTCACCCTGGGAGCAACGATTGCAGCACCAACACCAGCTGCGTTCCCACGCCAGCCCCTGTAGGCACCATGGGAGCAACCGGCGTGACCTTGGCCAAACAGAGTATCACGACCGTGGACGGTGACTTTGCCACCGTCACCGCCACACAGGAACTGAAGGCGGAGACCTGGAAAAACTACAAGGGCTGGTACCTCGATTTTCCGGTCACTGGTGAGCGTCTGCTCAAGCCCATGCAGTTCTTTGATGGCAGCAACATTCTGGCCGTTTATTCAGAGACGCCCTCAGGCATCAAGAACAGCGAAAGCGACAACATCAATGAAAGCTGTGTCCCGGTGAAGGTCGACACCAGCGCCGGCAGCCAGTTCCGCACCCTGATCAACATCATGGACGGTAAACGCGCCACCATTCAACTTGTGGACTACAACGGCGATGGCCTCTACAACGCCGACGACCTGAACGTGGACCGTGCGGCGGTCAAGACGGGCACCCCTATTCTGATCACCAAACGAGACCGGATTGTCGACCTAACCGGGGGTGGGGGTGGCCGCGATACCCTGGCACGCATGCCAGAAAGCTCCATGCGCCCCAGTTGGCGCCAATTGAAGTAAGAAGAAGGAACGCAAACCTCATGCACCAGCATTCGCACAGCCGACAAGATGGTTTTACTCTCATCGAATTGATGATCGTGGTCGCGATCATCGGCATTCTGGGGGGGATCGCCTACCCCAGCTACACCAGTTATGTGCAGCGTGGCCACCGGGCCGATGCTCGGGCGGGGCTGCTTCAGGCCCAGCAGTGGTTGGAGCGCGCCTCCACCGCCACCGGTGTTTATCCCACCGAACTACCCGACGCGTTGACCTGGGCGAATGACAAAAGCAAGCGCTACACGATCGGGTTTGCCGCCAACAATACAGAAATGGCATTCAGCCTGGCGGCAACCCCCAAATCGCCGGGCCCCCAGGCCAGCGACCAGTGCGGTACCTACACACTGACCCACACCGGCATTCGCGGGGCGGCGGGTAAGAAGCAAGGCGACAGCAGCTACAACGCCAGTTGCTGGGACAAATGAGCCTGGTCGCGCTTGGATTACCATCCGGGGCAAGATGACCCACTCCCCCTTCATGCAACAAGCGCTTGATCTGGCCCGTCAGGCGCTTTTCATTTCCAACCCCAACCCGCGCGTGGGCTGTGTGCTGGTGTCCGCCACGGGCCAGGTCATCGGCCAGGGCTTCACCCAGCAAGCCGGCGGGCCGCATGCCGAGGTCATGGCGCTGCGCGATGCCGCGGCGCAAGGCCACAGCACCCAGGGGGCCACGGCCTATGTCACGCTGGAGCCCTGCTCCCACACCGGGCGCACCGGCCCCTGCTGCCATGCGTTGATCGACGCCGGCATCGCCCAGGTGGTCGGCGCCATCACCGACCCCAACCCGCAGGTGGCCGGCCAAGGCTTTGCCAAGTTGCGGGCCGCCGGGGTGCAGGTCGAGGTGGATACCGATGCCGGCCTGGCTTCGCGCGAGCTGAACCTGGGTTTCTTCAGCCGCATGGTGCGGGGCACACCCTGGGTGCGCATGAAGGCGGCCACCTCGCTGGATGGCAGCACGGCCTTGCACAACGGCCGCAGCCAGTGGATCACCGGCCCCGCTGCGCGTGCCGACGGACACGCCTGGCGGGCCCGGGCCTGCGCCATCCTCACAGGGATAGGCACCGTGCTGCAAGACAACCCGCGCCTGAATGTGCGCGAGGTGGCCACGCCCCGCCAGCCCAAGCTGGTAGTGATCGACAGCCACCTGGACATGCCCCTCGATGCGCATATTTTAAAAGCACCCAGCGGTTGCACCATCTACACCTCCAGCCACAATCCATCCAGAACCCAGGCGTTGCAAGCGCTGGGCGCTACCGTGATTGCACTGCCGAACGCACACGGCAAGGTCGATCTGGCCGCCATGCTGCGCGATCTGGCCGCCCGCGGCACCAACGAGCTGCATGTGGAAGCCGGCTTCAAGCTCAATGGCTCCCTGCTGCGCGAAGGCCTGGTCGATGAGTTGCTGCTCTACCTGGCCCCCCAGTTGCTGGGCACCGGCGGCATGGGGCTGGCCAACTTCGGCCCGCTGGACGAGCTGGCACAGGGTGTGCCGCTGCAGTGGCAGGACGTCAGCCGCATCGGCAACGACCTGCGCATTGTGGCCCGAGTGGCGGGACGCGACCAGTTTTAGGCCTGAGCCCCCGTGCAAAACCTCTGGCGTCTGACAGGCCTGCGCCACCGCGCCGTCTTATAAATTCCTGCATGCCTTTTCTTCTGCCTGCACGCTTTGGCCGCGCCCGGCGACGCCTGGCCCTGTACGGCCTGCTCTGCGCCAGTGCCCTGGGCTTGACGGCCTGCGGCAGCCTGCCGCCCATGCCGCCACGCACGGCCAGCACGGCGTTGGCGGCCCCACAGGCCACGCCCCTGGGGCAGATGGTGCAGAACCAGCGCCAGGCCGCCGGCACGCGCTACACCTCGGGCTTCACCCTGCTGGGCGGCGCCCAGGCAGCTTTCACCAGCCGCCTGGCCCTGGTGCAGGCCGCCACCCAGACCCTGGACCTGCAGTACTACGCCATCCACGCCGATGCCAGCACCGCCCGCCTGCTGGAAGCCCTGGTCCAGGCCGCACAGCGTGGGGTGCGCGTGCGGGTGCTGCTGGATGACTTCCATGGTGCCGGCAAGAACGCGCAGGTCATGCGCCTGGCGTTTGTGCCCGGCATCGAGATGCGCATGTTCAACCCGCTGACGGGGCCACGCGGCTCGACCATGCTGCGGGCGCTGTCCACGCTGACCGATTTCCAGCGCGCGCAGCAGCGCATGCACAACAAGCTGTTCATTGCCGACAACAGCATCGGCATCACCGGCGGGCGCAACCTGGGCGACGCCTACTTCGATGCCCTGGACAGCGACAACTTCATCGACCTGGATGTGATGGCCGCCGGCGCCGCCGTGCGCCAGCTGTCCGCCAGCTTCGACCGCTACTGGAACGACGCCCGCGCCTACCCCGTCAGCGCGCTGGTGTCCGAGCGCGAACTGCTGCGCCTGCGCCTGCGCGCGCGCACCAGTGAAGACCATGAACAGGCGCTGGTGCAGGCCGCCATCGCCAGCAGCAAAACCGCAGAGCTGCAGCCCATGGACCTGCGTGCCGTACCCTGGATCTGGGCGCCAGCCCTGGTGCTGGCCGACGCCCCGGGGAAGATTCCGCCGCCGCCCGAGGACGCGCCACCAGACACCGGCAGCGCCGCCGTCGG
Source organism: Comamonas sp. CAH-2 (assembly GCF_009668305.1). Lineage (NCBI taxonomy): Bacteria > Pseudomonadati > Pseudomonadota > Betaproteobacteria > Burkholderiales > Comamonadaceae > Comamonas > Comamonas sp. CAH-2. Next base: position 47,980 of record NZ_VSWF01000010.1, read on the forward strand.
CGATACAGCCGCCACGCCGCCAGCCGATGCCGAGGACAGCCATGCCAGCCAGTTGCTGCCGATCCGCCTGCCGCCCACGCAGGAGGCCGCGCCGCGCGGCCAGCCGACCTCACCCAACCGCCAGGCCCTGCGCCAGGTGCTGGCCCCGGTGGTCGGCCAGGACAATGTGGTCAGCGGTCTGCTGGCCCTGATTGACCAGGCCAGCAGCGACATCCTCATCGTCTCGCCCTACTTCGTGCCGGGCGACGACATGAAGCAGGCCTTTACCCGCGCACGCGCGCGGGGCATCCGGCTGCGCATCCTGACCAACTCGCTGGCCTCCAACGATGCACCGCTGGCCCATGCCGGCTATGCGCGCCACCGCCTGGCCTTGCTGCAGCAGGGGATCGAGTTGTATGAGTTGCGCAGCCTCCAAGACGGCCGCGTCGGCACCGGCACGCTCCGCGGCACGGCGGGCACGATCACCGGCTCGCAAGGCCAGTCGCGCGCCATGCTGCACTCCAAGATGCTGGTGCTGGACCACAAGCTGACCGTGGTCGGCTCTATGAACCTGGACATGCGCTCACAGCTGCAGAACACCGAGATCGCCCTGCTCATCGCCTCGCGCCAGCTGGCCCAGGAAGCCACGGCCAACATCGAGGCCACGCTGCAGGAGGCCGCCTGGCGGGTCGAGGACACGCCGCACGGCCTGGTGTGGCGCGCCCCGGCGGGCAGCGACTGGGGCGACCGCCGCAGCGAACCCGATGCCAGCCTGCCGCTGCGGCTGATGATCCAGCTGATCGGCCCGCTGGCGCCCGACCATTTGCTCTGAAAAGCGCAGCTGCCTGCGCTCGTCAGTGCTTCATTCCAGCACGTAATCGCCGTCAGGCATGCGGTCTTCGTACGCAGCGAGCTCTTGTTTGTGTAGCACGAAGGGCACGCCGCAGCGTGCGCACTCCTGCTCGATCCACGCCGTCACCAGGCTTTGCTGGGTGATCACACGCACGCACTGGAACGCCACCTCGGCCTCGGGGTAGCGACGGCGCATCAGGTTCAGCCACTGCTTGAGCCGGCCAGCACGCTGGTTGGGCGTCAGGTCGCGGCAGACCATCCACCAAAAGCGCTGGATGTGGGGCAGCAAATCCGCCCAGGCCACCACGGGTGGCAGCGCGGCTGGCAGCGCGGGTGCCTCCTGCGCGCCCTGCGCCAGCGCCTGGCGCACCGCCAGGGCCAGGCCCGGGTCGGCCACGCTGCCGCGGCCCAGCATCAGGTCGCTGCAGCCGGACTGCGCACGGCAGCGCAGCGCGTCCTGCACGGTCCAGATCTCGCCATTGGCCACCACGGGCACGCGCACGGCGGCCGCAATCTCGGGGATCAGCTCCCAGTAGGCCGGCGGGCGGTAGCCCTCCACCTTGGTCCGGGCGTGCACCACCAGCTCGCAGGCGCCGTTTTCGGCCATGGCCAGCGCGCACTCGCGCATCAGGCTTTTGTCGTTGAAACCCAGGCGCATCTTGGCCGACACCGGCAGGTGGGCCGGCACGGCGCGGCGCACGGCGGCCACCAGGGTGGCGATCGCCTCGGGGTCCTGCAGCATCGACGCCCCGCCGCCGTGGCGGTTCACGGTCTTGGCCGGGCAGCCGAAGTTCAGATCGATGCCCTCGGGCTGCAGGCGCGCCAGCGCGGCCGCGTTCTCGGCCATGCTGACCGGGTCCGAGCCCAGCAACTGCGCCCGCACCGGCACGCCGGCCAGGGTGCGGCTACCGTGCCGCAGCTCCGGCATATAGCGCAGAAACACCCGGTCCGGCAGTAGCGAGCCGCTGACGCGGATGAACTCCGAGACGCAGCGGTCCACCCCGCCCACCCGGGTCAGCACATCGCGCAGCACAAAGTCCAGCAAACCCTCCATCGGGGCCAACAACAGTCTCATGGAATTTTCAGCGGCACCCACGGGTGCATTCAGATCAAAATCACGCTCCAGCGCTTGTCCATCAAGCGCAGGCAGCTATCAATATGGAGGGCTTGTAGCCATCCAAGCCTGCCATTGTCGCAAGCCTGGGGCATTCCTGCCGCGGCTTCATCGTGCTGTCACACAGCTTGTGTGCAATCGACCGATGTCCCTGCAACGCACGCCCAAAGCCCTGCTGGAGCTGGCCCCTGGCCAGCGCCACCTGAGCCTGCGCGAGCGTTCCCTGCTGCTGCTGGCCGAGGGCACGCCCCTGACCCAGCTGCAGGCCATGTACCACGGCCAGGGGGCGGCGCTGGTGCAGCGTCTGTTGGAGGACGGCTACCTGCAGCAACCCAGCGCTGCACGGACCACGGCAGCATCCGAGCCCCCCAGTGCCAGCGCCCCCATCAGCCTGGCGGGCGTGCGCATGCACCTGTTCGACCTGTGCGAACGCATGTTTGCCAACCGCCTGCACGACACCGCCCACCACCTGCGCCAGATGCTGCGCGAAGCCCGGGATGTGGACAGCATGCTGCACGCCCGCGATCAGCTGCTGGGCGCCGTGCACCTGCATGCCGGTGCCGAGCGGGCCGAAGCCCTGCGCCAGCAGCTGGCCGACATGCTGCCCGAGCGCAGCCTGGACACGCCCAGCTGAAGCGCTCTCAGCTCGCCATCAACGCGCCTGCAGGCGCCACAGCGAGGTGACTTCCTGCGCGCGCGCAGCGTGCAGCGGGTCGCTCGCGTCCTGTGCCTTGCCATGGCGCGGGCGCACGTCCAGCTTGCCCACCACCTGCAGGCCGGCGACCTCGATCCAGTCCAGCAGCTCGGCACGGCTGCGCAGGCCCAGGTGTTCGGCCAGGTCCGACAGGATCAGCCAGCCCTCACCCTGCGGCAGCAGGTGCGCGCGCAGACCGGTCAGAAAGCCCCGCAGCATGGCGCTGTGCTCGTCGTACACGGCCTGCTCCAGCGTGGTCACGGCGCGGGCCGGCAGCCAGGGCGGGTTGCAGACGATCAGGCCGGCCTGCCCTTCGGGGAACAGGTCGCAGGCCTGCAACTGCACGCGCTGCGACAGGCCCAGGCGCTGCAGATTCTCCTGGGCGCAGGCCAGGGCGCGTGGCGACAGGTCCGTGCCCACCACCTGGCGCACGCCGCGCTGCACCAGCAGCGCCGAGAGCACGCCCGTACCCACCCCGATGTCGAAGGCCAGCGCCTGGCCCACGGCCGGCAAGGGCGCCTGGGCGACCAGGTCCACATACTCTCCGCGCACCGGCGAGAACACGCCATAGTGCGGATGGATGCGCGCCTGCGCCCCCAGCACCGGCATGGCCACGCCCTTCTTGCGCCACTCATAGGCACCGACCACGCCCAGCAACTCGCGCAGCGCCACCGCCTGCACACCGGCATCACCGCTGGGTGCGCCCCAGGCCTGGGTGCAGGCTTCGCGCCAGTCGGGCGCACGGCGCAGTTGCATGCCGTAATCGGGCTGCAGCGGCACCAGCAGGCTGTTCAGCACCCGGGCGCGCTGGCCCTGGGCCTGGCGGTGCAGGTGGAAGGCCTGGGCCGAGCTGACCGGCTCCGCGGCCGGGCGTGGCTTGCCCCGGCCTGCGGCCTTGCCGGCCGGTTTGCGCGCGGGCTTGTCCAGGCGGCGCTTGAGCGCATCCAGCAGGTGCCGCGCGTTCTGGAAGTCTCCCTGCCACAACAGGGCCGTGCCCTCGCACGCCAGGCGGTAGGCGGTATCGGCGGACAGGGTGTCGTCCGCCACCACCACGCGGCGTGGCGCGGGCAGGCCGCTTTCACTGCGCCAAGCAGCTTGGTGGTCAACGCCTTGGTGGTGCCAGTGCAGCATGGAAATTTCCTTGGTCAGGGTACAAAAAAATCGGCCCGCCGAAGCGGGCCGTGGACAGCGATCAGTTCAAGGGCCGCTTGAGGCGGACTTCCTCGATCTTGATGCCGGCAATCACCGCCGTCTTGGCGGTCGACATCTCGCGCTTGAAGCCTGCCATCTCATGGAAATGCAGGGCACGCTCGTTGCGCAAAGGGACCCAGGCGGTGACGTTGGTGCAGCCTTCTTCGAGCAGGCCTTCGCGCGCAGCGTCCCACAGTGTCACGCCGACGCCCTTGTTCCAGTGCGAAGGGGCCGCGTAGATGGCCCAGATTTCGCCAGTGGTCTGGCGCGACTTCTCGTCACGGGAACGGTCAAAGCCAACAAAGCCTACGATCTTGTCGCCGTCGATGGCCACTTGCACTTGCGGCTCGCAGTACTCAATGGCCTCACGCCAGTAAGCTTGGCGCTTCTCGACGGAAGACATGGCTTTCAGTTGATCGTCAGGCACGATGCCACGGTAGGCTTCCAGCGCAGAAGCAGTGTGGATTTGTGCAATCGCCTTCGCATCGCGAAGGGTTGCAGGACGAACCTGGTAATTGGACATGGAAAAACCGGAAACGGGAACAGGTGTTGAAAACGAAAGTCGGCAATTGTCAGTGAAAACGGTTTTTCACCTCAGGCCTTTCGTTTGTAGCCATTTGCCCAAGTACGGCTGTATCCGGTTTCTTGCCCCTTCAAAAAGGATGTGCTAGGCCTGTCGCAGCGCAAGCCACGCCAGGCCATTCGGGGCGTTTTCAGAGTGGCAAGCGCTCAGTGCAAGCGCTTGAGGAGCGCCATGACACGCTCGAACTTGGCGCCATACGGGGGGTAGAGCCAAGCAGCAGGGCTCCATTTTGCTTGCAAAAAGACCCCCTTTTGGTGAGAAAAGCGTAAAAATCCATGCTCTCCGTGGTACGCCCCCCAGCCACTGGAGCCCACGCCGCCAAACGGCAGGTTGTCGTGCGCCACGTGCATCAGGGTGTCGTTGACGGTCACGCCACCGCTGACCGTGCGGCGCAGCACGCTGTCACGCTGCTGCACATCCTGCCCGAACCAGTACAGGGCCAGCGGCCGCTCCCCGGCGTTGATGGCCTTCACCACATCGTCCAGGTGGTCGTAGCTGATCACCGGCAGCAAGGGCCCGAAGATCTCCTCGCGCATGATGTCCATCTCAGAGTGCACGTTCCACACCAGGGCCGGTGTCATCTGGCGCTGCACCGCATCGCCCCAGCCGGGTGCGGCCGACGCGGGGCTGGCACTGGCAGGACCGGCCTCCAGCCACTGCACATGTGCGCCCTCGCTTTCCGCCTGCTGGGCCAAGTTGCGCAAGCGGTTGAAATGCTTCTGGTTGATGATGGCGGCGTAGTCCGGGTTGCCGGCCAGGGCGGGAAACAGCTGGGCCACGGCCTTGCGGTAGGCCTGCTCGAAAGCCTGCTCGCGCCCGCGCGGCAGCAGCAGGTAGTCGGGGGCGATGCAGGTCTGCCCGGCGTTCAGCAGCTTGCCGTGGGCAATGCGCACGGCGGCCTGTGCCAGATCGCAGTCGTTGCCGATGATGCAGGGGGACTTGCCACCCAGCTCCAGCGTGGTCGGCGTCAGGTGCTGGGCCGCGGCCATGGCCACCTTGCGGCCAACGGCGGTCGAACCGGTGAACACCAGGTGGTCGAAGGGCAGGCCGGCAAACTGGCTGGCCACCTGGGCATCGCCCTGGATGACGCAGAACTCCTCGGGGCTGAAGAACTGGCCGATCACGTGCGCCAGCTGGGCCGAGGTGTGCGGTGTCAGTTCGCTGGGCTTGAGCAGCACGCGGTTGCCGGCCGCTAGGGCCGCAATCGCCGGGCCCAGGGCCAGCTGCAGGGGATAGTTCCACGGCGAGATGATGCCCACCACCCCCAGCGGCTGGCGTTCGATGCGCGCCGTGGCGGGCAACAGGTGCAAGGGGGTCCAGACGCGCTGCGTGCGCATCCAGCGCTTGAGCTGGCGCAGCGTCTGTTGCAGCATGGTGCGCAGCACCATGAGGTCGGCCATCTCGGTCAACTGGGGAGAGCGCACGCCAAAGTCGGCCTGCACTGCGGCCGCCAGGGTGGTGCCATGTTCGTGCAGCAATTTCTGCAGGCGCAACAGGCGTTCTCGGCGCACCAGCTCGGGCACGTCCACGTGCTGGCGGCTGGCCTGGTATTGCAGCTCAAAGGCTTGCTGCCAGGGGGAAGGAAGGTGCATGCTGGCGTTGTCTCCGTCGCGTTCTCTCTCGTTGGGACCTTCCTGGGAAGGCCGGCTCAGCGCTCGTGGACTTCGCGGGGTTGCACGTCGCTCACATCACCGGCGACCTGGGACAGGATGCCGCCACGCTTGCTGCCGGGCGCAGTGCTGAAAGGGGGCGCCGTTTCGGCAGCCGCCGCCGATTGCGCCGCCATGCCGCCAAAACCGCCGGCGCGCTGGTACATGCTGGTCCAGCTGCTGGCCGCGCGCATGGGCATGACCCAGGGCGTCACAGGCTGACCGGTGAGCTTGGCCCACAGCGCCCGCAGCCCCCACAGGGCTGCCAGCAGACAGCCCACGGTGAGCAGGCTCAGAAAGAACACGACACCGACCATGAGCAGGACGATGCGGACGGTCCACCGGGTGGCCCAGTTCAAAAAATCGTTCAAAGCAATCCCTTTCTCGATGCGGCCAGCCCCTTGCGGCGCTGGCCGTTCCGGATCAGATGCTGCCGTCGGCAGCATCCAGGCCGAAATTGAAGACTCCGGGGGCCTGGACAGGGTCCACCGAAACCTCGATCCGGCTCTTGGGCGGGAACTTGCCTTCCAGCAACAGGCGCGAGAGCGGGTTCTCGATGCGCTGCTGGATGGCCCGCTTCAGCGGACGTGCGCCAAAGACCGGATCAAACCCTACTTTAGCCAACTCTGCCAAAGCAGGCGCTGTCACGTGCATTTCCAGGTCCATTTTTTGCAGACGGCGCTGCAGCAACTGCAGCTGGATCTGGGCAATGGCCTCGATGTGCGCCGCATCCAGGCCGTGGAAGACCACGGTTTCATCGATACGGTTGAGGAATTCGGGTCGGAAATGGGATTTAAGTTCCCCCCACACCGCATCCTTGATGTCCTCGCTGTCCTCACCGACCATGGCCTGGATCAGGTGCGAGCCGATGTTGCTGGTCATCACGATGACCGTGTTCTTGAAGTCCACGGTGCGGCCCTGGCCGTCCGTCAGGCGGCCATCGTCCAGCACCTGCAGCAGCACGTTGAACACGTCGGGGTGGGCCTTTTCCACCTCGTCCAGCAGCAGCACGCTGTAGGGCTTGCGGCGCACGGCCTCGGTCAGATAGCCACCTTCTTCATAGCCCACATAGCCGGGGGGCGCACCAATCAAGCGTGCCACGCTATGCTTTTCCATGAACTCGCTCATGTCGATGCGCACCAGGTGCTCTTCGCTGTCGAACATGAAACCGGCCAGCGCCTTGCACAGCTCGGTCTTACCCACGCCCGTGGGGCCCAGGAACAGGAAGCTGCCCAGCGGCTTGTTGGGGTCGGACAGGCCCGAGCGCGAGCGGCGGATGGCGTTGGCCACGGCCGAGATCGCCTCGTCCTGGCCCACCACGCGCTCGTGCAGCTTGGCTTCCATGTGCAGCAGCTTGTCCTTTTCGCCCTGCATCATCTTGGACACGGGAATGCCCGTGGCGCGGCTGACCACCTCGGCAATCTCTTCGGCCCCGACCTGGGTGCGCAGCAGCTTGTGCTTGGGCGCGGCGCCATCGGCCTCGCTGGCCTGGGCCTCGTTGAGCTGCTTTTCCAGCGCGGGCAGCTTGCCGTACTGCAGCTCGGCCACCTTGTTGAAGTCACCTTTGCGCTTGAGCTCTTCGATCTGGGTACGGATGGCATCCACTTCCTTGCGGATCTGCTCGGAGCCCTGGGCGCTGGCCTTTTCGGCCTTCCAGATTTCCTCCAGGTCGGCGTACTCGCGCTCCAGCTCGAGCAGTTCGTCCTCGATCAGCTGCAGGCGCTTTTGCGAGGCCTCGTCCTTTTCCTTCTTCATGGCCTCGCGCTCGATCTTCAGCTGGATCATGCGGCGCTCGAGCTTGTCCATGCTCTCGGGCTTGGAGTCGATCTCGATCTTGATCTTGGCCGCGGCCTCGTCGATCAGGTCGATGGCCTTGTCGGGCAGGAAGCGGTCGGTGATGTAGCGGTGGCTCAGCTCCGCTGCAGCAACGATAGCGGGGTCCGTAATGTCCACGCCATGGTGTGCCTCATAACGCACTTGCAGACCGCGCAGGATGGCGATGGTGTCCTCCACCGAGGGTTCTTCCACCAGCACCTTCTGGAAGCGCCGCTCCAGCGCCGCGTCCTTCTCGATGTACTTGCGGTACTCGTCCAGCGTGGTCGCGCCGATGCAGTGCAACTCGCCGCGCGCCAGCGCGGGCTTGAGCATGTTGCCGGCGTCCATGGCGCCTTCGGCCTTGCCAGCGCCGACCATAGTGTGGATTTCGTCGATGAACAGGATGATGCGGCCCTCGTCCTTGGCCACGTCATTGAGCACGGCCTTCAGCCGCTCCTCGAACTCGCCGCGGTACTTGGCGCCGGCCAGCAGGCCGGCCATGTCCAGCACCAGCACGCGCTTGTCTTTCAGAGTTTCGGGCACTTCGCCCTCGACGATGCGCTGCGCCAGGCCTTCGACGATGGCGGTTTTGCCCACGCCGGGCTCACCGATCAGCACGGGATTGTTCTTGCTGCGGCGCTGCAGCACCTGGATGGCGCGGCGGATCTCGTCGTCGCGGCCGATCACCGGGTCCAGCTTGCCCATGCGGGCGCGCTCGGTCAGGTCCAGGGTGTATTTCTTCAGGGCCTCGCGCTGGCTTTCGCCTTCGGCGCTGTCCATGGTCTGGCCGCCGCGCACGGCGCTGATGGCGGCCTCCATGGCCTTGCGGGTCAGACCATGCTCCTTGGCGATCTTGGCGGCCTTGGTGTCGCTGTCGGCCAGCGCCAGCACAAACAGTTCGCTGGCGATGAACTGGTCACCGCGCTTGATGGCTTCCTTTTCCGTGGCCTGCATCAGCTTGCCCAGCTCGGAGCCGATGGTGACCTGGTCGTGGCCCTGAACCTCGGGCAACTGCTTGACGGCGTTTTCCACGGCCGTGGACATGGCCGCCACATTGGCGCCGGCGCGCTGCAGCAGGGCCTTGGGGCCGTCGTTCTGGCGCAGCATGGCGGCCAGCAGGTGCAGGGGGTCGATGTAGGCGTGGTCGTTGCCCAGGGCCAGGGTCTGGGCGTCGGCCAGGGCTTCCTGGAATTTGGTGGTGAGCTTGTCGATGCGCATGGGTGGCTTCCTTCAACAGCAAATCAATAACTGCTTCACAGCTAAGGGCTTGCCCAGGGTTTTCAAGGGGCTGCCTGGCCTGAAAAGGCCCCATCCATCCGGCCCGTGATGCCAGCTTGTGCCGCAAAGTTCCTTGCAATCTTTTGAATCTTGTCATCAAGTGCATTGAATGCTGTGTCAGAGGGTGCCTTCTAGACTGCCTGCTTTTGCCCCCTTTGTCCCGCACCATGCCCTCCTCCCCCGCCCACCGCTACACCACCACCGCGATTGCCCTGCACTGGGTGCTGGCCGCCGCCCTGCTGGGTCTGCTGGTGTTCGGCTGGTACATGGTGGGACTGCCGTTCTCGCCCGCCAAGCTCAAGTACTACAACTGGCACAAGTGGGCCGGCGTGACCATCCTGCTGCTGAGCGTGCTGCGCCTGGTCTGGCGCCTGGCCCACCGCCCACCGGCCCTGCCTGCGCGCATGGCCGCTGCCATGCCGCGCTGGCAGCACCTGGCCCACCATGGCGTGCACCACCTGCTGTACGCGCTGTTCTTCGCCGTGCCGCTGATTGGCTGGGCCTACAGCTCGGCGGCGGGCTTTCCCATCGTCTGGTTCGGCCTGTGGCAGCTGCCCGACTTCGTGCCCGCCAGCCCCGCCCTGGCCGAGGCCATCAAGCCCTGGCACGAGCTGAGCGCGTACGCCCTGCTGGGCCTGGCCGGCCTGCACATCGCCGCTGCGCTCAAGCACCAGGTGATCGACCGCGACGGGCTGCTGCGCCGCATGTGGCCCGGCAGCGCACGCTGACCCCCTTCCATCCCATTGTTTGCGAATGCCACAAGGATTGACCATGACTTTCACCTCCCCACTGCGTGCCACCGTGCTGGCCAGCGCCGCCCTGCTGGGCACCGCCGCCATGGCGCAGCAGGCCCTGGTGCCTGCGCAAAGCAGTATCCAGTTCAGCGCCAAGCAGCTCGGCGTGCCCGTCAGCGGCCACTTCAAGCAGTTCAGCGCACAGGTGCAGTTCGACACCGCCAAGCCCGAGACCAGCAAGATCCACTTCACCGTGGACACCGGCAGCGCCACCATGGGCTCCAAGGAGACCGACAGCAACCTGTTCAGCGCCGACTGGTTCAACATCGCCAAGTTCCCCAAGGCCACGTTCGACTCCAGCGCCGTCAAGGCCCTGGGTGGCGGCAAGTACCAGATCGACGGCACGCTGACCATCAAGGGCCAGGCGCAGAAGGTCTCCGTGCCCGTGCAGCTGGCGCAATCAGGTGCCACCACCACGGCGTCCGGGACGCTGCCGCTCAAGCGCCTGAGCTTCAAGATCGGCGACGGCGACTGGGCCGACACCTCCATGGTGGCCGACGAGGTGAACGTGCAGTTCAAGCTGGCCCTGACCGGCGTGGGCAAGCTCTAAAGCCTGTTTTGGAAGCAGCTGGCGCCCGCTGCACTTAGTTTTCCTATGCTTTATGGCTTGAAACCTAATGAATGCGCGCGCAGGCAGCTCTCTTTTTTATCTGTGTTCTTTGTTCCCGCTTTTCACCAAGGAGATTCCACCATGCGCTCGACCCTGATTGCTTTGGCTGCCACCGGCCTGCTGGCCACCGCCGCCCACGCGGCCCCTGCGGCCTACGCCATCGACCCCACCCACACCTTCGCGACCTTCGAGATCGACCACTTCGGCGCCTCGACCAACCGCGTGCGCTTCGACAAGAAGAGCGGCACCGTGCAGTTCGACAAGGCCGGCAAGAGCGGCAAGGTGGAAGTGGCGCTGGACATGAACTCGGTGAACTCCGGCACCGCCGCTTTCGACAAGCACCTCAAGAGCGCGGAAATCTTCAACGCCGAGAAGTTTCCCGAAGCCAAGTTCGTCTCCGACAAGTTCGTCTTCGACGGCGACAAGCTCAAGGAAGTGACCGGCCAGCTGACCCTGAACGGCCAGACCCACCCCATCACCATCAAGTCCAACAAGTTCACCTGCTACGACAGCCCCATGCTCAAGCGCGAAGTCTGCGGCGGCGACTTCGAGGCGACCATCGACCGCACCCAGTGGGGCGTGAACTACGGCGTGGACTGGGGCTTCCCCAAGAACGTGCGTCTGGTGCTGCAGATGGAAGCCGTCAAGCAGTAAGCGCGGCACAGTACACGCGGGACGACGGTCTTTGGTCAGCCCTCCCTCGCCAAGCAAAAAACGGGCTCCTGGGCCCGTTTTTTCATGCCCGCGCCGTGCAGCGGGGTGTGCGCTTCACAGCGGCGGGTGGTGCTCGGCCAGCAGCTGCAGCATCGCGGCGTTGAACAGTGGCAGGTCCTCCGGCGTGCGGCTGGTGACCAGCTGGCGGTCGGCCACCACCACCGGGCTGTCCTCATAGCTGGCACCCGCGTGCTGCAGGTCATCCGCAATCTGCGCCACGCCGGTCATGGCGCGGCCGCGCACCACGCCGGCACTGACCAGCAGCAGCGGGCCGTGGCAGATGGCGAAGATCGGCAGCCTGCGCGCATCGCAGTCACGCACGAACTGCAGCACCCGCGGGTCGCGGCGCAGCACGCCGGGCGAACGCCCGCCGGGGATCAGCAGGCCCGCATAGTCGGCCGCCCGCGCCTGGTTGATGCCCAGATCGATGCGCAGCGGCAGTTGCTCCGCGCGGCTCTTGACGATGCGCCCTGGCTCCACATCGATGTGGAAGATGGCATAGCCTGCGGCCCGCAGGGCGTCCACGGGCGAGAGGTATTCGCTGTCCTCAAACCCCTCGGTGACCAGCACAGCAATCGACCGGCTCATGGCAGCCCTCCTTGGACCAGGTGGATCCTGCCGGCCATGGTGGCCCGCCACGCAGCCGGCGTCTGTCGGCCAAGGCGGCGCCCCGCTGTCGCCCGGGCCTGACGCCGTCGTGCGGTGTGCGTTGGGGGCATGGCAGCACCGCCGGCCACCGGGGAGGCCCGTCGCGCCCCGGTGGCCGGCGCAGGGCGTCAGTGGGCGGGGGTCTCGGCCCAGCGGGCCAGGGCCTGTTCGTCGCTGACGCGTGCATCCACCCAACGTGCACCTTCGGGGGTCTGCTCTTTTTTCCAAAACGGGGCCTCGGACTTCAGGTAGTCCATGATGAACTCGCAGGCCTGAAAGCTCATGCCGCGGTGGGCCGAGGTGACGGCCACCAGCACGATCTGGTCCAGGGGCTGCAGCGGCCCGATGCGATGGATCACGCGCGCACCGAAGATGCCGAAACGCGCCACGGCGCGGTCGATGATGGCCTCGATGCACTTTTCCGTCATGCCGGGGTAGTGCTCCAGCTCCATGGCCGAGACACTGGCGCCCTCGTTGCGGTCGCGCACCGTGCCGACGAAGCTGCACACCGCCCCCACGCGCGCATCGCCCGCGCGCAGCGCGGCCAGCTCGGCGGAAACATCAAAATCTTGGTGCTGGATCAAAACACGGGGTGCAGTCATGGCGCAGATTGTGGCGTAGGTCGCGCAGCACATGCCCACATGCCAGCGAAACCCTGCCCAGCCACGGTAGCATTGCGGCCCCGCGGCTTTTCGCCACCCTCTTTTTTTGTCTTTCGCATGGCCACCCAAACCATCGACACGCCGGAGTACATGCTGTACCCCTCGCCCCGCAACGAACACCGTGTGGTGTTCGAGCACCAGTGCTTCGTGCCCCACCCCTACGCCATCATCCACCTGCCGGACTACGACTTCGAGGGCCGGGCCACGCTGTTCTCGGCCCAGCGCAAGCAGGACGGCCGCATGGGCCAGCTGGTGACCTGTGAGCTGGAAATCGACATCGTGCGTTTCGAGCGTCTGTTCGACCCCGACTGAGCGCCCCCGATGGACGACACCAGCCAGATCCAGCCCCCGGCCAGTTTTGCCGACCTGTTCCGCAGCCGCGCCGGCGTGCTCAAAACGCCGATCGCCGAAGTCGTGGCGCGCTACGAGCTGTGCGAGGACCTGGCCTGCCACCTGGTGGAGCAGGCCCAGACCCTGTACCACAGCGGCAACTCCAGCGAGGAAGGTGTGCTGCTGGGCTTTCACAGCGCGCTGGCGGCCGAGGGCTCGGTCGTCACGGCCGTGGAAGCCGGCTGGGTGATCCAGCGCCTGGCCGAGCTGCTGGAGTGGAAGGCACCGCGGCTCCCCAACGGCACGGAATCTGCCTGAAATACGCCTTCAGCCCAGCATCCACGCGCGCTGACTGCTCACAGAAAAGCCGCCCCCAGGGGCGGCTTTTGCATGCCGGCACCACCCCGACTCAGGCAGCCACGGCCGGGGCCTGCGCCTTGTCCAGCAGGAAGGCCATCAGCGTCTGCTGGGCCTTGGTCTGGTAGCGCGACGGCATGTGCAGCAGGTACAGGTTGGAGCGCAGGAAGGCCAGGTCGCGCTGCGGCACGGACAGCCGCAACAGGTGGCCGGAGGCGATCTCGTCGGCCACCATGTAGTCCGGCACCAGGCCGGCGCCCAGGCCCTGCAGGATGGCGTCGCGCAGAAAGAAGAAGTTGGCCGACATCAGCCGCGGGCGGATGTCCGCGCTCTGGCCGGCCAGCTTGAGCTTCTCACCCGTCAGCTCCGAGGTGATCAGCGGCAGCTGCTTGAGCGCGGCCAGCGTCTGCACCGGACCGTAGTCCGCCACCAGCTGCGGTGCAGCACAGGCCGCGTATTCGACCGTGCCCAGGTTGTGCGTCACCAGGTGGCTGGGCGCATCGCCCATGACGCGGATGGCAAAGTCCACCGCGCCCTTGACCAGGTCCTCGATGGCGTTGTCGAAGATCACCTCCAGCGTCACCTCCGGATAGCGGCGCATGAACTCCATCAGCCACGCCGCCATGGTGTGCTGGCCGTAGCCGCTGGGCACGCTCAGGCGCACCGTGCCGCCCAGGCTGCGCCCCAGGTGCTGCAGCGACTCCTCGGCCGCCATCAGCTCGTGGCGGATTTTCTTGCCGTGCGCATACAGCTGGCGCCCCAGCGCCGTGGGCTCCAGCTGGCGCGTGCTGCGCTTGAGCAGCTCGGCCCCCAGGCTTTTCTCGAAGTGGTTCAGCCGCTTGCTGACGTTGGCGCGGCTCATGCCCAGCTTCTGCGCCGCACGGCTGAGGTTGCCGCTGTCGATGATGTCCACCAGCAAGGCCAGGGCGTTCAGGTCCATTGTCAACTTTCGGTTTTCATATCTGTTGAATATTAATTGCAATTGTCAAAAATTAATACCAATCCGACAATGCAAGCACTATGCGATGGCCGCCGCAGTTGCGACAGGCCACCCTGACGGAGACCCACACCCATGCCTGCATCCACCCACGCGGCCCCCCTCCCCCTGGCGGGGGTCCGCGTCCTTGACCTGTCCCGCGTGCTGGCCGGCCCCATGTGCGCCATGGCCCTGGCCGACCTGGGCGCCGACGTCATCAAGGTCGAGCACCCGGCCCGCGGCGACGACACCCGCGACTGGGGCGTGCGCGTCGGCACGCGCAACACCTCCTACTTCAACAGCGCCAACCGCAACAAGCGCTCCATCACCCTGGACCTGCAAAGCCCGCAGGGCGCGCAGATCGCCAAGGATCTGGCGGCGCAGTGCGACGTGGTGATCCAGAACTTCAAGGTCGGTGGCGCCGAAAAGCTGGGCCTGGGCTACGAGCAGCTGCAGGCGCTGAACCCGCGGCTGGTGTACTGCTCAATCTCGGGCTATGCCCGCTTCACGCCCGAGGCCCAGCGCCCCGGCTACGACCTGGTGGTGCAGGGCGAATCGGGCGTCATGGCCACCAATGGCGAATACGGCCAGGGTCCGCTGAAGTTCGGCGTGGCCGCCGTGGACATGTTCACCGGCATGTACTCCGCCCAGGCCATCCTGGCGGCCCTGTTCGCCCGCCAGCGCAGCGGCCTGGGGCGCCATGTGCAGATGGCCCTGTACGACTGCGGGGTGATGATCACCTCCTACTACGGCATGGAAGCCCTGCTCAAGGACGGGGACCCGCCCAAGTTCGGCAATGCCCACCCGTCCATCGTGCCCTACGGCGTGTTCGAGGCCGCCGACGGCCCGCTGGTCATCACCGTGGGCAACAACGGCCAGTTCCAGCGCTTTTGCCAGGACGTGATCCAGCGCCCCGACTGGGCGGCCGACGAGCGCTTTGCCACCAACACCGGCCGCTCGGACCACCGCGAGCTGCTGCTGCCGCAGATCCGCCAAGCCCTGCAGGGCTTCACGCGGGCCGAGCTGCTGGAGCGTCTGGTGCGCGCGCAGATTCCCTGTGGCGAGGTGCTGGGCATGCTGGACGCGCTGCAGTCCGAGCGCACCGCCCAGGCCGGCCTGCTGCACCGCTACGACGACGCCGAAGCCGGCGCCCAGGCCGTGCTGGCTCCGCCCTATGCCATGGACGGCCAACGCCTGCCCGTGCGCCGCCCGCCCCCGCACCTGGGCGAGCACACCCACAGCGTGCTGCAGGAGCTGCTGCAGCTGGACACCGCGGCCCTGGCCGCATTGCAGGAAAACGGCGTCATCTGACGCCCGTGTTTGTACAACAAGGAGACATCGCATGAACCCCTCATCCATCCGCCGCCGCCAGTTGCTGGCCTGGAGTGCCGCCGCCCCGCTGCTGGGCTGGACCGGTTACAGCCGGGCCCAGGCCGCCTGGCCCAGCAAGATCATCAAGATGGTCGTGGCCTTCCCCGCGGGCGGCCCCACCGACACGGCGGCACGCATCGTGGCGCAAAAGCTGAGCGAGCGCCTGGGCCAGCAGATCATCATCGAGAACAAGCCCGGCGCTTCCGGCTCCATCGGCACCGCCAGCTTCATCAAGAGCCCGGCCGACGGCTACAACCTGTCCATGTTCGGCATGCCGGCCCTGCTGGCGCCGCTGATGTACAAGAACAATGCCTACGACGTGACCAAGGACTTCGCCGCCGTCGCCACCGTCTACGACCTGCCCATGGCGATCGTGGTCAACCCCGCGGTGATTCCGGGCGTGGACGACCTGGCCGGCCTGATCCGTTTCATCAAGGAGAGCAAGGAGCCGCTGAACTTCACCAGCTCGGGCACCGGCAGCTTCGGCCACCTGGCGATGGAGCAGCTCAAGGAACTGGGCAAGTTCGACCTGATGCACGTTCCCTACCGTGGCAGCGCCCCGGCCGTGGCGGACCTGCTGGGCGGGCAGATCGGCATCATGTTTGCCGACGTGGTGGCGGCCCTGCCCCACATCCATGCCGGCAAGCTCAAGGCCATCGCCCTCAGCTCGCCCAATGCCAAGGCCTTGCTGCCCAAGACCAGGACCGTGTCCGAACAAGGCTTCCCAGGCTTTGACTTCGACTCCTGGGGCGGCCTGATCGCCCCCCTGGGCACGCCCCAGGCCATTCTTGACCGCATCGCCAGCGAAACGCGCGACATCGTGGCCAAGGACAAGGAACTGCAGCAAAAGCTGCTGACGGCCGGCGCAATCGCCTCGTTCCAGGACGGCAAGCAGATGCAGGCGCGCCTGAACAAGGACTATGAGCGCTGGAGCGCCATCGTCAAGGCCAAGGGCATCAGCGCCACCTGAGCCCCGCCGCAGGACGCAGCCCCCAAGCCATCCCCGTGCCACATGGGGATGGCTTTTTTTTAGGGCTGGCCTCACGCCGGGGCGCAGGGCCTGGAGCAACCGCAGCCAGGCACCCGCAAGGGCGCGCCGGTCTGCTGTCAGGCCGAAGCGGCCTGGGCCCAGTCGGCGTAGCGGTTCAGGATGCGCTGCACCTGGCCGTGGGTCCACGGCCCGCCCTTGGCGGCGGGAATGCCGCGCGCGTTGAGCAGCTCGGCCATCTTGCGGTGCGTCAGGCCCTGCGCCACGAATTCGGCAAACAGCGCTTCGTGCTGCTTGGCAAAAGCGTCTGCGGCGCTCTTGCGCTTTTCCACTGTGGCACGGAGGTTGTCCGCACCGGCCTTGCCCAGCTGCACGCCGCGGGCCTTGGCCTCGCTCAGGGCCTGGCGCGTGCGGCGGCTGATGGCGGCATCCACCTGCTTGGGTGCATCACTCATGGCTCAGCCCCCGGTGACAGGGGGAAAGAACGCGACTTCATCGCCGGCCTTCAGGGGCGCATCGCCCTGGCACAGGTCCTGGTTCAGGGCCATGCGCACGGCCTTGCCCGGGGCCAGGGCGGCCGCGGCCGCGGGGCTGCGGGTCATCAGCGCCTCACGCAGCGCCCCCACGGTGGTGGCACTGGTCTGCAGCGCTTCGCTGCCGGTGCCCATGGCCTCGCGGATGGAGGCAAAGTAACGCACGGTGATATTCATAGAGTTGTTCTCCGGGGTGCTCACATCAACTCGGTGAAGGGGATGAAGCGCACGCTGTCGCCGGGCTGGATGGGCGTCAGCGGCGGGTTGTCGATCAGGCCATCGCCCCACACCGTCGAGGTCAGCACGCCCGAGCCCTGGTTGCCGAACAGCTGCAGCCCGCCCTGGCCGTCGTGGCGGGCACGCAGAAACTCGCGGCGCTTTTCCAGCTTGGGCCAGGCGAACTGCGCGGTGACCGTCGTGGCACGGGGGGCCACGTCCTGCAGGCCTTGCAGGCGCAGGACAAAGGGCCGCACCAGCAGCAAAAAGGTAATGAAGCTGGAGACCGGGTTGCCGGGAAGGCCCATGAAATGCGCCACGCCCTGGCGGGCATCCTGGCCGTTGCGGAACACCTGGCCATACGCAAAAGGCTTGCCGGGCTTCATGGAAATCATCCACAGGTTCAACGCGCCCTGCTGCTCCACGGCCGGCTTGACGTGGTCTTCCTCGCCCACGGACACGCCGGCGCTGGACAGCACCAGGTCACAGTCCTGGGCCACGCGGTGAATGGCCTCGGCGGTCTGCACACGGTGGTCGGGCAGGATGCCGCCATCCACCACCTCGCAGCCCAGGCGCTGCAGCAGCGCGCGCAGGAAATAGCGGTTGCTGTTGTAGATGCTGCCGGGGCGCATGTCCTGCTGGGCCACGGTGCCGGGCAGCACCAGCTCATCCCCCGTGGAGAACAGCGCCACGCGCGGCTTGCGGCCCACGGGCAGCGCGGCCATGCCGATGCTGGCGGCCAGGCCGATGGCGGCGGGCGTCAAGCGCGTGCCGGCGGCCAGCACGGTGCTGGCCAGGGCAATGTCTTCGCCCGCACGGCGGATGTTCTGGCCCGGCTTGGGCACCGCGTTGAACTGCACGCGGCCGTCTGCCAGCACGGTGGTGTCTTCCTGCATCAGCACCGCATCGGCACCGGGGGGCACGGGGGCCCCGGTGAAGATGCGGGCCACGCTGCCGGGCTGCAGTTCGGTGCCGACATGGCCGGCGGGGATGCGCTGGCTCACGGGCAGGGCCACGCCGGCGACGGGGAGGTCGGCCACGCGCACGGCGTAGCCATCCATGGCGGAGTTGTCCTGGGGCGGCACCTGCAGGGCCGAGGTGCAATCGGCACGCAGCACGCGGCCATCGGCGTTGAACAGGTCGACATGCTCCACGCCCAGCGGCAGGGCCTGGGCCAGTACGGCGGCCAGGGCTTCGTCCAGGGTGGTCAGGGCTTGGGGCTTCACGCGTGCTCTCCTTGTGGGCGACGGTATTCAAAACGGCTGGCGTTGGCCAGCATCCAGTCCGCGATCTGTGCGGGCTGGTTCATGTCGAGCAACTGCACATGGGCCGGCGGCTGCTGGGGCAGGGCCGCCGCATCGTCGGTGGCCAGCGCCACCACATGCGGATCCTCGGGAAAGCGCAGGGGCTTGGCGGGCTTGCCACTGGCGGGGTCGGGCTGGCGCCAGATTTCCACCTTGGGCAGGTCGCCGTGCTTGAAGCCTTCGATCAGCACCCAGTCGACCTGGGGGCTCAGCTCGGCCAGCATGGCATGCACGTCCAGATCCTGCGCGGTGCTGAACTCGCGCACCAGCGCCAGGCGCCGGTCGCAAACCAGCAGCACCTCCTGGGCACCAGCCTGGCGGTGGCGCCAGCTGTCCTTGCCCGGCAGGTCGATGTCCACGTCGTGGTGGGCGTGCTTGACGGTGGACACGGTCTGCCCACGCGCACGCAGTGCGGCGATCAGGTGCTCCAGCAGGGTGGTCTTGCCGGCGCCGGAGTAAGCGGCAAAGCCCAAGGCTTTCATGCGTTGTGCTCTCTTCCAAATAGCAACCGGCGCTTGTGGAACAAGCGCCGGCGCTCAGTTTCATGCCTAAAGCCCAGGCTCAGTCGCAGTGCTGCTGAATATAGGCTTTGACCTTTTCCACATCCGCCGGCATGACCACCACACGCTTGGGCAGGTCTTCGATGCCGTCGAACTTGGCGGGACGCTCGGGCTGGCGGCCCAGGGCTTCCTCGATGGTGGCCGCGAACTTGATCGGCAGGGCGGTTTCCAGCACCAGCATGGGCTCGTGGCGCAAGTGCTCACGGGCCACCTTCACGCCGTCGGCGGTGTGGGTGTCGATCATCTGGCCCAGACGCTGGTAGCAGTCCTTGATGGTAGCCAAACGGTCGGCGTGCGTGCTCTTGCCGCTGACAAAGCCGTACTTCAGGGCCGCATCCTGGAAGCAGGCGTCCTGGCTCAGGTCGAACTGGCCCTGCTTGGCCACGCCTTCGGCAAACAGCGCCTGGGTGCGCGCGCCATCCCGGCCGACCAGGTCGAACACAAAGCGCTCGAAATTGCTGGCCTTGGAGATGTCCATGGACGGGCTGGAGGTCTCGTAGGTGTTGACCGCGCCGCGCACCTGGTAGACGCCGGTGCGGAAGAACTCGTCCAGCACGTCGTTTTCGTTGGTGGCCACCACCAGCTGGGCAATCGGCAGGCCCATCTGGCGCGCGACATGGCCGGCGCAGATGTTGCCGAAGTTGCCCGAAGGCACGGTGAAGCTGACCTTCTCTTCGTTGCGGCTCGTCGCCTGCAGGTAGCCGGCAAAGTAGTACACCACCTGGGCCAGCAGGCGCGCCCAGTTGATGGAGTTGACGGTGCCGATCTTGTACTTGGCCTTGAAGGCGTGGTCGTTGGACACGGCCTTGACGATGTCCTGGCAGTCATCGAACACGCCTTCGATGGCGATGTTGTGGATGTTGGCGTCCTGCAGGCTGAACATCTGCGCCTGCTGGAAGGGGCTCATGCGACCGTGGGGGCTGGTCATGAACACGCGCACCCCCTGCTTGCCGCGCATGGCGTACTCGGCCGCACTGCCGGTGTCGCCGGAGGTGGCGCCCAGGATGTTCAGCGTTTCGCCACGGCGGGTCAGCTCGTACTCGAACAGGTTGCCCAGCAGCTGCATGGCCATGTCCTTGAAGGCCAGCGTGGGGCCGTTGGACAGGGCTTCAATCCGCAAATTGCCTTCCAGCGTGCGCACGGGCACGATGGCCTCGGTGCCGAACACGTCCTGGGTGTACGTCTTGGCGCACAGGGCGCGCAGGTCGTCGGCGGGAATGTCGTCGATGTACAGCGACAGGATCTCGAACGCCAGCGCGGCATAGCCCTGGGTGGCCAGCGTGGTGCGCAGCTGGGTCAGCTTGGCATCGTCGATCTGGGGGTACTCGACCGGCAGGTACAGGCCGCCATCGGGCGCCAGGCCTTCGAGCAGGATGTCGCAAAAGCGTTTGCGGTCGGCGTGACCGCGGGTGGACAGATAAAGCATGGTGCTTCCTCGTCAATATTCGATTCAAAAGCCCTGCTGGCGTGTCCCTGCCAACTTTCGCCAAGGACGCCGAGCAAGGGCCGCCCCGCAGCGAGGGCGTCGTCCCCCTCCGGCGCAGCCAGAGAGGGGGAAGGCGCGCAGCGCCTCAGGGGGAGTTAGTTCAATTCCTCTTTGCGGATGCGCGTGATCGGCGCCAGCACGGTGGGCAGGCCCTGGATTTCAGCCAGCGCCTTGTCCATATCGCCTTCGCGGGTGTCGTGGGTCAGGATGATCAGGTCGGTCTGGGTCGAGCCTTCGCCGCCCACTTCATCGGCTTCACGCTGCAGCACGGCGTCGATGCTGATGCCGGCATTGGCCAGCAGCGTGGTGATCTTGGCCAGCACACCGGCTTCATCGGCCACGCGGATGCGCAGGTAATAGCTGGTGACCACCTCGGCCATGGGCAGCACGGGCAGTTCCTTGCCGGCAGCGCCCAGGGTGCTGCTTTGGAAGGCCAGGGGCGGCACGCTGTGGGCGGGGTCCGCGCCGTGCAGGCGGGCGATGTCCACCAGATCGGCAATCACGGCCGACGCGGTGGGCTCGGAGCCCGCACCCTTGCCGTAGTACAGCGTGGTGCCCACGGCGTCGCCGTTCACCACCACGGCGTTCATGGCGCCTTCGACGTTGGCAATCAGGCGCTTGGAGGGCACCAGCGAAGGGTGCACACGCAGCTCGATGCCCTTGTCCGTGCGTTTGGTGATGCCCAGCAGCTTGATGCGGTAGCCCAGCTGTTCGGCGTACTTGATGTCGGCGCCCGCCAGCTTGGTGATGCCTTCCACATAGGCCTTGTCGAACTGCACGGGGATACCGAAGGCAATCGCGCTCATCAGCGTGGCCTTGTGCGCGGCGTCCACGCCTTCGATGTCGAAGGTGGGGTCGGCTTCGGCGTAGCCCAGGCGTTGTGCTTCTTTCAGCACCACGTCGAAGTCCAGGCCCTTGTCACGCATTTCGGACAGGATGAAGTTGGTCGTGCCGTTGATGATGCCGGCCACCCACTGGATCTGGTTGGCGGTCAGGCCTTCGCGCAGCGCCTTGATGATGGGGATGCCACCGGCCACGGCAGCTTCGTAGGCCACGATCACGCCCTTGTCGGCCGCCGCCTTGAAGATTTCGGAGCCGTGCACGGCCAGCAGCGCCTTGTTGGCCGTCACCACGTGCTTGCCCGCGGCAATCGCTTCCAGCACCAGGGCCTTGGCGATGCCGTAGCCGCCGATCAGCTCGACCACCACGTCGATGTCCGGGTTGGCGATGATGGCACGGGCATCGCCCACCACCTGGACGGCATCACCGACGACTTGCTTGGCGCGCGTGGTATCCAAGTCGGCCACCATGGCAATCTCAATGCCACGACCCGCGCGGCGGCGGATCTCTTCCTGGTTGCGCTGCAGCACGTTGAAAGTGCCGCTGCCCACGGTGCCAATGCCCAACAGGCCTACTTGGATCGGTTTCATAGTCTCATTACGCTTTCACGTCAAAAAGGGCTGTAGCGCTTACGGGGTCTGCGCTTACAGCTATCAAAAATGCTTAGGCCGCAGCGTCGGCCTTGGGTTTGGATTTGGCGGCCGGCTTGTTCAGCAGCTTGTCCGTGCCATGGCGCTGGCGGTACTTGGCCAGGAAGGTGGCCAGGCGGTTGATGGCCTCGCGCAGATCGGGCTCGTGCGGCAGGAAGACGATGCGGAAGTGGTCGGGATTGGGCCAGTTGAAGCCCGTGCCCTGCACCAGCATGACCTTGGTTTCCTGCAGCACCTCGAGGAAGAATTCCTGATCGTCCTTGATGGGGTAGATCTCCGGGTCCAGGCGCGGGAACATGTACAGCGCCGCCTTGGGCTTGACGCAGGACACGCCAGGAATGGCGTTGATCAGCTCCCAGGCCACATCGCGCTGCACGCGCAGGCGGCCGCCTTCCTTGACCAGCTCGTCGATGCTCTGGTGGCCGCCCAGCGCCGTCTGCACGGCCCACTGGCCGGGCACATTGGCGCACAGGCGCATGTTGGAGAGCATGTTCAGGCCCTCGATGTAGTCCTTGGCGGGCTTCTTGTCGCCCGAGATCACCATCCAGCCGGCGCGGTAGCCACAGCTGCGGTAGGCCTTGGACAGGGAGTTGAAGGTGATGGTCAGCACGTCGGCGGACAGGCTGCCCAGGGGCGTGTGCTTGACGTCGTCGTACAGCACCTTGTCGTAGACCTCGTCGGCAAACACCACCAGGCCATGCTCGCGCGCCAGCTGCAGGATCTCCAGCAGCAATTCCTTGGAGTACAGCGCACCCGTGGGGTTGTTGGGGTTGATGACCACGATGGCCTTGGTGCGGGGCGTGATCTTGGCGCGGATGTCCTGCAGATTCGGCATCCAGCCGTTGTCCTCGTCGCACATGTAGTGCACGGGCGTGCCACCGGACAGGCTGGTCACGGCCGTCCACAGCGGGTAGTCGGGCGCCGGCAGCAGCATCTCGTCGCCGTTGTCCAGCAAGGCGTTGGTGGCCAGGGCGATCAGCTCGGAGGCGCCATTGCCCAGGTAGATGTCGTCCAGTGTCACGCCCTTGATGCCCTGGCGCTGGGTTTCGTGCATCACGGCCTTGCGCGCCGCGAAGATGCCCTTGCTGTCGGAATAGCCGGCCGAGTTGGGCAGGTTGCGGATCATGTCCTGCTGCACTTCCTCAGGGGCATCGAAGCCGAACACCGCCAGATTGCCGATGTTCAGCTTGATGATCTTGTGACCATCCTCTTCCATCTGCTTGGCCGCATCCATGATCGGCCCTCGGATGTCATAGCAGACGTTGGACAGCTTTGCGGATTTTTGGACAGTCTTCATGGAAATATGCCACCTATTGCTTCAACAGCGCCAAGGCGCGCCCGCGCCCCGGTGAAACCTATAATTTGACCACACTTCGGCCGGCCGCCCTCCCCGCAAAATGCGGTGCCCATGCTCCCGGTATACCAGGCAGCGCCCTGACCCACGCCGCCACCACAAGGACCCCCCTCCATGAAACTCCACGCTGACCACTCCGACGTGCAAATGGTCACGGGGTACGGCCCCGGCTGGCTGACCGTCAACAAGCAGGAACACCGCGGCAACCTGCTGCTGGGCGCCAGCGGCTTCCTACGCCCCTGGGACTGCACGGACTTCGCCTCGCTCACGCCCCAGCACTTCGCCGCACTGGCCGAACTCAACGCCGAACTCATCATCTTCGGCTCCGGCAGCAAGTTGCGTTTCGTGCACCCCTCCTGGCTGCAACCGCTGATGCACAAACGCATCGGACTGGAGACCATGGACACCCACGCCGCCTGCCGCACCTACAACGTGCTGGCCGCAGAAGGCCGCAATGTGATAGCCGCACTGCTCTTGGAGTAATATCCGCACGGGGCTCGTCAAAATTCGCGTTTCGGGGTAAAATCGCAGGTTGCGGTCGGGGGCGTACCTACCCATAAAAGCAATACACACCCTACACCCCTCGGCATTCCAACGACTACTCCCGAGAGATCAAAGCGCATGGCGATCGTTGTCAACAAACCCCTTCCCGAATTTGAAGCCAACGCGACAGGTGGCGTGAAGGTATCCAACACCTCGCACACCGGCCAGATTGTGATTCTGTACTTCTACCCGAAGGACAACACCCCTGGCTGCACCACCGAGGCCATGCAGTTCCGTGACAAGTTCAAGGACTTTGAAAAGGCCGGTGCCGTGGTGTTCGGCGTGTCGCGCGACAACATGAAGTCGCACGACGACTTCAAGGAAAAGCTGGAACTGCCCTTCGAGCTGATCGCCGACACCGAAGAGAAGATGTGCCACATGTTCGGTGTGGTCAAGAACAAGATCATGTACGGCAAGAAGGTCAAGGGCATCGAGCGCTCCACCTTCCTGGTGAACGCCGATGGCATCCTGGTGCAGGAATGGCGCGGCCTGAAGGTCCCCGGCCACGTGGACGAAGTCCTGAAGGCTGTCAAGGCACTGAAGACCGCGGCCAAGCAAGCCGCCTGAAATACCACGCCACGGCGCTGACATCGGTGTCGGCGCCAAGGCATGCATAATGGGTCTCATGCCTTTGCGCGTTTTGACCCTGCATTGCAAACCCACTTCCTCCAAAGCCGCCTGGGCCTGTGCCCGGCGGCTTTGTGTTTTTTACAGCCCTCACAAGGACTGACTCGCTTATGCCATTGCCTCCCGCCCCGACCAAACGCGCCGCCCGTGTAGCCAAGGAAGCCTTTGACGTCACCGCACGCACCAGCAAACGCGCGACAGCCGCCACCCCGGACACCGAGGACACGCAGCCGACGCAACTGACCAGCTCGCCTGCGCCAGTTTTGACACCGCCGCCCGCACGCAGCGGCAAGAAAGCCGCCAGCACCGCCACGGCCAGTGCAGCAACCACGGCAGCCGCGCAAAGCCTGGCCCAGCAGCGTGCCGCCGTGCAGCAAAAGGCGGCCGCAGCGCCTGCGCCAAAGGCAACCCCTGCACCCGCACCCGCACCGGCCACGCCCGCGGCCAGCAGCCGCAAGCGCAGCACCGCCCCCGCCGCGGCGGCACCCGCAGCGGTCGCCAGCAACCCGGCACGCCCGACCAAGAAGCGCACGGGCCAATCCTGCCTGTTTGTGCTGGACACCAATGTGCTGCTGCACGACCCCACCAGCATCTTCCGCTTCGAAGAGCACGACATCTTCCTGCCCATGGTGGTGCTGGAAGAGCTGGATGCCCACAAGAAGGGTATGACCGAAGTGGCCCGCAACGGCCGCCAGGTCAGCCGCATGCTGGATGCCCTGGTGGACGCACAGCAGAGCGCCGACTTGGCCATCGGCCTGCGCCTGGACGCCAGCGGCAACAAGGGCTCCACCGGCCACCTGTTCTTCCAGACGGTGCCACTGGACTACCGCCTGCCCGCCAGCCTGCCCCAGGGCAAGGCCGACAACCAGATCCTGGGCGTGGTCCAGGCCCTGCGCGCGGCCAAGCAAGGCCAGCAGGAAGTCATCCTGGTGTCCAAGGACATCAACATGCGCGTCAAGGCGCGCGCCCTGGGCCTGCCGGCCGAGGACTACCGCAACGACAAGGCCCTGGACGACGGCGACCTGCTGTACACCGGCAGCCTGGCCCTGCCCGCCGACTTCTGGCGCAAGGCCAAGAACGTCGAAAGCTGGCAGCAGGGCGGACGCAGCTTCTACAGCCTGAGCGGCCCCGTCACGGCCCCGATGCTGATCAACCAGTACGTGTACTTTGAAGCGCCGGGCGAGCCCAGCCTGCATGCCCGCGTGACGGAGATCCGCGACAAGACCGTGGTGCTGGAGACCCTGCGCGACTACAGCAGCAGCAAGCACAACGTCTGGGGTGTGAACGCGCGCAACCGCGAGCAGAACTTCGCCCTGAACCTGCTGATGGACCCCGAGGTGGACTTCGTCACCCTGACCGGCACGGCCGGCACCGGCAAGACGCTGATGGCCCTGGCCGCCGGCCTGTGCCAGGTGCTGGACGAGCGCCGCTACACCGAGATCATCATGACCCGCGCCACCGTCAGCGTGGGCGAAGACATCGGTTTCCTGCCCGGCACCGAGGAAGAGAAGATGGGCCCCTGGATGGGCGCCCTGGACGACAACCTGGAATTCCTGGCCAAGGGCGACGGCGGCAACCCCAACGAATGGGGCCGCGCCGCGACCAACGAGCTGATCCGCAGCCGCATCAAGATCAAGAGCATGAACTTCATGCGTGGCCGCACCTTCCTGAACAAGTACGTCATCATCGACGAGGCCCAGAACCTGACGCCCAAGCAGATGAAGACCCTGATCACCCGTGCCGGCCCTGGCACCAAGATCATCTGCATGGGCAACCTGGGCCAGATCGACACCCCGTACCTGACGGAAGGCAGCTCCGGCCTGACCTTTGCCGTGGACCGCTTCAAGGGCTGGCCGCACAGCGGCCACATCCAGCTGGCGCGCGGCGAGCGCTCGCGCCTGGCGGACTTTGCCAGCGAGGTGCTGTAAATGGCGATCAGCTGGGTGGCGGCCTTGAAGATGGTGCCCTGGACCGATGTGATCCAGGCGGCACCGCACGTGCTCAAGGCCGCCAAGGGGCTGATAAAGAAAAGCCCCGAACAGGAGGCCGCCGACGCCATGGCGACGGCCGCCCCCGCCGCCCACCACACAGCCAGCCTGCCCAGCAGTGCCGGTGAGTTGGCGCTGCAGCAGGTGGCCCAGCTGGAAGCCCGCGTACAGCAGCTGGAGGCCGCCCAGCGCGCCTCGGCCCAGGTGCTGGAGCAGATGGCCGAGCAGCAGGCGCAGATCGTGCAGACCGTGGGCCTGCTGCGCACCGGCGCCACCCGCCTGGCCTGGGCCTGCGGCGTGCTGGGCGTGTGCGTACTGGGGCTGCTGATCGCCTTGCTGCGTCAATAAACGAAGCAGCCTGCGCTGGAAAGACGAGAGTTTCAATGCTTTAAGGACTGCAACTCTATGAATAACTAGCGCTGACAGCTCCTCTTTTTGAGGAACCCTCCAACAAAAAGGGCCTTGCCGCCATGGCAAGGCCCTTTTTTCATTGCTTCGCGCCGGGTACGCCCTCAATAGGCGTCGCTGTCGTAGCCCATGGCCAGGTTCTCGAAGCGCGTCTGGTTCTTCTGGAAGAACAGCTTCACCGTGCCCGTGGGGCCGTTACGCTGCTTGCCGATGATGACCTCGGCAATGTTCGGCTCCTTGGAGTCCTTGTTGTAGTAGTCGTCGCGGTAGATGAACATGATGATGTCCGCGTCCTGCTCGATGGCGCCCGATTCGCGCAGGTCGGACATCATGGGGCGCTTGTCGGTGCGCTGCTCCACCGAGCGGTTCAGCTGCGACAGCGCAATCACCGGGCATTGCAGCTCCTTGGCCAGCATCTTCAGGCCCCGGGAGATTTCCCCCAGCTCGGTCGCGCGGTTGTCACCACCACCGCCGCTGGAGCCACTCATCAGCTGCAAGTAGTCGACCACGATCAGGCCCAGCTTGCCGCACTGGCGCGCCAGGCGCCGCGCATTGGCGCGCAGCTCGGACGGCGTCAACCCCGGCGTCTCGTCGATGTGCAGCGAGATTTGGCTGAGCTTTTCCACCGCCTCGGTCAGGCGCGCCCACTCATCGTGCTCCAGCTTGCCGGTACGCAGATTGCCCTGGTTCACCTTGCCGATGGAACCCACGATACGCACCGCCAGCTGGGCGGCGCCCATTTCCATCGAGAAGATGGCGACCGGCAGGCCTTCGTTGAGCGCCACGTGCTCGGCAATATTCACCGCGAACGAGGTCTTGCCCATGGACGGGCGCGCCGCCAGCACGATCATGTCGCCGGCCTGCAGGCCACTGGTCATGCGGTCCAGGTCGGCAAAGCCGGTGGGAATGCCGGTCACATCCACCGGGTTGTCCGCCATCTCCTGCACCCGGTCCAGCAGGTCGCCCACCAAGGTGTCCATGCTCTGGAAGCCCTGCTTCATGCGCGAGCCTTCCTCGCCGATGGCGAAGATCTTCTGCTCGGCCTCGTCCAGAATGCGCTCCACCGGCTTGCCCTGGGGGTTGAGCGCATTCGTGGCGATCTCGTCGCTCACCGTCAGCAGTTTGCGCAGGATGCCCTTCTCGCGCACGATCTCCGCATAACGGCGGATGTTGGTCGCGCTGGGCACGTACTGGGCCAGCTGGTTGAGGTAGAGGATGCCCCCCACCTCTTCGGCCTTGCCCATGCTTTGCAGGTGCTCGAAGACCGTGATCACGTCGGCCGGCTTGCTGTCGTTGATCAGCTTGCCGATGGCGGCATAGATCTGCTGGTGCTCGTGGCGGTAGAAATCGCGCTCGGTCAGCAGGTCCCCCACCCGGTCCCAGGCGTTGTTGTCCAGCAGCAGACCACCCAGCACGCTGGACTCGGACTCCATGGAGTACTGCGGCAGGCGCAGTTTGGCCACCTGCTGGTCCTCGGCGGCAGCCGGCGCGCCAAAAACATCATCATCCAACGGAGGCATCACAGAAGACATGGTCGACCCACAAAAAGACAAGCCCATGATCGTAGCGCCGCCACCGGCTGCCGTCATCCACCGATGCGGGCAGCCCAGCGTCGGCATGGACTTCGCAGCCAGGAATAGCCCCTGAACCGCTGAAATAAAAAGAGCTGCAAGCGCAGGTTCAGCAAGCGCCAGCGCCTGTTTTCATCCTGAAAACACAAAAGCCGCCCGAGGGCGGCTTTTGGTGTGTCGGAAAGTTTCCGAAAGCTTAGGCAGCTTCGCCAGCCACTTCCACGGTCACTTCGACCAGCACGTCGGTGTGCAGAGCCACTTCCACGGTCGAAACCGACACGGTCTTGATGGGACCGTTGGGCATGCGCACTTGTGCCTTGTGCACGCCAAAGTTTTGTGCCTTAAGGGCGTCAGCGATGTCGTGGTTGGTCACGGAACCAAACAGACGGCCGTCCACGCCAGCCTTTTGCGACAGCTTCAGGGTGAAGCCGTTCAGCTTCTCGCCTTCGGCTTGGGCAGCAGCCAGCTTCTCGGCAGCAGCCTTTTCCAGTTCGGCGCGCTTGGCTTCGAACTCGGCCTTGGCAGCAGCCGTGGCGCGACGGGCTTGGCCCGAAGGGATCAGGAAGTTGCGAGCGTAGCCGTCCTTGACCTTGACGATATCGCCCAGGTTACCCAGGTTCACAACCTTTTCGAGCAGGATGATTTGCATGGTTGTGGCTCCTTAGATCTTGTGCTGGTCGGTGTAGGGCAGCAGAGCCAGGAAGCGAGCGCGCTTGATGGCAGTGTTCAGCTGACGCTGGTAGATGGCGCGCGTGCCAGTCAGGCGAGCGGGGATGATCTTGCCGTTTTCGGCGATGAAGTCACGCAGGGTGTCGACATCCTTGTAGTCGATCTCTTCCACACCAGCCACGGTGAAGCGGCAGAAGCGCTTGCGCTTGAACAGCAGCGACTGGGTGTTGCGCTTGGGGCGCTTGTCTTTGTTGAATTTCTTGAACGTGGCCATTGCTGGACCTCTTGAAAATTAATTTTGTTGAATATCCTGGATGTGCAGCACCACGGTTTTGCTGTTGCGCGGTGTGGCCAGAAAACCTTGGAATCTCCAAGAACTTCCGGGTGCCTGGCGGGCGAGTCGCTCAGCCAACGCACCAAATGCCACCGCTTTTACAGCTGCCGAGACCTTGCGCGGGCTGCCTGCTTCCATCTGGGAGGATTCGTGCACCAGGCGCAAATCCAAGGCGGGCAAACCGGCGGGGGTGTAACGCAGAGCGGGCAGCTCATCGATACAGGCGGTCAGGACAACGTGGTTTTCCACTCTCCAAGCGAAGGCCTGAATTAGGCTTCAGCGGCTTGGTTGGCCTTGCGGGCTTCTTCGCGCTCGACAGTCTTCATCATGGAAGAAGCGCCGGTGTCGGCCTTCTTCTTTTGCACTGTCAGGTGACGCAGCACGGCATCGTTGAACTTGAACGCGTGTTCCAGTTCAGCCATCACAGCCTGGTCGGCTTCGATGTTCAGGCAGATGTAGTGGGCCTTGGCGAGCTTGTTGATCATGTAGGCCAGTTGACGACGGCCCCAGTCTTCTTCACGGTGCACTGCACCGCCGCCGGCGGTGATCATGCCCTTGTAGCGCTCCAGCATGGCTGGAACTTGCTCGCTTTGATCCGGATGGATCAACAAAATGATTTCGTAATGACGCATGAAAACTCCCTTTTGGGTTAAGCCCCCCGCTGCGCCTGTAGCGGTGGAGCAAGGCAAAACGCGAGATTATAGACACTCCTCTCCAGGCTTGTACACTTGTCCCTGCAATACCCTTTGGGTGACCCGGCCCTTGAAAGCCGCCAAGGCACCCCCATGTGAACTGGCAAGGTTCATTCTTCTGAGACGCTATCCACATGTCCGAACAACACACTACGCCCCACACAGCCCCTGTTGACGCCTCGACCGAGGAACTGGAGGCTGCGATGGCTGCCAATGTGGCCGACGAAATCTCTCGCCTGCAAACCGAACTGGCCGAACTCAAGGCCAAGAACGCCGACATGGCCGACCAATTCCTGCGCGCCAAGGCCGACGCCGAAAACATGCGCCGCCGCGCCGAGGAGGAAGTCAGCAAGGCGCGCAAATTCGGCATCGAAAGCTTTGCCGAAAGCCTGCTGCCCGTGTGCGACAGCCTGGACGCCGCCCTGGCCATCCAGAACGCCACGGCCGAGCAACTGCGCGAGGGCTCGGACGCCACCCTGCGCCAGCTGCAGCACGCGCTGGAGCGCAACAAGGTGGTCACCATCGCCCCCGCGGCGGGCACCAAGTTCGACCCCCACCACCACCAGGCCATCTCCATGGTCCCCGCCGACCAGGAAGCCAACACCGTGGTCAGCGTGCTGCAAAAGGGCTACCTGATTGCCGACCGTGTGCTGCGCCCCGCGCTGGTGACGGTCGCGGCACCCAAGTAAGGCCACGTAAAAAATCTTGACACCATGGCTTGAAGCCCCGGGAACAACCCTTAGCTAAGAGCCAATCAACCAAACATTCGGAGCATTTCAAATGGGCAAAATCATCGGTATTGACTTGGGCACCACCAACAGCTGCGTGGCCATCATGGAAGGCAACACCACCCGCGTGATCGAAAACAGCGAGGGTGCGCGCACCACGCCTTCGATCATTGCGTACCAGGAAGACGGTGAAATCCTGGTCGGCGCCTCCGCCAAGCGCCAGGCCGTGACCAACCCCAAGAACACCATCTACGCCGCCAAGCGCCTGATCGGCCGCAAGTTCGACGAGAAGGAAGTGCAAAAGGACATCGACCTGATGCCCTTCACCATCACCAAGGCCGACAACGGCGACGCCTGGGTGGAAGTGCGCGGCCAGAAGCTGGCACCTCCCCAGATCAGCGCCGAAGTGCTGCGCAAGATGAAGAAGACCGCCGAGGACTTCCTGGGCGAAACCGTGACCGAGGCCGTGATCACCGTGCCCGCGTACTTCAACGACGCCCAGCGCCAGGCCACCAAGGACGCCGGTCGCATTGCCGGCCTGGAAGTCAAGCGCATCATCAACGAACCCACCGCTGCCGCCCTGGCCTTCGGCCTGGACAAGGTGGGCGCCGGTGACCGCAAGATTGCCGTGTATGACCTGGGTGGCGGCACGTTCGACGTGTCCATCATCGAAATCGCCGACGTGGACGGTGAAAAGCAGTTCGAAGTGCTGTCGACCAACGGCGACACCTTCCTGGGTGGCGAAGACTTCGACCAGCGCATCATCGACTACATCATCAGCGAGTTCAAGAAGGAACAGGGCGTGGACCTGTCCAAGGACGTGCTGGCCCTGCAACGCCTGAAGGAAGCCGCTGAAAAGGCCAAGATCGAGCTGTCGAACTCCGCACAGACCGACATCAACCTGCCTTACATCACGGCCGACGCCACCGGTCCCAAGCACCTGAACATCAAGCTGACCCGCTCCAAGCTGGAGGCCCTGGTCGAGGACCTGATCGAGCGCACCATCGCCCCTTGCCGCACCGCGATCAAGGACGCCGGCATCTCCGTGTCCGACATCCAGGACGTGATCCTGGTCGGCGGTATGAGCCGCATGCCCAAGGTGCAGGAAAAGGTCAAGGAATTCTTCGGCCGCGACCCCCGCAAGGACGTGAACCCCGACGAAGCCGTGGCCGTGGGTGCTGCCGTGCAAGGCCAGGTGCTGGCCGGTGACCGTTCCGACGTGCTGCTGCTGGACGTGACCCCCCTGTCCCTGGGTATCGAAACCCTGGGCGGCGTCATGACCAAGATGATCACCAAGAACACGACCATCCCCACCAAGTTCGCACAGACCTTCTCGACCGCGGACGACAACCAGCCTGCGGTGACCATCAAGGTCTTCCAGGGTGAGCGTGAGATGGCCTCGGGCAACAAGCTGCTGGGTGAATTCAACCTGGAAGGCATCCCTGCCGCACCCCGTGGCGTGCCCCAGATCGAGGTGAGCTTCGACATCGACGCCAACGGCATCCTGCACGTCGGCGCCAAGGACAAGGGCACCGGCAAGGAAAACAAGATCACCATCAAGGCCAATTCGGGTCTGTCGGAAGAAGAAATCCAGCAGATGGTCAAGGACGCGGAACTGAACGCAGCCGACGACAAGAAGAAGCTGGAACTGGTGCAGGCCCGCAACCAGGGTGAAGCCGCCGTCCACAGCGTGAAGAAGAGCCTGGGCGAGCACGGCGACAAGCTGGATGCCGCCGAGAAGGACGCCATCGAAGCCGCCACCAAGGAACTGGAAGAAGCCCTGAAGGGCGAGGACAAGGACGCCATCGAAGCCAAGACCACAGCCCTGATGACCGCCAGCCAGAAGCTGGGCGAGAAGGTCTACGCCGAAGCCCAGGCAGCTGCCGGTGCAGCGGGTGGCGCCGCAGCCGCCGACGCGGGTGCCGCTCAGCAGCAGCAAAAGCCTGCGGGGTCCAACGATGACGACATCGTGGACGCCGAAGTCAAGGAAGTGAAGAAGTAATTCGAAGCAGCGGCATTCCTGACCGCTTGCCGCCGCGCCGCCCCAGCTGATGGGGTCTTGCGCGGCGTTCCTGTTTTTTATTGGCTGTAGCAACCATGTCCAAACGCGACTATTACGAAGTCCTCGGCGTCGCCAAGACGGCCTCGGACGATGAGATCAAAAAGGCCTACCGCAAGCTGGCCATGAAGTACCACCCGGACCGCAACCAGGGTGACAAGGCGAAGCAGGCCGAAGAGCAGTTCAAGGAGGTCAAGGAGGCCTACGAAATGCTCTCGGACAGCCAAAAGCGCGCGGCCTACGACCAGTACGGCCATGCTGGCGTCGATCCCAACCGGGGCATGGGCGGCGGTGAAGGCTTTGGCGGCGGCGGTTTTGCCGAAGCCTTTGGCGACATCTTTGGCGACATGTTCAGCGGCGGCCGCGCGGGCGGCCCACGCGGTGGCCGCCAGGTGTACCGCGGCAATGACCTGAGCTATTCCCTGGAAATTTCTCTGGAAGAAGCGGCCAAGGGCAAGGACGCCCAGATCCGCATCCCCAGCTGGGACAACTGCGACACCTGCCACGGCAGCGGCGCCAAGCCCGGCACCAGCCCCAAG
This sequence comes from Comamonas sp. CAH-2, assembly GCF_009668305.1. NCBI lineage: Bacteria > Pseudomonadati > Pseudomonadota > Betaproteobacteria > Burkholderiales > Comamonadaceae > Comamonas > Comamonas sp. CAH-2. The sequence goes on from NZ_VSWF01000010.1 coordinate 81,686, forward strand.
ACCTGCACCACCTGCGGTGGCAATGGCTCGGTGCAGATGCGCCAGGGCTTCTTCAGCGTGCAGCAGACCTGCCCCCACTGCCGCGGCACGGGCAAGATCATTCCCGAGCCCTGCACCACCTGCAGCGGCCAGGGCAAGATCAAGCGCCAGAAGACGCTGGAAGTGAAGATCCCCGCCGGCATCGACGACGGCATGCGCATCCGCTCCACCGGCAACGGCGAGCCCGGCATGAACGGCGGCCCTCCGGGCGACCTGTACATCGAGATCCGCATCCGCGAACACGACATCTTCGAGCGCGATGGTGATGATCTGCACTGCCAGGTGCCGGTGAGCTTCATCACGGCCGCCCTGGGGGGCGAGATCGAAGTGCCCACGCTGCAAGGCAAGGCGGCGATCGACATCCCCGAAGGCACGCAAGCGGGCAAGCAGTTCCGCCTGCGCGGCAAGGGCATCAAGGGCGTGCGCTCCAGCTACCCCGGCGACCTGTACTGCCACATCGTGGTGGAAACGCCGGTCAAGCTGACCGAGTACCAGCGCAAGCTGCTGCGCGAGCTGGAAGAGTCGCTGAAAAAAGGCGGCGCCAAGCATTCGCCCAGCGGCGAAGGCTGGACCGACAAGCTCAAGCGCTTCTTCAGCTGATCCAGCACACCCCATCCAGGCCCGCCGTCGCGGGCCTTTTTCATGCTGTAGCTGCTGCAAGCAGCGCTCCCCCATTCATAGCTGCTTGCGCTGATGCAGCCTGGACTGGATGCCTCTAGCGTGCTTCATGCTGAGCGCCGACCGCTGCGCCCCGATGTCCGCAGCCCCACTGCGACCGCCTGCGAGCCACACACCGGCCACCGCACGCCCGGAAAAATTCGCCCCCCCACCGACAGACAGCGCCACGCAACCCGGCGCATCCTCGCCAGCGGGGCCCCCAAAAGCTGCGGCGCAGATGGGGGTTCTTGCCACCTTCCCTGCCCGCCATCACGCCCGCCTTTAGCATTAGAAAAAGTTTATGTACTTTTTTGTCCATACAAATTTCTAATTTCCGCATGCCAGTCACCGCCACCTGCCGGCCACCCGCCCTCGCCCTCCTGCTCACCGGCCTGGCCGCGTCGGCCCACGCCCAGACCGAGGCCCCTACGCTGGAGGCGGTCGAAGTACGCTCCGCCCCCGGCACCCCCAGCCTGCAGGCCCTGCCCACCTCGGCCACGGTGCTCGATGGCGAGCAGCTGCGTGACCGCCAGCTGCAGGTCAACCTGTCCGAAGGACTGGCCGGCGTGCCCGGCCTGCAGATCAAGAACCGCCAGAACTACGCCCAGGACCTGCAACTGTCAGTGCGCGGCTACGGCGCCCGCTCCACCTTCGGCGTGCGCGGCGTGCGCCTGTATGTGGATGGCATTCCCGCCACCATGCCCGACGGCCAGGGCTCGCTGTCGCACATCGACATCGCCAGCCTGGAGCGCGTGGAAGTGCTGCGCGGCCCCTACTCGGCGCTGTACGGTAACTCCGCCGGCGGCGTGGTCAGCCTGTTCACCGAAACGCCCGAGGGGCGGCCCTTTGTGGAAGGCGGCGTGAGCTTTGGCAGCGACGGCCAGCAGCGCCTGTCGGCCAAGGCCGGCGGCCAGACGGCACAAGGCCTGAGCTATGTCGTCAGTGCCAGCCGCTTCATGACCGACGGCTGGCGCGACCACAGCGCCGCCGACCGCAACGTGGCGAATGCCAAGCTGAGCACCGCGCTGGGCGACGATGCCCGGCTGACCCTGGTGGCCAACACCATGGCCTCTGACGCGCAGGACCCCCAGGGCCTGACCTGGGCGCAGTACCAGGCGGCCCCGCGCCGCGCCTCCTACCGGGCCGACAACGGCGCTGCCGTGGCCGAAAGCTTCAACACCCGCAAATCGCTGCAGCAAACCCAGGTGGGCGCCACCTATGAACGCCGCCTGGACGGCATGCACAGCGTGGCCCTGACGGCCTATGCCGGCCACCGCAGCATGGCGCAGTACCAGTCGATTCCGGCTGCCACCCAGGCCGCTGCCGGCCATGCCGGGGGCGTGATCGACATGTCGCGCAACTACGCCGGCGTGGACGCCCGCTGGACCGGCAGGTTCAGCGACGCACCGGTGCCCGTCACCGTGACGGCCGGCCTGGCCGTGGACCGGGTGGACGAAGACCGCCAGGGCTATGAGAACTTTGTCGGCAGCACCCTGGGGGTGCAGGGTGCACTGCGCCGCGACGAGAAAAACACCATCACCAACGTCGACCCCTACATCCAGGCCACCTGGCAGCTGGCCCCGGCCTGGAGCCTGGACACCGGCCTGCGCTACAGCCGCGTGAAGTTCGTGTCGGACGACCATTACCTGCGCCCCGGCAACCCCGACGACTCGGGCACGGTCACGCACCACCAGGCCCTGCCGGTGGTGGCACTGTCCCACCAGGTCACACCCGACGCCACGGTCTACGCCAGTGCCGGCCGCGGTTTTGAAACCCCCACCTTTGCCGAGCTGTCCTACCGCCCCGACGGCACCGGTGGCCTGAACCTGGCGCTACAGCCCAGCGTCAGCACCCAGTACGAACTGGGCTGGCGCCAGCGCCTGGCAGGCCGCGTCCAGGGTCTGTGGAGCGCGGCCGTGTTCCACAGCCGGACCGACGACGAGATCGTCAGCGCCGGGGGCACGGGCGGGCGCACCACCTTCCGCAACGCTGGCACCACCCGCCGCTACGGCGCCGAGTTGCAAGCCGATGTGCGCCTGGCACGCCAGTGGGCGCTGCAGGCCGCCTACACCTACCTGAATGCCGAGTTCCGCGAAGGCGAGTTCGCGGGCCGCATGCTGCCCGGCCTGTCCAAGCAGCACCTGTTCGTGGGCCTGAACTACCGCCCCGCCCCAGCCTGGCGCCTGGGCGTGTCGGCCCAGCACGCCGGCAAGGTGTACGTGAACGATGCCAACAGCGAAGCCGCGCCGGCCTTCACCATCGCCTCGGCCAGCGTGGGCTACACCCGCCAGCTCGGCGACTGGACGCTGAACGCCTTTGCGCGGGTGGACAACCTGTTCGACCGCCAGTACGTGGGATCGGTCATCGTCAATGACGGCAACAGTCGCTATTACGAAAGCGCACCGGGCCGCAACTGGGCCACCGGCGTCAGCTTGCGCTACAACTTCTAAAGCACGCCCCGGCCATCGGGGCACCTAACCGCGGCACCCGCTTCTGAATCAGGAGCTGGTGCCGCTGTGTTTTCGGGCATCTCCATGCCCAATCCACTGCAAAAGCCCTGAAATCGCGCGCCAGCAGCTCCTGATTCTGGGTTCCGGCACGCAAACCATCGCGAAACACGATGGCTTGATTGGCACAACAATAGCCAAAGTCTTCGCATTGCGCGATGCCAAAGCGCTGAACATGGTGAGAAAATCGCTTCAACTTCTCAAAATGAGAAGACTTGATAAGTGTGCCCCGCCATGAAGAATTCCGAGCGCAGTTTTGCCCGCCGTATCGACCTGACCTCGTTGCAGCTGTTTGTGGCTGTGTGCGAGCTTGGCAGCATTGGTCGTGCCGCCGAACGTGAATACATCGCCGCGTCTGCCGTCAGCAAGCGCCTGTCCGACCTGGAGGCCGCCGTCGACACCGCACTGCTGTACCGCCACAGCCGCGGCGTGACGCTGACGCCCGCCGGCGAAAGCCTGCTGCACCACGCCCGCAACGTGCTGTACGGGCTGGAGCGCATGCAGGGCGAGCTGTCCGAATACGCCGACGGCGTGCGCGGCCATGTGCGCGTGCACGCCACCATCTCGGCCATCGTGCAGTTCCTGCCCGAGGACCTGGGCGCCTTCAGCAAGGAGCACCCGCAGATCAAGATCGACCTACAGGAACACCTGTCGGCCGACGTGCTGCAGGCGGTGCACGAAGGCACGGCCGACCTCGGCATCTGCAACATGGGCCAGGCCAACACCAACGGCCTGCAGACCCGCCCCTACCGCACCGACCGCCTGGTGGTGGTCATGCCCGAGGCCCACGCCCTGGCCCAGCGCGAAGCCATCAGCTTCGAGGAAGTGCTGGAATGGGACATCGTCGGCCTGCAGGGCGGCAGCTCCATCAGCCTGGCCATGCGCGGCGCGGCCGCACGCTCCGGCCACCCCCTGCACCAGCGCATCCAGGTCACGAGCCTGGACGCCATGTGCCGCATGATCGACAACGGCCTGGGCATCGGCCTGATCCCCGACCGGGCGTTCGAGCTCATGCACGGCGTCGGGCACCTGAAGAGCGTGACCCTGACCGACGCCTGGGCACAGCGCACCCTGAGCCTGGTGGCCCGCGACTTCGAGGCCCTGCCGGTGACATCGCGGTTGCTGGTGGAACACCTCGGCAAAGGCTGGGAGCCTGCCCCCAAACCCGCTGCCTAAAATTTCGAGAGACAACCTCCCTACCCACGAGAAGAGAACACCATGGGACGCACCCTTTACGACAAGATTTTTGACGAGCACGTCATCCACACCGAGGAAGACGGCACCTCCATCCTCTACATCGACCGCCACCTGGTGCACGAAGTCACCAGCCCGCAGGCCTTCGAAGGCCTGCGCCTGGCCGGTCGCAAGCTGTGGCGCATCAACTCCGTGGTCGCCACGGCCGACCACAACACCCCCACCACCGGCTGGGAGCGCGGCTACGACGGCATCGAAGACCCGATCAGCAAGGAACAGATCACCACGCTGAACACCAACATCGCCGAATTCGGCGCAGCCGCCTTCTTCCCCTTCATGGACAAGGGCCAGGGCATCGTCCACGTGATGGGCCCCGAGCAGGGCGCCACCCTGCCCGGCATGACCGTGGTCTGCGGCGACAGCCACACCTCCACCCACGGCGCCTTCGGCGCGCTGGCCCACGGCATCGGCACCTCCGAGGTCGAGCACGTCATGGCGACCCAGACCCTGCTGGCCAAGAAGGCCAAGAACATGCTGGTGCAGGTCAACGGCAAGGTCGCGCCCGGCGTGACCGCCAAGGACATCGTGCTAGCCATCATCGGCAAGATCGGCACCGCCGGCGGCACGGGCTACACCATCGAGTTTGCCGGCCAGGCCATCCGCGACCTGTCCATGGAAGGCCGCATGACCGTGTGCAACATGGCCATCGAGGGCGGCGCCCGCGCCGGCCTGGTGGCCGTGGACGACAAGACCATCCAGTACGTCAAGGGCCGCCCCCTGGCGCCCACCGGTGCGGAATGGGAGGCCGCCGTCGCCTACTGGAAGACGCTGCACTCCGACGCCGACGCCCAGTTCGACCACGTGGTCGAGCTGAACGCCGCCGACATCGTGCCCCAGGTCACCTGGGGCACCAGCCCCGAGATGGTGCTGGGCGTGGACGCCACCGTGCCCGATCCCGACAAGGAAAAGGACCCCAACAAGCGCGGTGCCATAGAGCGCGCGCTGACCTACATGGCGCTGGAGCCCGGCAAGCCGCTGAACGACATCTTCGTCGACAAGGTGTTCATCGGCTCGTGCACCAACAGCCGCATCGAGGACATGCGCGAAGCCGCCGCTGTGGTCAAGAAGCTGGGCCAGAAGGTGGCCAAGAACATCAAGCTGGCCATGGTCGTGCCCGGCTCCGGCCTGGTCAAGGAACAGGCCGAGCGCGAAGGCCTGGACGTGATCTTCAAGGCCGCCGGCTTTGAATGGCGCGAACCCGGTTGCTCCATGTGCCTGGCCATGAACGCCGACCGCCTGGAACCCGGCGAGCGCTGCGCCTCCACCTCGAACCGCAACTTCGAAGGCCGCCAGGGTGCGGGTGGTCGCACCCACCTGGTCAGCCCGGCCATGGCCGCGGCCGCGGCCATCCACGGCCACTTCGTGGACATCCGCAAGTTCGCCTGAGTCCGCCCCAGATGCCACGAGACACGGAGATCCTCATGAAGCCTTCCTTCACGATTCTTTTGCTCGGCCTGGCCTTCACGCTGGCAGCCTGTAACACCGTCCAGGGCATTGGCCAGGACGTGCAAAAAGCCGGCAATGCCATTGAGCGCGCCGCCCGCTGATCTGCCACCCCACCGATTCGAACGCCATGCAAAAATTCACCATCCACCAGGGCCTGGTGGCCCCCATGGACCGCGAGAACGTCGACACCGACGCCATCATTCCCAAGCAGTTCCTGAAGTCGATCAAGAAGACCGGCTTTGGCGCCAACGCCTTTGACGAATGGCGCTACCTGGACCAGCCCGGCCAGCCCGGCGTGCCCGAAGACCAGCGCAAGCCCAACCCCGACTTCGTGCTCAACCAGCCGCGCTACAAGGGTGCCAGCATCCTGCTGACGCGCAAGAACTTCGGCTGCGGCTCCAGCCGCGAGCACGCGCCCTGGGCACTGGACCAGTACGGCTTCCGCGCCATCCTGGCGCCCAGCTTTGCCGACATCTTCTTCAACAACAGCTTCAAGAACGGCCTGCTGCCCATCGTGCTGCCCGAGGCCACGATCGACCTGCTGTTCCACGAAGTGCAGGCCTTCCCCGGTTACGAGCTGACCATCGACCTGGAGCGCCAGGTCATCGTGCGCCCCCAGGGCGAGGAAATCCCGTTCGACGTGATTCCCTTCCGCAAGTACTGCCTGCTCAACGGCTTTGACGACATCGGCCTGACCATGCGCCACGCCGACAAGATCAAGGCCTTCGAAGCCGAACGCCTGGCACAAAAGCCCTGGCTGTCGCGCAGCCTGGTCCAGGGCTGACCCGTTTCCCAACATCTATAAATCAATGAGCTGACAGCGCACGCTATACAAGGGTTTCAGAGGCTTTTCTATTTGAAACCCTTGCAATACGTGCGCAAGCAGCTCTCAAAACTTCGAGGAACACCATGAAAATTGCAGTCTTGCCCGGCGATGGCATCGGCCCCGAAATCGTTGCCGAAGCCGTGAAGGTGCTCAACGCCCTGGACCTGGACATCGAGATGGAATCCGCCCCCGTGGGCGGCGCCGCCTACGAAGCCGCCGGCCACCCCCTGCCCCCGGCCACGCTGAAGCTGGCCCAGGAAGCCGACGCCATCCTGTTCGGCGCCGTGGGCGACTGGAAGTACGACACGCTGGACCGCCCCCTGCGCCCCGAGCAGGCCATCCTCGGCCTGCGCAAGGCCCTGGGCCTGTTCGCCAACTTCCGCCCCGCCATCTGCTACAAGGAACTGACCCACGCCTCCAGCCTCAAGCCCGAGCTGGTGGCCGGCCTGGACATCCTCATCATCCGCGAGCTGACCGGCGACATCTACTTCGGCCAACCGCGCGGGCGCCGCGTGGCCACCGACGGCCACTTCCCCGGCACCGAGGAAGCCTTCGACACCATGCGCTACTCGCGCCCCGAGATCGAGCGCATCGCCCACGTCGCCTTCCAGGCCGCGCAAAAGCGCGGCAAGAAGGTCACCAGCGTGGACAAGGCCAACGTGCTGGAAACCTTCCAGCTGTGGAAGGACGTGGTCACCGAAGTCGGCCAGCAGTACCCCGACGTGGCCCTGGACCACATGTACGTGGACAACGCCGCCATGCAGCTGGTCAAGGAACCCAAGCGCTTTGACGTGGTGGTCACCGGCAACATGTTCGGCGACATCCTGTCCGACGAAGCCTCCATGCTGACCGGCTCCATCGGCATGCTGCCCAGCGCCAGCCTCAACGACAAGAAGCAAGGCCTGTACGAGCCCAGCCACGGTTCGGCCCCCGACATCGCCGGCAAGGGCATCGCCAACCCCCTGGCCACCATCCTGTCGGCCGCCATGATGCTGCGCTTCAGCCTGGGCCAGGAAGCCGCCGCGCAGAAGATCGAGGCCGCCGTGCAAAAGGTGCTGGCCGATGGCCTGCGCACCGCCGACATCTACAGCGAAGGCACGACCAAGGTCTCCACCCGCGAAATGGGCGATGCCGTGGTCGCAGCCCTGGCCGCGGTCTGAGTCCACGCCCTGAACCGCCGCGCCCGGGGTGCGGCGGTTCAGGCAAACTCATGCACCTACAGAAAATTTCATGGCCGGTGCACCGGGTTTCAGCGCCACAATGCGAAACCCAAAACCCTGCGGAGGGCAGAGATTAGTTTCTCTAAACCCGCATTAGTTCAGCTACAATCCACATCTTATGTTTGCCGCCCACTCCCCCACTGCCTCTCACAACGCTGCCTTGCTGGCAGGTGTGGCCGTGCGCGCGACAACCATTACGACGATCAAAGGCTGACCCAGCCCGGTTCGTCGCGCGCCCTCTCCCGGCCAGACGAGCCGGGCCCGGAAAGCAGGATTGAGCACATTCACATCTGTTTTCGCAACTCGGAAGGGCGTTTCAAATGAGCAAGCAATTGGTAGGTTTGGTGGGCTGGCGCGGCATGGTCGGCTCGGTGCTGATGGACCGCATGCAGGCCGAAGGTGACTTCGATCTGATCGATCCCGTGTTCTTCTCCACCTCCAACGCCGGCGGCAAGGCCCCGGCCATGGCCACGGTGCACACCCAGCTCAAGGATGCCAACGACATCGCCGAGCTGGCCAAGTGCGACATCATCATCACCTGCCAGGGCGGTGACTACACCAAGGAAGTCTTCCCCAAGATCCGCGCGGCTGGCTGGAACGGCCACTGGATCGACGCGGCCTCCTCGCTGCGCATGGAAGACGACGCCGTCATCGTGCTGGACCCCGTCAACGACGACCTGATCCAGGCCAAGCTGGCCGCCGGCGGCAAGAACTGGATCGGCGGCAACTGCACCAACTCCATCCTGCTGATGGGCCTGGGCGGTCTGTTCAAGGCCGGTCTGGTGGAGTGGGTCTCCTCCATGACCTACCAGGCCGCATCGGGCGGCGGCGCCAACCACATGCGCGAGCTGCTCAAGGGCATGGGCGTGGTGCACGCCGCCGTGGCTGATGAGCTGGCCACGCCCGCGTCCGCCATCCTGGACATCGACCGCAAGGTGGCCACCACCATCCGTGAAGACGTGCCCACCGAGTTCTTCGGTGCGCCCTTGGCCGGTGGCCTGATCCCCTGGATCGACGTGCAGCTGCCCAACGGCCAGTCCAAGGAAGAATGGAAGGGCCAGGCCGAGGTCAACAAGATCCTGGGCACCGCCGCCACCATCCCCGTCGACGGCCTGTGCGTGCGCATCGGCGCGATGCGCTGCCACTCGCTGGCTTTGACCCTGAAGCTGAAGAAGGACCTGCCCCTGGCAGAGATCGAAGCGCTGATCAAGGGCGGCAACCCCTGGGTCAAGTTCGTGGCCAACGACCGCGCCGAGACCGTGCAGCAGCTGACCCCCGCCGCCACCACCGGCGGCCTGGAAGTGGCCGTGGGCCGCGTGCGCAAGCTGAACATGGGCCCCGAGTACGTGTCGGCCTTCGTGATCGGTGACCAGCTGCTGTGGGGCGCGGCCGAACCGCTGCGCCGCATGCTGCGCATCCTGCTGGCACGTTAAGCACGGCGCCTGCCCAGCACCCAGGGAAGCCACATGGCTTCCCTTTTTTGTGGCCGCAGCGCCTGTGCCGCCCCCGGCGCGCCCGGGTGTGGCTGTGTCGCCGCGACAACATTGCTTAACAATTCACTGCGCCAATCCACGGGCGCACGGGCCACCCGCCGAAAATCCCAGGCAGCCGGACAATCGCGCGCGGGGGCCGGCCATCCGGGGCAAGGGCTTGCCATAATGGCGTCCAGCCCCAGCGAAGCCTGGAAAAGGCTTGGATTCCCGTGCGTTGTGCGCGCTTGTCTGCCCCTGGCAATGCTGCTAAGGTCGTTCGCAAGTGCCTACGCCCGGGCGCGCCCCTCCCCATACTTGCTGCCACCGCAGCGGCACAACACCTTTTGAACGTGACTGCAAACATGCATCGTTGGAAACTTTCAGCCCTGGCCGCCGCGGCCTTTGTTTCTGTGGCCCTTGCCCCCACCGATGCCGCAGCCCTGGCGCTGGGTCCCATCCGCATCCAATCGGCGTTGGGTGAAAACCTGCGCGCGGAGATCGCGATCCCGCAGATCACCGCGGCGGAAATCAACAGCCTGAGCGTGCAGATCGCCGCCCCCGAGGTCTTCCGTGCCCAGGGTATGGACTACAGCAGCGCCGCCCGCAGTGTGCAGGTCAGCCTGCAGCGCAACCCCGATGGCACGGCCAGCCTGCGCCTGAGCAGCAACACCCCGATCAATGAGCCGTTTGTCGACCTGGTGATCGACTCGCAGTGGAGCACCGGCAATCTGGTGCGCACCTACACCCTGCTGCTGGACCAGATGCTGGTGGCCATGCTGCGCAGCAACCCCAAGGCATTCATCAACGGCAACGTCAACCGCATCCGCGCCGGAGCCGTGGTGCAGATGCCCAGCCGCGAACAGGCGCTGGAGACCTCCGCCAGCGAGGCACGCCAGATCGTCGCCGCGCAAAGCCGTGACTTCAACACCTACCGCCGCAGCCTGGCCTCCAAGGCCCCGCAAGCGACCGTACAGGCAGCCGACCGCAGCTCCGGTGGCCAGGTCCAGGCCCACGTCGAGGATGCCAGCGCCGCCGCGGCCACGCCGGACAAGCTGACCCTGTCCAAGGGCGCCGTCCAAAGCGCGGCCGCCGAAGAAAAGATGGCCATCCAGAAGCAGGCCGAAGATCAGAGCAACCGCCTCAATGAGCTGCAGCGCAATCTGGCCGAGCTCAACGAACTGGCCCAGAACAACGCCGCGGCCAAACCCGCCGTCCCTGCCGCAGCGCCAGCACCCGCTGCGGGCGAACAGCCCGCCAGCACAACCGCCACCCCGGGCGTGGAGGTCGCTGCCAGCAACCCCGCGGTCACGGCAGCCGCCCCCGAGACGCCCCCCGCCAGTGGCGACAAGGCCCCCGAAGCCACACCACCTGCGGCCAGCGACGCACCGCCCCCCCAGGCAGCGGCCCAGCCGGCCCCCAAGCCAGCGGTCGCGCCGGCAGCGCCCTTGGCCGAAGCCTCCCTCACCGACGAGCTGCTGGACAATCCGCTGGTCCCCGCCGGGGGCGCCGCCGTGGCACTGCTGCTGGGCCTGCTGGGCTATACCGCCTGGAAACGCCGCCGTGCCCAGTCCAAATCCGAGGACCCCGCGCTGGGCGACAGCCAGTTGCAGCCCGATTCGTTCTTCGGCGGCAGCGGCGGCCAGCAGGTCGACACCAGCAATGCCGAGGGCAGCGCCACCACCATGGCCTACTCGCCCAGCCAGCTCGATGGCGGCGGCGATGTCGATCCCGTGGCCGAGGCCGATGTCTACCTGGCCTATGGCCGGGACGTGCAGGCCGAGGAAATCCTCAAGGAAGCGCTGCGCAACCAGCCCGAGCGCCTGTCCATCCATCTGAAGCTGGCGGAAATCTACGTCAAGCGCCATGACATCAAGGCCCTGGAGAACACGGCCCGGGGCATGCAGCCCGTCAGCCAGCCCCAGGACCCCGAATGGCAGCGCGTGGTGGAAATGGGCCGCAGCTTGGACCCCACCAACACCTTCTTTGCCGGCGCCGACACCGGTGCCTCGGCCGCTGGCAGCAAGCCCGCCTCCTCGTTTGCCGCGGCCTTGAATGCGGCCAAGCCCGAGCTCGCCACACCCGTGGCGGCGGCGGGCGCGGTGGCTGCGGCAACAGCAGCGAACACGCCCGATCTCCGGGATCTGGACCTCAACCTGGACCTGCCCGAGGGCTTGATCACCGCCAATACCCCCGCCGTGGCGGATGTCCCGACGGCGCAACCACCGTCGGACGACGACTTTGCGGCGCTGGAGCTGCCCTCGCCCCTGGACAGCCAGCTCGACGTGACAGCCCCTCCCGCTGTCGAGGACCCACCCACCCTGGTGCAGGACACTGTCATCGGCGAAGACAGCCGCCAGGGCTTGGACGGCCTGGATCTGGACCTGTCCGGCTTTGACGTGCCTGCGCCTGCAGCGGACACCCCACCACCCGCCGCCCAGGACGTCGAAACGGATCTGGGTGCTGGACTGGACTTTGACCTGGACAGCCCATCCCCCGACACCGCTGCGTCTGCCGGCACGGCCGCCGAGCCTGCCCCCGCACCGGCGGTGCCGCAGGACCTGGAATTCGACCTGGGTTCCCTGGATCTGGATTTGGGCACCGACGCCGCGCCTGCAGCCCAGCCCCAAGCCGTGCACAATGCCGCGGACGACCCCCTGTCGACCAAGCTGGACTTGGCCCAGGAATTCAACTCCATCGGCGACAGCGAAGGCGCCCGGGCCTTGATCGAGGAAGTGCTGGCCGAAGCCAGCGGCCCGCTCAAGGACCGTGCCCAGAAGATGCTGTCCGAACTTGATTGATGCACCGTATTTTTTCTGAAGCGGCCCGGCCGCTGGCCTGGGAGCCGCCATGCGCATAGCCCTGGGCGTGAGCTACAACGGCCAGGCCTACAACGGCTGGCAAAGCCAGCCGAACGGCAACACCGTTCAAGACAAACTCGAAGCGGCCCTGGGCCGCTTTGCTACTCAGGGCGTATCCACCTTGTGTGCCGGCCGCACCGATGCCGGGGTGCACGGGCTGATGCAGGTGGTACACTTCGACACCGCATTGCAGCGACCAGAAACCGCCTGGGTGCGCGGCACCAACACCTTCCTGCCCCCCGACATTGCCGTGCAGTGGGCGCGGGCCGTGCCCGACGCCTTCCACAGCCGCGCCTGTGCCACGGCGCGGCGCTACGCCTATGTGCTGCTGCAGTCGCCGGTGCGCCCCAGTGTGGAAGCCGGGCGGGTGGGCTGGGTGTTCAACCCGCTCGATGGCGAGGCCATGCGCCAGGCCGCGTCCTGCCTGATTGGCGAGCATGATTTCACCTCGTTCCGCGCCTCTGCCTGCCAAGCCCTGACACCGGTCAAGACCCTGCACCGCATCGACATCACGCGCCGCGCCGTGGCCTCGGCCCAGCACCGCGAGATGGAATGCTGCTACTGGCGCTTCGAGTTCGAGGGCAACGCCTTCCTGCACCACATGGTGCGCAACATCATGGGCTGCCTGGTCTACATCGGCCAGGGCTCGCACCCGCCCGAATGGATGGCCCAGGTGCTGGCAGCGCGCTCGCGCGACGCCGCAGCGCCGACGTTTGCACCGCATGGCCTGTACTTCCTGGGGCCTGTGTACGATCCGCAGTGGCAACTGCCCGACCGTGTGCCCGGCTTCGACTGGCTGCCCTGAGCATCAACTCCACGCCCAATTCGCATGAAACCCTTATGGATCAAGCGCTGAACGCTCCTATTTCACGCACCCGCATCAAGGTCTGCGGCCTGACCCGCGAAGCCGATGTCGACGCAGCAGTCGCCGCCGGCGTGGACGCCCTGGGTTTTGTGCTCTACGCCCCCAGCCCACGCGCCGTGAGCCTGGCGCGTGCGGCCGAGCTGGCACGGCGCCTGCCCCCCTTCGTCACCCCGGTGCTGCTGTTCGTCAACGCCACGGCGGCCGAGATCGCCGCCGCGCTGGCCGCCATTCCCCACGCGCTGCTGCAGTTTCACGGCGACGAGAGCCCGGCCGCGTGTGCGGACGCCACGGACCAGGGGCGCCACCGCTACCTGCGGGCGGCGCGCATACCCCTTGGGGATGACGCCGGGGACTTTGACCTCGTAAAATACGCCCATCAATACTCTCAGGCCCAGGCCATTCTGTTGGACGCCCATGTGGACGGCTACGGTGGTGCAGGCAAAGCATTCAATTGGTCACTCCTTCCAACAAGCGTCAACGCTCACCTCGTCTTGTCTGGTGGGCTTACGCCTGCAAACGTGACCGATGGCATCCGTCTGGTACGACCCCGCTGCCTGTCTTTGGCAGTTGATGTCAGCTCCGGCGTCGAAGCCACCCGCCCTGACGGCACGCCGCTCAAGGGCGTCAAGGATGCTGAAAAGATTCAACGCTTCGTTGCAGCCGTGCGTGCTGCCGATGCACCCATTGCCCCCCAATCCTGATGTACGAATATTCCTATCCCGATGCCCACGGTCACTTTGGCCCCTATGGCGGCAGTTTCGCCAGCGAGACGCTGACCCACGCCCTGGCCGAGCTGCGTGACGCCTATGCCAAGTACCAGCACGACCCGGCCTTCGTCGCCGAATTCCGCTCCGAGCTGGTGCATTTCGTCGGCCGTCCCTCACCCGTCTACCATGCCGCGCGCATGTCCCAGGAGATGGGCGGCGCACAGATCTATCTGAAGCGCGAAGACCTGAACCACACTGGCGCGCACAAGATCAACAACGTGATCGGTCAGGCCATGCTGGCCAAGCGCATGGGCAAACCGCGCATCATTGCCGAGACCGGCGCGGGCCAGCACGGGGTGGCCACGGCCACCATCTGCGCGCGCTACGGCCTGGAGTGCGTGGTCTACATGGGTGCCGAGGACGTCAAGCGCCAAAGCCCCAACGTCTACCGCATGAAACTGCTGGGCGCCACCGTGGTGCCTGTGGAGTCGGGCTCCAAGACCCTCAAGGATGCGCTGAACGAAGCCATGCGCGACTGGGTGGCCAACGTCGACAACACCTTCTACATCATCGGCACGGTGGCCGGACCGGCTCCCTACCCCGCCATGGTGCGTGATTTCCAGAGCGTGATCGGCGAAGAGTGCCTGACGCAGATGCCCGAGATCTTCAAGGAACTGAAGATGGCCGGTGAGCAACCCGATGCCGTTGTCGCCTGCGTGGGCGGCGGCTCCAACGCCATGGGCATCTTCTACCCCTACATCCCGTTCGAGAACACCCAGCTGATCGGCGTGGAAGCTGCGGGCGAAGGCCTGGACACCGGCAAGCACTCGGCCTCGCTGCAAAAGGGCAGCGCGGGCGTGCTGCACGGCAACCGCACCTTCATCATGCAGGACGAGAACGGCCAGGTGCTGGAGACCCACTCCATCAGCGCCGGCCTGGACTACCCTGGCGTGGGGCCCGAACACGCCTGGCTGCAGGAGATCGGCCGTGCCCAGTACGTGGGCATCACCGACAAGGAAGCGCTGGAAGCCTTCCACTACCTGTGCCGCGTTGAAGGCATCATCCCCGCGCTGGAGTCCAGCCATGCTGTGGCCTATGCCATGAAGCTGGCCAAGACCATGAAGCCCGAACAATCCATCCTGGTCAACCTGTCAGGCCGGGGGGACAAGGACATCGGCACCGTGGCCGATCTGTCGGGCGTGGATTTTTATGACCGCCCATCGATGCGCGGTCTGACCGTCAAGGGAGGGCCCGCTGCATGAGCCCGCAACCATCCAGAATTGCTGCCACTTTCGAAAAACTGAACCAGGAAGGCCGCAAGGCCCTCATCCCCTTCGTCACGGCCGGCTACCCGTTCGCCGCCATCACGCCCTCGCTGATGCACGGCATGGTGGAAGCCGGCTCGGACATCATCGAGCTGGGCGTGCCGTTCTCGGACCCCATGGCCGATGGCCCGGTGATCCAGAAGGCCGGTGACCGCGCGATTGCCAATGGCGTGGGCCTCAAGCACGTGCTGGCCTATGTGCGCGAGTTCCGCCAGAAGAACCACACCACCCCTGTGGTGCTGATGGGCTATGCCAACCCGGTGGAGCGCTACGATCAGATGCACGGCACGGACGCCTTCGTCAACGATGCCGCCGAAGCCGGCGTGGATGGCGTGCTGGTCGTGGACTACCCACCGGAAGAAAGCGAAGCCTTTGCCGCCAAGCTGCGTGCCAAGGGCATGGACCAGATCTTCCTGCTGGCCCCCACCAGCACCGACGAACGCATGCAGCAGGTGGCCCGTGTGGCCAGCGGCTATGTGTACTACGTCTCGCTCAAGGGGGTGACCGGCTCCAACGCGCTGGACCTGGACGCTGTGGGCGAGATGCTGCCGCGCATCAAGCAGCACGTGCACATCCCGGTCGGCGTGGGATTTGGCATCCGTGACGGCCAGACGGCCCACGCGGTGGCCCAGATGGCCGACGCTGCCATCATCGGCAGCAAGATCATCCAGCTGCTGGAAGATCAACCCCACGAAAAGATTGTCCCGCTGACCATCGACTTTCTGCGCGGCGTGCGCAAAGCGATGGACGCATAATGCGACCCCGGGCGGCCGCCGCACCGGCCCGCTGCCCGATCGCCTTGAAGAGGAAACCGTATGTCCTGGCTCGAAAAACTTCTGCCTGCCAAAATTCAGCAAACCGAACCCAAGGATCGCCAACAGCAGATCCCCGAGGGCCTGTGGGTCAAGTGCCCCAGCTGCGAATCGGTGCTCTACAAGACCGATCTGGAAAGCAACCAGAACGTGTGCCCCACCTGTGGCCACCACCACCGCATCGGCGCGCGCGCGCGCCTGAACCATTTCCTGGACGGCGAAGGCCGCTATGAAATCGGCCAGGAAGTCATCCCCGTCGACGCCCTGAAGTTCCAGGACAGCCGCAAGTACCCCCAACGCCTGAAGGAAGCCCTGGAAAACACGGGCGAGACCGACGCGCTGATCGTCATGGGCGGCACCGTCAAGGGCATCGAGCTGGTGGCCGCCTGCTTCGAGTTCGACTTCATGGGCGGCTCCATGGGCTCCGTGGTCGGCGAGCGCTTCGTGCGCGGCGTGGAAACTGCCATCGCCCAGAAGGTGCCCTTCCTGTGCTTCACCGCCACCGGCGGCGCCCGCATGCAAGAAGGCCTGCTGTCCCTGATGCAGATGGCCAAGACCAATGCCGCGCTGACCCGCCTGGCACAAAAGGGACTGCCCTACATCTCCGTGCTGACCGACCCCACCATGGGCGGCGTGTCGGCCGGCTTCGCCTTCGTGGGTGACATCGTGATGGCCGAGCCCAAGGCGCTGATCGGCTTTGCCGGCCCCCGCGTGATCGAAACCACCGTGCGCGTGAAGCTGCCCGAGGGCTTCCAGCGGTCCGAGTTCCTCAAGGAAAAGGGTGCCGTGGACATGATCGTCGACCGCCGCGAGCTGCGCGACACCGTGGCCAGCACCCTGGCCATGCTGCAGCGCCTGCCGGCAGATGCCGTGGTGCAGGACTGATCCAGCGGCTGTGCACCCAACAAAAAGGCTCCCGACCGGGAGCCTTTTTTCATGCCGGCACGCAGGCCGGGGCCATGGCGTGCCGCCTCAGCCGCCGGTGGCCATGCTGGCCAGCACGCCAAACTGCACATTGCCCAGCACCATCAGCAGCACCTGCAGGGCGATGATGGCCACCAAGGCCGACAGGTCCACCCCGCCGATCAAGGGAATCAGCTTGCGCAGTGGCCGCAGCAAGGGTTCGCTCAGGCGGTGCAGGATGCCGGCAATCGGCGAGTGCGGCTGCACCCAGGACAGGATGGCATAGACGATCAGGATGCCGATCAGCCCGGTCAGCACCATGCGCAGCAGGCCGAACAGCGCCAGCACGGGCACCAGGCCGGGGTTGCCATTCGCGCCCAGCAGCAGCCACAGCAGCACGTACTGCACCAACATCACCAGCACCGCGGCCACCAGGCTCGACAGGTCGTACTGGCTGCGGCTAGGGATGATCTTGCGCAGCGGCATCACGATCCAGTCGGACAGTGCGAACACCAATTGCCCCACCGGGTTGTTGAATGGAATGCGCTGCGCCTGCATGTACAGGCGCAGCAAGCAGGCGCCAGCGATCAGGCCGCTGACGACCTCCAGCAGGAATTGAAGAATTTGAACAATCATGGAGATCACAAAGGTTGAAGAACTACGCGCACAACCATATCCCACATGCAGGTCCGCGCGTTGTCAGCCTACGCCCACCGGCAGGCACTGGCGGCCATCATAGCCAGCAGAATCACCGCATGCAGCCATGACCTCGCCGTTAACGCTCATTTCGCTACCGCTGTTTCCCCTGCATGCGGTGCTGTTTCCCGGCGGTCACCTGCCATTGCGGGTGTTTGAGGCCCGCTACCGCAACATGGTGCACGGCTGCCGCGAAGCCGGTGCGCCCTTCGGCGTGGTCACGCTGCTGAGCGGACAGGAAATCCACCAGCCCCACCTGCCGCCCGAAACCTTCTATGCCACCGGCACGATTGCCGCCATCGACTCGCTGTCACCGCTGAGCACCGGACTGGAGCTGCTGCACTGCAGCGGCCGGGAGCGCTTTCACATCGCCACGGCACGCAAGCTGCCACTGGGCCTGTGGGTGGCCGACGTGGAGCTGCTGCCCGCCGACCACACCATCCCCATCCCCTCCTACCTGCGCCATACGGCCACGACCTTGCGCCTGGTGCTGCAGAAGATTCCGCAAAACCACCTGGAAGGCGCCACCGACGCCCAGTTCGCCGACTGCGGCTGGGTGGCCAACCGCTGGTGCGAACTGCTGCCCATGGAGCGCAAGCTGCAGCTGTGCCTGCTGGAGCTGGACAGCCCCCTGGTGCGCCTGGAGCTGGTGGCCGACACGCTGGAGCGCGCCGGCATCACGCCCTGAGGTCCGGCGCGCCGGCTGCACAAAACCATAGCTGCAGGCGCAGATGGACAGGCCATCTTCAATATATTTGCATGCAAACCCATACAAATCAACCGCTTGCCGCTCTTTTTCTGCAAGCACCGCGCCCCATCGCCCCCGGGCGTTCAGCGGATTCACAGAGATTCCCACGCCGGCCTGCCGATCGGGCGCAAAAAAACTAAAATCTCCGGTTTTGGCTTGTTTCCTCAGCCTTTGCGCTGCGCTCATCCATGTCTGAACAACACAACTCCCCCGAGGCAGAAGTCGCTGCCCCCCAAGACGAAAACAAACTGATTGCTGAGCGCCGCGAAAAACTGAAAGCCTTGCGCGAGTCCGTCAAGGCCCACGGTGGCGTGGCCTTCCCCAACGACTTCAAGCCCTCCGACCGTGCCCTGCCGCTGGTCGAGGCCCATGGCAGCAAGGAAGCCGAGGCGCTGGACACCGAAGCCATCACCGTCTCCGTCGGCGGCCGCATGATGCTCAAGCGCGTCATGGGCAAGGCCAGCTTTGCCACCGTGCAGGACGCCACCGGCCGCATCCAGGCCTACATCACCCGCGACGCCGTGGGCGAAGAGGTCTACGCCGACTTCAAGAAGTGGGACCTGGGCGACATCATCGCCGTCGAAGGCCAACTGATGAAGACCAAGACCGGCGAGCTGTCGATCAAGGCCACGCGCATCCGCCTGCTGACCAAGAGCCTGCGCCCCATGCCCGACAAGTTCCATGGCATGGCCGACCCCGAGCAGAAGGTGCGCCAGCGCTACGTTGACCTGATGATGAACGAAGACGCCCGCAAGCGCTTCGTGGCCCGCAGCAAGGCCGTGGCCGGCATCCGCGACTTCATGGTGCAACATGGCTTCCTGGAAGTCGAAACGCCCATGCTGCACCCCATCCCCGGTGGTGCCAACGCCAAGCCCTTCGTCACACACCACAATGCGCTGGACCAGGAGATGTACCTGCGCATTGCGCCCGAGCTGTACCTCAAGCGCCTGATCGTCGGTGGCTTTGAACGCGTGTTCGAGATCAACCGCAACTTCCGCAACGAAGGGGTGTCGGTGCGCCACAACCCCGAGTTCACCATGATGGAGTTCTACGCGGCCTACTGGAACTACCAGGACCTGATGGACTACACCGAACAGCTGGTGCGCGACGCCGCCATGAAGGCCGTGGGCACGCTGGAGTGCACCTACGGTGGCAAGCCCGTGGACCTGACCAAGCCGTTTGAGCGCCTGACCATCCCCGAAGCCATCGTCAAGTACACCGAAGCCGGTGACAACGTGACCAACCGCGACTGGCTGACCAACGCGCTGAAGAAGCTGGGCATGAACGAGGAGAAGGACAAGCTGTCCAGCCGCTCGCTGGCCAGCCTGCAGGTGCTGTACTTCGAGGAAGTGGTCGAAGAGAAGCTGTGGAACCCCACCTTCATCATGGAGCACCCCACCGAAATCTCGCCGCTGGCGCGCGCCAACGACGAGCGCCCCGAAGTGACCGAGCGCTTTGAGCTGTACATCACCGGCCGTGAATTCGGCAACGGTTTCTCCGAGCTGAACGACGCCGAAGACCAGGCCGCGCGCTTCAATGCCCAGGTGGAAGCCAAGGACGGTGGCGACGACGAAGCCATGTACTTCGACCACGACTTCGTGCGCGCCCTGGAATACGGCATGCCCCCCACCGGCGGTTGCGGCATCGGTATCGACCGCCTGCTGATGCTGCTGACCGACAGCGCCAGCATCCGCGACGTGATCCTGTTCCCCGCCCTGCGCCGCGAACACGCTTGATCCTCCGCGATCCAGCCTCTTTCCAAGGGACCTGCGGGTCCCTTTTGATTTCTGCCATGCCCCCAAGTGCAGGGGCATGGACCCCGCTTCGTTAGTATCGGAAGAAGAACACCGCTTTGAATTTACCGACCGTGACCCTGATCGACCGTATTTCTGGCCTGCGTACCCGCCTGCCTGCCTGGATGCAGGACTGGCTGGAAATCGCCATTCCTGTGCTGCAGATCCTGCTCATCGTGCTGGTGGCCTGGCTGCTGCACCGCCTGTTCAAGCGCGTCATCCAGCGCGCCAGCGACCACTACGAGTTCCCGAACGAGCTGCTGATGCCCATCCACACCGTGGTGCGCTGGCTCATCATTGCGGGCTCCGTGCTGCTGATCCTGGAGCGCATGGGCGTCTCGGCCAGCGTGCTGTGGTCGGCCTTCACCGGCTTTGCCACCGTGGGCGCCGTGGCATTCTTTGCCGCCTGGAGCGTGCTGTCCAACCTGTTTTGCGCCTTCCTGATCTTCACCGTCGGCCCCTTCCGCGTGGGCGACCACATCGAGGTGCTGGACACGGCCGAGAAGCCCGGCGCCCTGGGCCGCGTGATCGACATCAACCTGCTCTACACCACGCTGGAAGATGCCACCGCGCCCATCCCCGGCACGCTGATCCAGATCCCCAACTCGCTGATCTTCCAGCGCGTGGTGCGCCGCTGGCGCATGGGCACCCCCTTGCCCGAGGACAAGCTGCACAGGCCCGCCGCGCAGGTGCCGGCCCCGGAAGCGGCCGAACCTGCCCCAGCCCCCAAGAGCGCCAGCTTCCCCTGACGCACCGGCGCCCCTGGCCCCAGCCCTGCTGCACCGCACCAGGGCTTTTTTCATGCCCCGGGGGCGTGTGGCTCAATACAGCTGCGGCACCAGCATGCTGGCGGGCACCGGATGGCGGATGTAATCCGCATGGCGCACCCGCTCCGGCAGGCTGGTTTCGGGCCGGGGCACCTCGTTGTAGTCGAACTGCGCCAGCAGGTGGCGGATGCAATTGAGCCGCGCCTGCTTCTTGTGGTCGGCCGGCACCACCCACCACGGCGCCTCCGGGATGTGGGTGCGCTCCAGCATCACCTCCTTGGCGCGGGTGTAGTCCTCCCAGCGGCGGCGCGACTCCAGGTCCATGGGCGAAAGCTTCCACTGCTTGAGCGGATCGTGGATGCGCCCCAGAAAGCGCAGGTGCTGCTCTTCGTCGGTGATGGAGAACCAGTACTTGATCACGCGGATGCCCGAGCGCACCAGCATGCGCTCGAACTCCGGCACGGAGCGGAAAAACTCCTCGTACTCGTCGTCCGAGCAGAAGCCCATCACCCGCTCCACGCCGGCGCGGTTGTACCAGCTGCGGTCGAACAGCACCATCTCGCCCGCGGCCGGCAGGTGGACCGCATAGCGCTGGAAGTACCACTGCGTGCGTTCACGGTCGTTGGGCGCCGGCAGCGCCACCACGCGGCACACGCGCGGGTTCAGGCGCTGGGTGATACGCTTGATCACGCCGCCCTTGCCGGCGGCATCGCGCCCCTCAAACAGGATCACGGCCTTTTGCTTGGTGGAGGCCACCCAGTCCTGCAGCTTGACCAGCTCGCCCTGCAGGCGGAACAGCTCCTTGAAATACGCCACGCGCTGGGCATGGCTTTCGGGGGCCCCCTCTGCCATACCCGGCACGGCGCCCAGCACGCCCGTGCGGTCCTCGATCTCCAGCTCTTCGTCCAGGCTGTCCAGCAGGTCGCTCTCGATACGGCGCACCAGTTCTTCTCGGTTGTCCCAATTCATCACTCACCTTCGTGGTTGGCCGTTTGTGGCTTTGCCACACAGGCTACGCGCCGCCTGCGACGCTTTGATGACAACCGGGTACGCGCTGCGCACAGCGTCTGCGGGGCGCCCCCATCGCCAGGCAAGCCCAGCCCGCACGCCACAACCGCGGGCGAGCGGCACACGGCCCGCAGCCCTTAGTCGTTTTGCGCGCAAGCACATCCATTTTTGTTCGTTGGAGCGCCCGCCACCGGCTCGCAAGATGGTGGCTATCGCCATCTTCCTGCGATGGATTGCACCGAAAGGCCACGCCATGACACACGCTACCACCGACACCCTCACCGCAGCTGCGGTCGCCCCCCAGCAGCCCCCCGCACTGCCTGCCGTGCTGCAGCAGGCCCTGGCACAGGCCCAGGCACAAGGTCTGCCCTACGCCGGCAGCGTGACCCCGCTCCAGGCCTGGCCCCTGGTGCAGCAAGGCCAGGCGCTGCTGGTGGATGTGCGCACCGCCGAGGAACGCAAGTTCGTCGGCCAGGTGCCGGGCAGCGCCCATGTGGCCTGGGCCAGCGGCACGGCGCTGACCCGCAACCCGCGCTTTGCCCGCGAACTGGCCGCCCTGCACGCCAAGCAGCCCCAGCCGCTGCCCGTGCTGCTGCTGTGCCGCAGCGGCAAACGCTCAGCCCTGGCGGCCCAGGAAGCGGCCAAGGCCGGTCTGGCCCATGTCTTCAATGTCAGCGAAGGCTTTGAGGGCGACCACGACGCGCTGCAGCAGCGCGGCCATTTCAATGGCTGGCGCTTTTACGGCCTGCCCTGGGTGCAGGACTAGGACGAACGCCCCTCCTCCGCCCTTTCACCGGACTGTCCCCATGAGCACCTTCGATATCAGCACCATCGTCCAGCAACTGCGCCAGGTCCGCGACCATTGGCGCGAGCAGCAGAACCGCACCGACCCCGGCCACCGCGAATTTCCCGCACGCGCCGCGATAGCCCAGGCCCTGGAGGGACTCAAAGGTGTGCTCTACCCGCTGCGCCTGGGCCCGCCCGACCTGCGCCACGCCAGCGAAGACTTCTACGTGGGCCACACGCTGGACACGGCACTGCAGGTTCTGCAGACCCAGGCCCAGATCGAGCTGCACTACCGCCACCGCAGCACGGGCGCGGCGGCCAAGGACCATTCCGCCCTGGCGCTGCAGACGGTGCAGGCCTTTGCACAGCAGCTGCCCCGCCTGCGCCAGTTGCTGGACACCGACGTGCTGGCCGCCTTCCACGGCGACCCGGCCGCGCGCAGCGTGGACGAGGTGGTGCTGAGCTACCCCGGCGTGCTGGCCCTCATCCACCACCGCATTGCCCACGCCTTCTACCGGCTGGACCTGCCGCTGCTGGCGCGCATCGTGGCCGAGCTGGCCCATGGGCAGACGGGCATCGACATCCACCCCGGTGCGCAGATCGGCCCCGGCTGCTTCATCGACCACGGCACGGGCGTAGTGATCGGCGAGACCGCCGTCCTCGGTCAGAACGTGCGCATCTACCAGGCCGTGACCCTGGGCGCCAAGCGCTTTCCCAAGGATGCCCAGGGCCACCTGCAAAAAGGCTGGGCACGCCACCCCATCGTCGAGGACGACGTGGTGATCTACGCCGGCGCCACCATCCTGGGGCGGGTGACCATCGGCCAAGGTGCGGTCATCGGCGGCAATGTCTGGATCACCGAGGACGTGCCCGCCGGCGCCCATGTCAGCCAGGCCAGCCTGCGCCAGGCCGTGGAACACAGTGACGGCGCCGGTGCCACCGCACCGG
>NZ_VSWF01000011.1:0-102356 GCF_009668305.1 Comamonas sp. CAH-2
CCGGTGGCCGCCGCCCCCCTCCCCGCCACCACCGCCCGTGTGGCCGCCTGAACATGCCAGGGCCCCACGTGATCCAGGACTTCGGTCTGGCCGTGCGCCAGCTGCGCGAAGGGCGCGGCTGGTCGCAGGAGCAACTGGCGGCCCAGGCCGACCTGAACCGCACCTATGTGGGCGAGGTCGAGCGCGGCCAGGTCGCCCCCTCGCTGCTCACGCTGCACAAGCTGGCCCAGGCGCTGCAGGTCAGCAGCACCACGCTGCTGGCGCATGCCGAGCGCATCTGCCAGCAGCGCGACCTCCAGCACCAGCGCCTGGCGGCCAGCTTGGTGGCGATAGCCGGTTGAAGCCGCACCGCCCCCGTTGAACACTGGCGCAGAGCTTGGTGCTCCGCCTGCACCCCGTTTTATTCCGACCCGCATCCACCAGGAGCCTTTTTCCATGACAGCAACCGTCGGCGGTACCACCGCCCTGGGCGACAACGCCGCCCGCCAGCTGGCCAATGCCACCAAGACCGCACCGCAGCTGGCCACCATCACGCCCCGCTGGCTGACCCATCTGCTGCAATGGGTGCCGGTGGAGGCCGGCATCTACCGCGTCAACCAGGTCAAGAACCCGGAGGACATCCAGGTCACCTGCACCGCCAAGCAGCACGAGAACCAGTTGCCGCGCACCTATGTGGACTACGACGCCCAGCCGCGCGAGTACTTCCTGAACGCCGTCTCCACCGTGCTGGATGTGCACACCCGCATCTCCGACCTGTACAGCAGCCCGCACGACCAGATCAAGGAACAGCTGCGCCTGACCATCGAGACCATCAAGGAGAACCAGGAAAGCGAGCTGATCAACAACCCCGACTACGGCCTGCTGGCCCAGGTCAGCGACGCGCAACGCATCTTCCCGCTGACCGGCGCGCCCACGCCCGATGACCTGGACGAGCTGCTGACCAAGGTCTGGAAGGAACCCGCCTTCTTCCTGGCCCACCCGCTGACCATTGCCGCCTTCGGCCGCGAAGCCACGCGCCGCGGCACGCCTCCGCCCACGGTCAGCCTGTTCGGCAGCCAGTTCATCACCTGGCGCGGCGTGCCGCTGATCCCTTCGGACAAGGTGCCGGTGGCCGATGGCAAGAGCAAGATTTTGCTGCTGCGCGTGGGCGACCGCCGCCAGGGCGTGGTGGGCCTGTTCCAGCCCGGCCTGCCCGGCGAACAAAGCCCGGGCCTGTCGGTGCGCTTCATGGGCATCAACAACCACGCCATCGCCAGCTACCTGATCTCGCTGTACTGCTCGCTGGCCGTGCTCACCCCCGATGCCGTGGCCGTGCTGGACGACGTGGAAATCCACAAGTACCACGACTACTCGGTGCTGGACACCTACAAGTAAGCCCCGCGCTGCGCGGGCGGTGGTTTGTGAGTCAAAACCACCTCCCGCGCATACCCAGAGCGTGCAAGCAGCTCACCTTTTCATATCGCGCACCACAGGAGATGCGGTTTTGAGCACCACCCCCGCGCACGCGCCCACGCTGGCGGCCGCCCAGGCTGCCCCGCTGGCGCCCTCGTTGCCTTCGCCCCCCGCCGCACCGCTGGACACCGGGGCCCTGGCCCAGCTGGCCACGGCCCTGTTCCGCAGCCTGCCCGGCAGCGCCACACCCCAGCCACCGTCCACGGCCGCCTTCGGTGCCCAGCCGCCCACCACCTGGGCCCCGGGCGGCTCGCCGCTGGCCAGCCCGGCAGGCTTTTCCCCCAATATCCCCGGCACGCCCATTCCCCCAGGGCAGATTCCGGGCACCAACCTGCTGCCCAGCGCCCCCGGCACCGTGCTGGCCCTGGGCCACCGCGCCGAAGCGCTGCGCCCCCACGCAGTGGCCGGCAACGGCGTACCCGACCAGGCGTTTGCCGCCCTGCCCGCCTATGAGCCCCGCCTGGGCCATGCCACCGATGGCGTGCCCCAGGCCGGTTCGACCGCCGCGTCCCACCCCGGGCTGGATGCACTGAGCCAGCAGGCAGTGGCGGCCTTGGGCAACTCTGGGCCTGCCTCCGGCACGCCCTACGTCCCCGGCATCCCTGCGGGCCTGCTCGCGGCACCCGCCGCGCCTGCGGCCGGGCTGCCTGGCAGCAGCCATGCCGCCGCCCCGCAGTTCTACTTTGTCGATGCGGTGCAGCTGCCCAGCGGTTTTGTCACCCCGGCCAAGGCCCATCCCCATGGGGAGCAAGCCAGCACACCGCAGGCCCAGGCCGACCGCCACCCCGGCTTTGACGTGCAGGCCGTGCGCCGCGACTTTCCCATCTTGCAAGAGCGCATCCACGGCAAGCAACTGGTCTGGCTGGACAATGCCGCCACCACGCACAAGCCACGCCAGGTGATCGAGCGCATTGCGCACTTCTACGCGCACGAGAACTCCAACATCCACCGCGCCGCCCACACGCTGGCCGCCCGCGCCACCGATGCCTACGAGCACGCCCGCGAAGTGGTGCGCCGCTTCATCCACGCCCCCGACGTGAACGAAGTCATCTTCGTGCGCGGCACGACCGAGGCCATCAACCTGGTGGCCAAAGCCTGGGGCGGCCAGAACGTGGGCGCAGGCGACGAGATCATCGTCAGCCACCTGGAGCACCACGCAAACATCGTGCCCTGGCAGCAACTGGCCCAGGCCAAGGGCGCCAAGCTGCGCGTGATTCCGGTCGACGACCAGGGCCAGATTCGCCTGGACGCATACGACCAGCTGCTGAGCGACCGCACCAAGATCGTCGCCATCGGCCATGTGTCCAACGTGCTGGGCACGGTGGTGCCGGTCAAGGAGGTGGTGGCGCGTGCCAAAGCGCGCGGCATCACCACGCTGGTGGATGGCGCGCAGTCCATCGCCCACACCCCGGTCGATGTGCAGGACATCGGCGCCGACTTCTTTGTCTTCTCCGGCCACAAGATCTTTGCCCCCACCGGCATCGGCGTGCTCTGGGGCCGCCGTGCCGTGCTGGAAGCCATGCCGCCCTGGCAGGGCGGCGGCAACATGATTGCGGACGTGACGTTCGAGAAGACCGTGTTCCAGCCGCTGCCCAACACCTTCGAGGCGGGCACCGGCAACATTGCCGACGCCGTGGGCCTGGGCGCAGCGCTGGAATATGTAGAGCGCATCGGCATCGCGGCCATCAGCCGCTACGAACACGCGCTGGTGGACTACGGCATGCAGCAGCTGGCCACCATCCCCGGGCTGCGCCTGATCGGCACCGTACCCGGCAAGGCCAGCGTGCTGTCCTTCACGCTGGAAGGCTATACGACGGAGGAAGTCGGCAAGGCGCTGAACGCCGAAGGCATTGCCGTGCGCACCGGCCACCACTGCGCCCAGCCCATCCTGCGCCGCTTTGGCGTGGAAACGGCGGTGCGCCCCTCGCTGGCGTTCTACAACACCTTCGAGGAGGTGGATCTGCTGGTCAAGGAAGTACGCAAGCTGGCGGCCCAGCGCCGCTGAAGCAGTGCATGCCCCTGTGGCGCTGCGCGCCTTCCCTCGCGCTCGCCATGCTGCGCACCGCGGGCAAGGGGACGACACCTTCGCTGCGGGGCGGCCCTTGCTCGGCGTCCCTGGCATGGGCCACGCCAGTTGCGCACCTCGCGCGCGGTACCAAGCCGCTGTGTGGAAAGTTCTGCACAGCGGCTTTATGCTTTTTAAGCCGCCAGCCCTTATCCAGAGAGCGCCAGCAGCTATTCATTTTGCGTCTCAAGGCTTGCGCGGTTGGACCTTGCTGGCGGCCAGCTTGGCCGTCACGCGCGCCTGCTCCACGTCCGCCGCGCGCGCCAGGGCCACGCCCATGCGGCGCTTCACAAAGCTTTCAGGCTTGCCGAACAGGCGCAGGTCGGTGCCGGGCAGTGCCAGCGCTTCGTCCACGCCGTCGAACACCAGGCCTTCGGCATCCTGGCCGCCGTAGATCACGGCGCTGGCGCCGGGGTTGCGCAGGCTGGTGTCCACCGGCAGGCCCAGGATGGCACGGGCATGCAGTTCAAACTCACTCTGCCACTGGGTGGTCAACGTGACCAGGCCCGTATCGTGCGGGCGCGGCGAGACTTCGCTGAACCACACCTGCTCGCCCTTGACGAACAGCTCCACGCCGAACAGGCCCAGGCCGCCCAGGTTGTCGGTCACGGCCTGGGCAATCTGCTGCGACTTCGCCTGGGCCGTGGCGGACATGGGATGGGGCTGCCAGCTTTCCACATAGTCGCCCGCCTGCTGGATGTGGCCGACCGGATCGCAGAAATGGGTCTGGACCTGGCCATCCGCACCCTTGGCGCGCACCGTCAACTGGGTGATTTCGTAGTCGAAATCGATGAAGCCTTCGACGATCACGCGGCCCTTGGCCACGCGGCCACCGGCCATGGCGTAGTCCCAGGCTTGCTGCACATCGGCCGGGCCGTCGATCTTGCTCTGGCCCTTGCCCGAGCTGCTCATCACCGGCTTGACCACACAGGGGTAGCCAATGGCGCCCTGGCCGTCGGTGCCATCAATGGCGGCTTGCAACTCTTCGGCGGAATCGCAGAAGCGGTAGGGGCTGGTGGGCAGGCCCAGGGTTTCGGCCGCCAGGCGGCGGATGCCTTCGCGGTCCATGGTCAGGCGCGTGGCGCGCGCCGTGGGGATGACGGTGACCACGCCAGCGGCTTCCAGTTCTTCCAGCATGGGCGTGGCAATCGCTTCGATCTCGGGCACGACCAGATCAGGCTTCTCGGCTTCGATCAAGGCCTTGAGCTGCGCCGGATCGCTCATGGTGGTGGTGCGCGCATGGTGGGCCACCTGCTGGCCGGGGGCGTGGTCATAGCGGTCGACCGCGATGGTCTCCACACCCAGGCGTTGCAGGGCGATCAGCACTTCCTTGCCCAGCTCGCCGCTGCCCAGCAGCATGACTTTGGTGGCGTGGGGGGTGAGAGGGGTTCCGAGGGTGGTCATGGCAAGCTTCAAGTCCAGAAAAAAGTGGGCATCCCGCACACCCCGGACAGCCCCAAGGCCCCCCAGCATGCGCACACTGCGCAGCATCATAAAGTTTTGCGCGCCCTCCACCCCCCAAGCGGCGTGCGTCGATCACGGCGGCCCCCCTCAGGGTCGTGAAGCCGTGCGGTACCCCGCAGTGAGCCCTGCTTAACCCCTGGCCCCCCTTGGCTAAGGCGGCTGCCCGAAGATGCGGGCCTGCGCGCGCCAGGGCTGCCCTGCCGGCGTGCCCTGCGCCTGGTTCCGTCTGTTGCCCCCTCCCCTATGAAGCTCCGTCTCCAACTGCCGCTGGTGATTGCCAGTGCCCTGCTGCTCATGCTGTGCGCAGCCCTGTTTGGCCTGCTGCGCCAGCAACAGGCCCTGTCGCTGTACCACGACGATGTGGCCCGCCACATGGCGCACGAACGGCTGACCAGCCTGATGCTCAACGATTTCAAGCTGCAGGCCCAGGAGTGGAAGAACATCCTGCTGCGCGGCCACCAGGACCAGGACCGCACCCGCTACTGGCAGGCCTTCGAAAGCCAGGAGCAGGCCATCCAGGCGCACAGCCAGCAGTTGCTGGACCAGTTGCCGGCCGGTCTGGCCCGCCAGCAGGTCGAACAATTCCTGCAGGCCCACCGCCAAATGGGCCAGGCCTACCGCCGTGGGATGGAGGCGTTCATCGCCAGCGGCCACGACCCGCGCGTGGGCGATGCCCAGGTCCGCGGCATCGACCGCCAGCCCGCCGCCCTGCTGGAGCAGGCCGCCCGGCAGATCGCTGCCGACAGCGCCGCCCTGTCGCTGCAGGCCCAGGCCATGGCCGAGCAGGCCCGCTGGCTCAGCCTGGGGGTGTGCCTGCTGGTGTTTGCCGTGGGGCTGGCGATCAGCGTCGGCTACAGCCGCCACATCACCCGCCCGCTGGCCCAGGCCGTGGACGTGGCCCGGGGCATCGCCGCAGGCGACCTGCGCCAACCGATCACCATCACGGGCCGCAACGAAATCACCGACCTGATGCGGGCCCTGCAGCACATGCAATCCAGCCTGTCCGAGCTGGTGCAGCAGGTGCGCGCCGACGCCGAGCAGGTGGCCACCGCCAGCCAGCAGATTGCCGGCGGCAACCACGACCTGTCACGCCGCACCGAAAGCCAGGCCAGCGCGCTGCAGCAAAGCAATGCCAGCATGGAGGCCCTGGCCGGCAACGTGCGCCACACCGCCGACAACGCGCAATCCGCCCTGGCGCTGGCGCGCCAGGCCAGCCAGGTGGCCACCGACGGCCGCGGCAGCATGCTGCAGCTGGTACAGACCATGCAGGACATCGAACACAGCAGCCAGCGCATTGCCGACATCACCAGCCTGATCCACAGCATTGCCTTCCAGACCAACATCCTGGCGCTGAACGCGGCCGTGGAAGCCGCGCGCGCCGGCGAGCAGGGCCGCGGTTTTGCCGTGGTCGCCAGCGAGGTGCGGGCCCTGTCGCAGCGCACCACGGCGGCGGCCAAGGACATCAGCACGCTGATCGCGCGCAGCGCCGAGCGCGTGACCGCCGGTGTGCAGCAGGCCGGCGCCACCGGCAGCACCATGGACAGCATCGAAGCCACCATCCACCGCGTGACCGCGCTGGTGCAGGACATTGCCCAGGCCAGCCAGGCGCAGAGCACGGGCGTGCTGCAGATGGGCGGTGCCCTGTCCGACATCGACAACAGCACCCAGCACAACGCCGCCCTGGTGGAAGAGATGGCTGCCGCGGCCAGCAGCCTGCACAGCCAGTCCCAGGGTCTGCTGCGCAGTGCCAGCGCGTTCCAGACCGACGCGGGCACACCTCGCCCGGCCGTCCCGGCCCTGCAGGCCTGAGGCCCCGCCGTCCGCGCCCCCGCTGGCGGCCCGACGGGCGGTTCAGTGCGTGGTGGCCTGCCCGGCGGCGGCGCCACCACCGTCGCGGCGCGGGATGTGGCCCAGGGCAAAGTCCATGTCTTCGGTCCACACCACGCTGTCCCACAGCCAGGGGCTGCTGGCGGTCTCCAGGCTCAGCAGCTGCACACCGGCCGCATCCTGCAGGCGGCCGCGCAGCCAGTCGATCTGGTCATCGCGCACGAACACCAGCAGGCCGATGCTCCAGTCACTGCCCGTCACCTGCAGGCGCTGCAGTTGCTCCAGCAGCGGCGCATACCATTTCTCCACGCGCTGGTTCACCTTGTCCACCAGGCCCAGCGGGTAACCCGAGGCCGAGACCTCAACCACCCACACCTGCTTCTTGGCCGGGCGCAGCGCCACCAGGCTGGGTCGCATCCAGCCGGCCGCCACGTCGTAGTGCGCCGCGATGAAGGTGTCCCCGTTCGCAGTCATCAGCTGCATCACCGCCTCTTCGTGCCGGTCCATGGCATTCCTTTAAAAGTTTGATAGCTGTCTGCGCTGATGGAATCTGCGCCCAAGGCCTATTTTGCTTATAAAAAAAGGAGCCGCAAGGCTCCTTGACCGGTGCACGACCGTCGGGCTCAGAAGGTTTCCCAGTCGTCGTCGTTGGGGGCCGTGGCCTTGCTGGACAGCGGAGCAGGCTTGAGCAGCTGGGGCGCTGCCGCCGGCTTGGCCGCAGCGGGGGCCTTCTTGGCCGGCGCAGGTGCCACGGCGGCAGGCGGGGTCACGGCGGGCTGGGCGCTGGCCACACCCTGGGCGCCCCGCTGGGCCGGCGCCACAGGGGCACGCGCAGCAGGCGCCGCCACGGTCGGCCGGGCCAGGGCCGCCACGGCCCCCTGCCCCACGTTGAACACGGCCACCACGTCGGCCAAGCGCTGCGCCTGCTCGTTCATCGAGGTGGCCGCCGCGCTGGATTCCTCGACCAGGGCGGCGTTCTGCTGCGTCATCTGGTCCAGGTTGCTCACCGCCTGGTTGACCTGGCCGATGCCATCGCGCTGCTCGGTGGCCGAGGCCGTGATCTCGCCAATCAGATCCGTCACGCGGCGCACGCTGGCCACGATCTCCTGCATGCTTTCACCGGCCTGCGCCACCTGGGCCGAACCGGCGTCCACATTGCCCACGCTGGCGGTGATCAGCTGCTTGATTTCCTTGGCCGCCTCGGCGCTGCGCTGCGCCAGGCTGCGCACCTCTCCGGCCACCACGGCGAAGCCCCGGCCCTGCTCGCCGGCGCGGGCCGCTTCCACGGCGGCGTTCAGCGCCAGGATGTTGGTCTGGAAGGCGATGCCGTCGATGACGCCGATGATGTCGCCGATCTTGCGGCTGGAGGTGTTGATCTGCTCCATGCTGCGCACCACCTGGTTCACCACCTCGCCGCCCCGTTCGGCGGCCTGCACGGCGGTGGAGGCCAGCTGGTTGGCCTGGCGCGCGGTGTCGGCCGACTGGGTCACGGTGGCGGTCAGCTCCTCGATGCTGGCCGCGGTTTCTTCCAGGTTGGCGGCGGTCTGCTCGGTGCGGGCCGACAGGTCCTGGTTGCCGGTGGCAATCTGGCTGGCGGCCGAAGAGACGGAATCCACACCGTTGCGCACCTCGCCCACCACGCTGCGCAGTTTCTGCGTCATGGCACTCAGGCTGCGCAGCAACTCGCCCAGTTCGTCCTTGCGGTCATCGTGCACGTCCTGCGTCAGGTTGCCGGCCGCAATCGCATGCGACAGCGCCACGGCCCGCGCCAGCGGGGCGGTCAGCTGGCGCACCAGCCAGACCGCCAGCAGCAGGCCCAGCACCACCACCACGGCCAGGGCCGCCAGCCCCAGGGCATAGCTGGTCGTGCGTTCACGCTCGGCCTGCGCCAGGGTGCTAGCCAGCATCTGCTCCTGCAATTGCACCAGGGCGTTCAGGTCCGCGATGAAGCTCTCGACCGCCGGCACCAGGTCGGCGCGCACCAGGCGCACCACGTCGCCGTCGTTGCGGCGCTCCAGGCCCACCTGCTCGGCCACGGTGTTGAGCTTGGCGCGCTTGTCCACGATTTGCTGGAACAGGGCCCGGCCTTCGGCACTTCGCAGGCGCGACTCGGTCGACTGCATCAGCTCGGTCATGTGGGCCGCCGCCTGGCCAAACTTGCCCTCGAAGAACTGCATGGACTCGCTGTCCTGCGCCAGGTTGCCGGCGATCAGGTAGCCCGCCGCCGTCTCCACGCTGCCGCGCAGCTCCACCACCAGGCGGATGCGTTCTTCCATGGTCTGGACTTCTTCCCGCAGGTGGCTTTCCAGCTGCTTCATGCTGGCGGTCATTCCCACCCCGGCCAGCAGCATGGCCGCCATCACCAGGAGCATCAACAGCCAAATTTTCTTGGCAACGGACAAATTTTTGAACTGCATACCGACTCTGAAAAGGAAAAGCCGCGAAGCCAACGCATCGCGGCACAGGGGCTACAAACGGCAACAATTACACAGGGAATACCCGCAACCTCCAAATTTTTTTAACGTTTGCTGACATAAATCGCTGCGGATTGCGTGCAACAAAAAAGCAGCCTGCGGGCTGCTTTGCTGTGCGATCGGCGCAAAAACCGCTCAATGCGCAACTTCTCCCAGGCAAATACCAATATCGCGCGCCATGGTCAGCAAGGGGTGCGCCAGGTCGATCCTGCGTTGCGTATTGGCAACCTGGGCGATCTCCACGCTGCCGATCTGGCCCTGCTGCAGCGTGACCATGCGGCCAAAGCGGCCCGACAGCACCAGCTGCGCGGCATGGTGGCCGAACTGCGTGGCCAGCACGCGGTCGAACGGCGTGGGATCGCCCCCGCGCTGCACGTGGCCCAGCACCGTGGTGCGGACCTCGCTGCGCAGGTGGGGCTGCAGGCGTTCGCGCAGCACATGGCCGACGCCGCCCAGGCGCACCGGGTCGGGGCTGTGGGCGATGGTCTCGCGCACCGTCAGGCTGTGGCCGCTTTCCTTGGCACCCTCGCCGATGCAGATGATGGTGTAGCGCTGGCGTTGCTCGCGCGCCCGGCAGACGTCGACGATGGCCTGCAGGTCGTAATCGATCTCCGGCAGCAGGATGATGTCGGCCGCGCCGGCCACGCCCGCCTCCAGCGCCAGCCAGCCGGCGTTGCGGCCCATGGTCTCGACGATCATCACGCGGTGGTGGCTGTTGGCCGTGCTTTCGATGCGGCGCAGCGCCTCGGTGGCCGTGGCCACCGCCGTGTCGAAGCCAAAGCTGCGCTCGCAGCTGGCAATGTCGTTGTCGATGGTCTTGGGCACACCCACGCACTGCATGCCCACGGCATTCGCCAGGCCGTTGGCCAGGCTCATGGTGCCGTCGCCCCCGATGGCCACCACCACGTCCAGGCCCAGCGCCTGCACATTGCTTTTCACCTGGGCCAGCGTGGCCTCGCTTTTGAGCGGGTTGGCGCTGTTGCTGGTGCCCAGGATGGTGCCGCCGATGTGCAGGATGCCCGAGACTTCGTCCCAGGTCAGCGGCTTGACCCGCGGGGCAGCTTCCATCAGGCCCTCGAAACCATCGGCAATACCGATGACCTCGCACTGGCCCTGGCTGATCAAGGATTTCGTGACCGCGCGGATCACGGCATTCAGGCCTGGGCAATCGCCGCCGCCTGTCAATACGCCCACTTTCATTGCTTGCTTCATTCCGTTCACTTCAACAAACCCAGGGCGTCGCGGTAGGCCGGCTGCAGCATCAGCTCGTCCCACGGCTGGGGCACGGTCTCGGGCAGCAGCGCCACGCGGCGCGATTCGGAGTCGGCATCAGGCACCCAGCGCCCGGTGCGCAGGGCATCGTCCATGCCGTCCAGCAGTTCATCCACGTGCGCGCCCAGGCCCAGGCTCTGGTTGCACAGCAGCACCATGTCGCAGCCGGCGGCCAGGGCGCGCAGCGCGGCCTCGGTGTAGCTGATGACCTGGCCGTCGATGCGGCGCGCCGCCTCCATGCTCAGGTCGTCGCTGAAGATGGCGCCGTCGTAGCGCAGCTCGCCGCGCAGGACGTCCTGCAGCCAGACCTTGGAAAAACCCGCGGGCAGCGCATCGACCTTGGGGTAGATCACATGGGCCGGCATGACGGCGGTGAGCACGCTGGACAGCCAGGGATAAGGGGCCGCATCGTCGGCCAGGATCTTCTTGAGCTTGCGCTTGTCCACCGGCATGTCCACGTGCGAATCCAGCGTGACATGGCCGTGGCCGGGGAAATGCTTGCCGCAGTTGCCCATGCCGGCCTGCAGCAGGCCGTGCATCAGGCTCTTGGCCAGGGCGGCGACCACGCGCGGATCGCGGTGGAAGCTGCGGTCGCCGATCACGCCGCTGGCGCCATGGTCCAGGTCCAGCACGGGCGTGAAGCTGAAATCCACGCCGCAGGCACGCAGCTCGCTGCCCAGCACATAGCCGGCGGCCGTGGCGGCGTTCATGGCGCGCATGGCGCCGTGGCCCTTGTGGCGCTTCTTGCCCTTGCCGTCGTCCATCCACATCTCGCCGAAGGCGCGCATGGGCGGCAGGTGGGTGAAGCCATCGGTCTTGAAGCGCTGCACGCGGCCGCCTTCATGGTCCACGCAGATCAGCAGGTCGGGCTTGACGGCCTTGATGTCGGCGCACAGCTGCACCAGCTGGGCACGGTCCTCCCAGTTGCGGGTGAACAGGATGATGCCGCCAACCAGCGGGTGCGCCAGGCGGTCACGGTCGGTATCGGTCAGGGCCTTGCCGGCGATGTCGATGATCAGGGGTGCGTGGAGTGCGGTCATACGGGCCTTCGGTGTCACTGGCGCGGCGGGGCGCCTGCCATGCCATAAAGCCTCCAGTATGACCGCGAAGCAGGCCCGTCGGAATCTGCCGCGGGGCGCCGGGGGCTCAGACGTTGAGGGACGTCAGCAGCACCCACACCAGGGCCAGGCCGGCGAGGGGAAACAAGACTGGCATTTATTCCCCCTTGCGCTCCACCACGCAGAAGCTGGCGGCGTATTCGCTCTCGTCGGTCATGGTGATGTGGGCGGTCAGGCCGCGCGCCTCGAACCAGTCGCGCAGCGCGCCGTACAACACGATGGTCGGCTGGCCGCTGGGCAGGTTGGCGATTTCGCAGCTGCGCCAGGTCATGGGCATGGTCATGCCCAGGCCCACGGCCTTGCTGAAGGCTTCCTTGGCCGAAAAGCGCGTGGCCAGGTACTTCACGCCGCGCTCGGGCCAGCGGCTGCTGCGCAGGCGCCAGACGGCCAGCTCGTTGGTGGTGAGGACTTTCTCGGCAAAGCGATCGCCGTGGCGCTCCAGGCTGGCGCGGATGCGGCGGATGTCGCAAATGTCGGTGCCGATACCGTAAATCATGATTACAAGCCAAATTGGCATCCAGCGCTTGCCCAGCAAGCGCCAGCAGCTCATCTTTTAGAAAAACCTCAAGGGCGTTGCGCCATGCCGGCGTCGATACAGGCCTGGTAGGCCGTCACGGTCGCCGCATAGCCCAGCTCCAGCGCATCGGCAATCAGGGCGTGGCCGATGGAGACCTCGGCCAACCCCGGCACCTGGGCCACGAAGGCGGCCAGGTTGTCACGGTTCAGGTCGTGGCCGGCGTTGACCTCCAGCCCGGCGTCCAGCGCCGCCTGGGCCGCCTGGGCATAGAGTGCCAACTGCGCGTTTTGTTCCGCCGTGCCCCAGGCTGCGGCATAAGGCTCGGTGTACAGCTCGACACGGTCGGCGCCCACGGCCTGGGCCGCCGCCATCTGCGCGGGCACGGGGTCCATGAACAGGCTGACGCGCACGCCCAGGGCCCGGCATTCGGCGATCAGCGGCGCCAGGCGCTCGGCATCCTGCGGGAAGTTCCAGCCGTGGTCGCTGGTGAACTGGTCCTCGCTGTCGGGCACGAAGGTGGCCTGGTGCGGGCGCACCTCGCGGATGAAGGCCATCAGGTTCTGCGTGGGATTGCCCTCGATGTTGAACTCGGCCTGCGGCCAGTCGCGCATCAGCGCGGCCAGCTCGAACACGTCGGTGCCGCGGATGTGGCGCTCGTCCGGGCGCGGGTGGATGGTGATGCCCTGCGCGCCCGCCGCCAGGCACAGCTGGGCCGCGCGCGTGACCGAGGGAATGCCCAGGTGGCGCGTGTTGCGCACCAGGGCGACCTTGTTGACATTCACGGACAGGGCCGTGCGGCGGGAGGGGGTCGAAGCGGTCATAGGGTTTGCAGGTCCATCATCAGCTGCCGCGTGCGCAGCAGCGGGCTGCCGCAATGGTATTGCAGCAGGTGTCTCAACTGGGGCTTCAGGGCCGTGGCCACGGCGGCGCAGGCGCGCACGGTGGCCGAGTAGGCGCTCTCGCCCTGGGCCAGGGCCTGCTGCAGCAGGCCCCACTGGCGTCCGGTCAGCGCGGCACGGTCGCTGTCCAGCGCCGGGCGCAGGCCCATCTCGGCCACCAGCACGTACAGGGCCTCGGGCTGCAGCGGCTGCAGCGTCAGGGTTTCCTCGTGCAGCGTGGGCAGCAGGCCCAGCTCGCGCAGCACGATCAGCTCGAAGGCACGCAGCACCGGCTCGATCACCTCTTCGGGCTGGGTGGCCAGCAGCTTGACCACGGCGCCATAAACATCGAACAGGTAGGCGTACGGGTCGTCGCGCGCCAGCAGGCGCATCAGCAGCTCGTTCAGGTACAGCCCGGTGAGCAGGTTGTTGCCCATGGGCATGATGTGGCCGCCGGCCCATTCCGCGCCCTTGAGGACGTGGATGTCGGCCTGGCCGTCGCCCGACAGGGTGTAGCTGACCTTGAGCGGCTGCAGCGCCAGCAGCACCGGCCGGAAGTTGGAGGTGTGCTTCTTGGCCCCCTTGGCGACCAGCGCCACGCGCCCGCGGTGGCGCGTGAACACCTCCAGGATCAAGCTGGATTCACTCCAGTCGTAGCGGTGCAGGATGAACGCGGGCTCTTCGCCCACCCGTTTGGCGGCCATAGGTTTTCACAAAGACAAAAAGGCCTCGGAGAGACCTTTTGAACAAGCACAGTGCTGCAAGTGTCGCACAGCCGGGGGCGCCGGTGACCGCGGCGCGGGTGTGGCCCGCAGACTGCGGCAGGGTCACGGCCAGCGCAGACCCCAGTCCTCGGCCACGCCAGGCCCTCGAGTTATTCGTAGCCGAAGGATTTGACGCGGGCCTCGTCGTCGGCCCAGCCGGAACGCACCTTGACCCACACTTCCAGGAACACCTTGGCGTCCAGCAGCTTTTCCAGCTCCTGGCGCGCTTCGGAGGAGATGCGCTTGAGGCGCTCGCCGCCCTGGCCGATGACCATGGCCTTGTGCCCATCGCGCTCGACCACGATGGTCGCGGCAATGCGCATGAAGCGCTTGTACATCTTGCTGGGCTCTTCCTCGAACTTGTCGATGACCACGGTCGAGGTGTAGGGCAACTCGTCACCGGTGAAGCGGAACAGCTTCTCGCGCACGGTCTCGGAGGCCAGGAACTTCTCGCTGCGGTCGGTCAGCTCGTCCTCGCCGTAAAACCAGGGCTGCTGCGGCAGGTACTTGCTGCAGATGCCGAACAGGCGCTCGATGTCGCCCTTGTTCTTCGCCGACATGGGCACGAACTCGGCGAAGGGGTGACGCTCCTGCATGCTCTTGAGCCAAGGTGCGATCTCATGGCGGCGGCCCACGGCGTCCAGCTTGTTGGCGATCAGCAGCGTGGGAATGCCGGGCTTGAACAGGCTCAGCACCTTGGCGTCGGCCAGGGTGAAGTTGCCGGCCTCGACCACGAACAGGATCAGGTCCACGTCGCCGATCACGCCCATCACGGCCTTGTTCAGCGACTTGTTCAGCGCCGTGGAATGCTTGGTCTGGAAACCGGGCGTGTCCACGAAGATGAACTGGGTGGCTTCCTTGGTGCGGATGCCGGTGATGCGGTGGCGCGTGGTCTGCGACTTGCGCGAGGTGATGGAGATCTTCTGCCCCACCAGCGCGTTCATCAGCGTGGACTTGCCCACGTTGGGCTTGCCGACGATGGCAATCAGGCCGCAGTGCTGTTCTTCGGGCGCATAGATGCGCACGGACACTTCGGCTTCTGCCGCCTTCTCAGCCTCGATCTCGTGGGCACGGGCCACCAGCGAGGGCGTGGCCCCGGGCTTGGCGGCCGCCAGCATGGCGTCCAGCTCGGCCATGCTCTGGCCGGCCGGCGTCACGTCGGGCAGGCTTTGGGTCTCTTTTTTGCCTTTGGCGCCCTTGGCGCCTGCGGTGCTAGCTACTTTTTTCGCAGCATCGTTCATGGGTGTTTCGCTTTCAAAATTTCCAGCATGGCGGCCGCAGCGGCCTGCTCGCCGGCGCGGCGCGAGCCGCCTTGGCCCCGCGCGCCCAGGCGCAGTTCGGGAATCACGCATTCCACCTCAAAGGTCTGCTTGTGCGCAGCGCCTGTGATCTGGGACACACTGTATTGCGGCAGCTGCATGCGCCGCCCTTGCAGCCACTCCTGCAACGCGGTCTTGGGGTCCTTCTCGGCCGCGCGCATGTGGGGGTTGATCTCCACGCCCTCGAACAGGCGGTGCACCACCTGCTCGCCGGCGGCGTAGCCGGCATCCAGGTACACCGCACCCAGGATGGCTTCCACGGCATCGGCCAGGATGGAGGGGCGCGCCTTGCCGCCGGACTTGGATTCGCCCTCGCCCAGGCGCAGCAGCTCGGGCAGGCCCAGCTGCAAGGCGATCTGGTGGAGCGTGCCTTCCTTGACGAGGTTGGAGCGCACGCGCGAGAGATCGCCCTCGGGCAGATCGTTCAGGCGCTGGTACAGCAGGCTGGAGATGGCCAGGCTCAACACCGAGTCGCCCAGGAATTCCAGCCGTTCATTGTTGTCTGCCGAAAAGCTGCGGTGCGTCAGTGCGCGCTGCAGCAAGGCAGGGTTTTGGAAAGAATGCTGCAGCTGGCGCTGCAGGTCGTGCAGGGTGATTGGCACCTAGTTGGTCTGGTAAGAAAAACGGTAAACAAGGTAGGCCGGGCCTACCAGCGGGATGTCGCGCTCGTACTCGAAGCCCACCACCACGCGCTCATTGACTTTGCTGACGTCCAGGTCCTGACCACGCAGGCTCTTGATGTCGTCGATCTGTGCGGCACGGTCGAAGATGTTGCGGACTTCGGGCACGGTGGTGCCTTCGTTGGCGGCCTTCTGGGATGCTTTCTTGGCGGCTTGGTATTCCAGCCACATGGGCAGCGATTGTCCGCCAATCGCAAAAACCGCGACGGCCAGCACAGCAATCAGCACAAATCCGATGAAGGACAGCCCCTTCTGGCTGTGACGTGGTGCACTACGCATGATCCCCCTCCTCTAGTGAAAGTGGCCGCATCAGCGGCCACAGAATCTTTGGATGACGCCCCGGGCGTTCAGTTGAAACTGCCGATGCGTTTGAGATTACCGAAATTCATCCAAACGAAAAAGGCCTTTCCGACAATGTTCTCGTCCGGCACGAAGCCCCAGTAGCGCGAATCCAGCGAATTGTCGCGGTTGTCGCCCATGGTGAAGTAGTGGCCTTCGGGCACCTTGCAGGTCACACCTTCGACGGTGTAAGTGCAGTTCTCACGGAAGGGGAACTCGCTGGCGCCCTGGACGAAGGCCGGCATGCCCTTGGTGTTCAGCAGGCGGTGCGGCTTGTCGCCCAGCTGCTCCTCGAACTGCGCGAAGTAGCGCATGGCATCGGTGTCGAAGAAGTCGGGCAGGTCCTTGGTCGGCACTTCCTGGCCGTTGATGGTCAGGCGCTTGTTCAGGTAGGCCACGGTGTCCCCGGGCACCCCCACCACACGCTTGATGTAGTCCAGCGTGGGCTGCGGGGGATAGCGGAACACCATCACATCGCCGCGCTGCGGGGCGTTGCCCTGCGTCACCTTGGTGTTGAGCACGGGCAGGCGGACGCCATAGGTGTACTTGTTCACCAGGATCAGGTCGCCCACCAGCAGGGTGGGGATCATGGAGCCGGACGGAATCTTGAACGGCTCGAACAGGAACGAACGCAGCACGAAGACCACGAACAGCACGGGGAAGAGGCCGGCCGTCCAGTCCAGCCACCAGGGCTGCTTGAGGATGCGGGTCTCGCCCTCCGTGGTGTCGACCATGTCATGGCGCAGGCCCTGGCGCTCCAGCTCGGCGCGGCGCGCGGCGGCCTCGGCGTTCAGGCGCTCGGCCTCCTTCTTGCGCTGGGGCCAGAAGTAAAAGCGCTCGGCCAGCCAGTACAGGCCGGTGATGAAGGTGGCCAGGAACATCAGCAAGGCGAAGTTGCCCTCGATGGCACCGGTGTACCAGGCACCGATGTAGCCCACAAAAGCGGCCAGGATGACCGCGGTGATCCACTGCATGGCTTGCATGAGTTTCCTTGTTAGTCTTCGACCTGCAGGATCGCCAGGAAGGCTTCCTGGGGCACTTCCACCGCGCCGATCTGCTTCATGCGCTTCTTGCCCGCCTTCTGCTTTTCCAACAGCTTGCGCTTGCGGGTGATGTCACCGCCATAGCACTTGGCCAGCACGTTCTTGCGCAGGGCCTTGACGGTCTCGCGCGCAATGATGTTGGCACCGATGGCGGCCTGGATGGCCACGTCGAACATCTGGCGGCTGATGATCTCGCGCATCTTGGCCACCACGGCACGGCCGCGGTACTGCGACTGGCTGCGGTGCACGATGATGGACAGCGCGTCCACCTTCTCGCCGTTGAGCAGGATGTCGACCTTGACCACGTCCGAGGCACGGTATTCCTTGAACTCGTAGTCCATGGAGGCGTAGCCGCGCGACACGCTCTTGAGCTTGTCGAAGAAGTCCAACACGATCTCGCCCAGCGGCATCTCGTAGGTCAGCATGACCTGGCGGCCGTGGTAGGCCATGTTCATCTGCACGCCACGCTTCTGATTGGCCAGGGTCATCACCGGGCCGACGTATTCCTGGGGCATGTACAGGTGCACGGTGACGATGGGCTCGCGCACTTCCTCGATACGGCCGGCGTCGGGCATCTTGGAGGGGTTTTCCACGTCGATCAGTTCGCCATCGCCCTTGAGCACCTGGTAGACCACGCTGGGCGCGGTGGTGATCAGGTCCTGGTCGAACTCACGCTCCAGGCGCTCCTGCACGATTTCCATGTGCAGCAGGCCCAGGAAGCCGCAGCGGAAGCCAAAGCCCAGCGCCTGCGAGACTTCGGGTTCGAACTGCAGCGCCGCATCGTTGAGCTGCAGCTTTTCCAGCGCATCACGCAGCTGGTCGTATTCAGAGGCTTCCGTGGGGTACAGGCCGGCGAACACCTGGGGCTTGACTTCCTTGAAGCCGGGCAGCGCCTTCTCGGCCGGGCCCAGGTTGTTCGGCAGCTTCTTTTCCAGGGTGATGGTGTCGCCCACCTTGGCGGCCTTCAATTCCTTGATGCCGGCAATGATGTAGCCCACCTCACCCGCCTTCAACGCATCGCGCGGCGAGTTGGCCGGCGTGAACACGCCGACGTTGTTGGCTTCATAGGCCGCGCCCGTGGCCATCATCTTGAAGCGCTCGCCCTTCTTGAGCTGACCGTCCACCACGCGCACCAGCATCACGACGCCCACATAGGGGTCGAACCAGCTGTCCACGATCATGGCGCGCAGCGGCGCGTCGGGATCGCCCTTGGGCGCCGGCACCTTGGCCACGATGGCTTCCAGGATCTCGTCGATGCCCATGCCGGTCTTGGCCGAGCAAGGGATGGCGTCGCTGGCATCGATGCCGATCACGTCCTCGATCTCGGCCTTGGCGTTGTCCGGATCGGCCTGGGGCAGGTCCATCTTGTTCAGCACGGCGAACACCTCGACCCCCAGGTCCAGCGCGGTGTAGCAGTTGGCCACGGTCTGGGCTTCCACGCCCTGCGAGGCATCGACCACCAACAGCGCACCTTCACAGGCCGACAGCGAGCGCGAGACTTCGTACGAGAAGTCCACGTGACCGGGGGTGTCGATCAGGTTCAGGTTGTAGACGTTGCCGTCCTTGGCCTTGTACTGCAGCGCCGCAGTCTGTGCCTTGATGGTGATGCCACGCTCTTTCTCGATGTCCATCGAGTCCAGCACCTGCGCCTCCATCTCACGCTCGGCCAAGCCACCACAGCGTTGGATCAAGCGGTCGGCCAGCGTCGATTTGCCGTGGTCAATATGCGCAATGATGGAAAAATTTCGGATGTGCTTCATCAACGATAAGCGTCTGTAAATAAAGGGGAAAGCGGGCTCTTGGCAAGAAAAAAGGGCGCGTCTTCAAGCGACGCGCCCTGAACCAACAATCTCTGGCAACTGCGATTGGTTGGATGGCCGATTGTAGGCAAAACTGCCCAAAATCCAAGCATCCATTTCCGATGGCTGGGGCATAGCTGGATGCCTCAAAACCACTTATCTACAATTTATCCACAGCTCCGTTGATCACTCACAGGCGGGGAACCGGGCCCTTGTCTGCTTTCCGTTCACAGCAAGTGCTCGCTCGTGCATGGCCTGTAGCCGCGCTCATTACTCGGGCATTCTACCCAAGGCCCCGGGTAAAACCCGGGAGGCCCTCAGTAGGTCAGTCCTACACAAGGAATAGCCTCCCCTGTACAGAACCGACAGGGCAGCGCTTTACTTGCCGTTGGGGCGAATGAGGACGTACTGGGTCCACTCGCCACGGCGCACCAGCAGGCTCAGGGGCTTGCTCTTGTCCACCTTGGCCAGCACGGCTTCGAAGGCCTTGACGTTGCTTACTTCGCTGTTGGCGATCGCCAGCACCACATCGCCCTCGCGCAGGCCCGCACGGGCGGCTGCATCTGCGGCCGAGA
This sequence comes from Comamonas sp. CAH-2, assembly GCF_009668305.1. NCBI lineage: Bacteria > Pseudomonadati > Pseudomonadota > Betaproteobacteria > Burkholderiales > Comamonadaceae > Comamonas > Comamonas sp. CAH-2. The sequence goes on from NZ_VSWF01000011.1 coordinate 19,587, forward strand.
CGATACGCACCCCGCCCTTGATGGCCAGCGACTTCTTCTGTGCCTCGGTCAGGTCGGCCACCACCAGACCAATCTGCTTGGCCGTGGCCGTGGCCCCGGGGGAGGACTTGCCTTCGGCACGCGCCACCTGGGCCTCGTCGGGCTCGACCTCGGCCACGGTGATCGTCAGATCGCGCATCTGCCCGCGGCGGAACACGCTGATGCTGCTCTTGGTGCCAGGCTTGGTGTTGCCCACCAGGCGTGGCAGGTCGGCGACCTTGTCGATGGACTTGCCATCGTATTTCACGATGATGTCGCCGGCCTCGATGCCGGCCTTGGCCGCGGGCGAATCCGGCTCCACCGCCGACACCAGGGCGCCGCGCGCCGTGCCCAGGCCGATCGACTCGGCCACATCCTTGGTCACCTGGCCGATCTGCACGCCGATGCGCCCACGCGTGACCTTGCCGGTGGCGCGCAGCTGATCGCTGACCCGCACCGCCTCATCGATCGGGATGGCGAACGAAATGCCCATGAAGCCGCCGGAACGCGAGTAGATCTGGCTGTTGATGCCCACCACCTCGCCGCGCATGTTCAGCAGGGGACCGCCCGAGTTGCCGGGGTTGATGGCCACGTCGGTCTGGATGAAGGGCAGGTAGTCGCCTGTGTCACGCTGCTTGGCCGAGACGATGCCGGCCGTCACCGAGTTCTCCAGGCCGAAGGGCGAGCCGATGGCCATCACCCATTCACCGACCTTCAGGCGGCCGACGTCGCCGATCTTCACCGCGGGCAGGCCCTTGGCGTCGATCTTGACCACGGCCACGTCGGTGCGCTTGTCCGAGCCGATGATCTTGGCCTTGAACTCGCGCTTGTCGGTCAGCGTCACGATCACCTCGCTGGCGCCTTCGACCACGTGGGCATTCGTCATCACGTAGCCGTCAGGGCTGAGGATGAAGCCGGAGCCCACACCGCTGGGGCGCTCCTCGCCCTCGTCGGCATTGCCCCCGGGCGTGCCCTGGCGGGGCACGTTCGGCACAGGCAGGCCGAAGCGGCGGAAGAACTCGAGCATGTCCTCGTCCATGCCGCTCATCGAGGGCTGGGTGGAGATTTTTTCCGTGGTGCGGATATTGACCACGGCGGGGCCGACAGCGTCGACCAGTTGCGTGAAGTCGGGCAGGCCCGTCACCAGCGGCGCGGTGGCCGGCGCGGTCTGCGCGTGGGCCGGTGCGATCAGCTGGTGGTCCGAAGCGCCCCACCACGCACCGGTGGCGGCACCCGCAGCAATCGCCAGGGACAGCACCGCAGCATGGATGGGCTTGGGTTGCATAGAAGGCATTGTGGTCATCCTTTCCAAAATCACAGCCTGCGCAGCGCGCAGTTACATCCTCAGAAAACCGCCACGCGATTTGGTTCCCGCATCCTGCGGTTTGCACGTGGCAGTGGTGCCTGCAAGGCAAGGTGTACAGCAAAAAAAAGAGCGCCTTGTGTGCGCTCTTTCTTGAGTTCATAGTGTTTTACCGCTGAAACGCTTGATATTCAAGCGCAGTCAGCTCACTTTTTTTGTCAGCCAGACGCTCGAATTGACCAACGGTCACTGGTTAGCGGCCTGCGTGCTGCGCGCCGCAAAGCTGGCGTTGCGCAGGAAATCGGCGGGCGCCTGCAGGGCGGCGCGGTACTGCTGGTGGCTGGCCATCAGGGCGTCCAGGCGCGGGTCACGCAGCACTTCGCCGTTCTCGGTGGCCACCACCACAGGCGCAGCGCCCAAGCCATTGCTGGCCAGCTGGGCCCCCTGGCCGCCGGCCGGGGTGGTGCTCACCAGGTTCCAGCCCAGTGCCGCCACGGCGGCGACGGTGGCAAAACTGGCCGCCACCTTCCAGCGGAAGACCGAGGTGTTGGCCGCCGGGTCGCGCAGGGCCACCACCGGGGTCTGCTGCGCCAGGCCGGCTGTGACCTGCTCCAGCTGCGCGGGCTGCAGGCGCAGCGCCGGCTCGGCCGCCAGCTGCTGGCGCAAGCCGGACAGCAGGTCGTGCTGGCTGTGGTGCGCCAGGTCGGGCGAGCGCAGCACATCGCCGACCAGGTGGTACAGCTCCCAGCTTGCGCAGCCGTCGGCACTTTCCGCGCACGCCAAGGCCTGCTCCAGCTCATCGCCGTGGAGCTCGCCGTCCACCAGGGCGGACAGCAATTCCTTGTTCATCTCTTGTTCCATCATGGGTTCACCTGCTCACTGGCTTTTGACCGATGTCGCTACCTTCACCACCGTTTGCCCCCCTGCCGCTCCAGCAAGGGCTTGACACGTGCCGAGATGGCCTCGCGGGCCCGGAAGATGCGCGAACGCACCGTGCCGATGGGACAGTTCATGGCAGCCGCAATCTCTTCGTAGCTCAGGCCCTCGATTTCGCGCAGCGTCACAGCTTGGCGCAAATCTTCAGGCAGCGCTTCCATGGCCGCATTCACCGCGGCGGCAATCTCTTGCGCAGCCAAGACGGTCTCAGGCGTCTCGTCGGTGGTTGGTTCATGGCGAGGGCGGAAAGTTTCATCCTCGTCGTCGGCAATGTGTAACGCACTCTCCAGCACCACCGGGTCGCGCCGCATGTCCACCAGGGCCTTCTTGGCCGTGTTGACGGCAATCCGGTACAGCCAGGTGTAGAACTGCGCTTCGCCGCGAAACTGGTGCAAGGCGCGGTAGGCCCGCAAAAAGGTTTCCTGCGCGATGTCCTGCACCAGATCCGGGTCGCGCACCATGCGCGCAATCAGGCGCTCGATGCGCCGCTGGTACTTGATCACCAACAGCTCGTAGGCGCGCTGATCGCCGGCGACGGTGCGCTCGACCAGTTGCAGATCGCTGTCAGAGGAAGAAGAAGGCGCAGAGGCAGATGTCATGAATGCGAAGTCTCGCGAGAACGCCTGACCGCAATGCTGCATCCGGCGCCCTCCCAGGCTGGGAGCGTCGGCACATCTTACGGAGGATGGGCTGGTGAATATACCGCACGCCGCACATCGCCCCAGGCATGCGGCGCCCAATCCCTCTGTAGCCAAAAGCGCTGGCCCCGCTGTGCGCTGCCGGGCCAGCGCAGCAACAGCAGCGACTGCCCGTCCAGCACCACCTGCACGCTCCCCACCAGCACGGCCGACGCCCCGGGCCCCTGCCAGGTCCAGACACGGCCATCCCACTGCAGCGCCCCCACCGGCATCGCACGCCAAGCCTGCCAGCCCCAGACGGCACAACCACTCCAGATCGCCACCGCCCCCGCCATGCGCAGCCATTGCCAGCGGTCATGACCTGCGCCCTCGACAGCCCACAGGGCCAGAAGCACGGCCTCCAGGATCAGCACCGCCCACAGGCCGTTGCGCAACAGCGGCACAGCGCGCAAGGGGTAGGTCACCGCAGGGCTGTGGCGTTCTGGCATGGCAGGCTCTCGCTAGCCAAGAAAAAACCCGCGGCTTGGCAGGCAAGCAGCGGGTTGTAAGGAGGTCACAGAAGGCATGCGTGCCCTTGTGCTGTCGGGGTTCAGATGCGCTTGAAGATCAGCGAACCGTTGGTGCCGCCGAAACCGAAGTTGTTCTTCAGCGCGACGTCGATCTTGGCGTCCCGCGCCACATTCGCGCAGTAGTCCAGATCACAGTCAGGGTCCTGGTTCAGCAGGTTGATGGTCGGCGGAATCTTCTGGTCATGGAGGGCCATGACCGTGAACACGCTTTCCACACCACCGGCACCACCCAGCAGGTGGCCGGTCATGGACTTGGTGGAGCTGACCACGGTCTTGTAAGCGGCATCGCCCAGCGCAGCCTTGATGGCGTTGCTCTCGTTCTTGTCGCCCAAGGGGGTCGAGGTACCGTGCGCGTTCAGATAGTTGATCTGGTCCGGGTTCACACCGGCATTGCGCATGGCATTGATCATGGCGCGGCGGGGGCCGTCCATGTTGGGCGCCGTCATGTGGCCGGCATCGGCACTCATGCCGTAGCCACCCAGTTCGGCGTAGATCTTGGCACCGCGTGCCTTGGCGTGCTCGTACTCTTCCAGCACCAGCACACCTGCGCCTTCGCCCAGCACGAAGCCATCGCGATCACGGTCCCAGGGGCGCGAGGCAGACTGGGGATCGTCGTTGCGTGTGGACAGGGCGCGCATGGACGCAAAGCCACCGATGCCCAGGGGGGACACGGTCGACTCAGCGCCACCGGCGACGACGATGTCGGCGTCGCCGTATTCAATCATGCGCCCGGCTTCGCCGATGCAGTGCAGGCCCGTGGTACAGGCTGTCACCACCGACAGGTTCGGACCCTTGAAGCCGAAGCGCATGGATACGTGACCGGCCACCATGTTGATGATGGAGGCGGGCACGAAAAATGGGGTGATGCGGCGGGGACCGCGATTGGACAGTTCGATCTGGGTGTTCTCGATCAGGGGCAAGCCCCCGATACCGGACCCAATCACGCAACCGATGCGGGTAGAAAGATCATCGGACAAGGCCTCGCCCGTGGGCAGACCTGCATCCCTGACCGCTTGCTCCGCTGCCGCAATGCCAAAGTGAATGAAAGTGTCCATGGTGCGCGCATCCTTGGCGCTCATGTACTCCTCCACGTTGAATCCCTTGACCTCGCCCGCGATCTGGCAGGAGAAGTTCGAGGCATCAAACTTGGTGATGCGGTCAATGCCGGACTTGCCGGCCAAAAGATTGGCCCAGGCATCGGCCACCGTGTTACCCACGGGGCTGATACATCCCAGGCCGGTCACGACAACGCGACGACGGCTCATGCGTTCAAACCTTATTCTTATCGCTCGGTGCGTAAAGACCTATTAGGCCTTGTGGTGGGTGTTGGCGTAGTCGATGGCGTTTTGCACCGTCGTGATCTTTTCAGCATCTTCATCGGGGATTTCGATGCCGAATTCATCTTCCAGGGCCATCACCAGTTCGACCGTGTCCAGGGAGTCAGCGCCCAGGTCAGCCACGAAGGCCTTTTCGTTGGTCACTTGGGACTCTTCAACGCCGAGTTGTTCAGCAATGATTTTTTTGACACGTGCTTCGATATCGCTCATGGTTTCCCTCAGGGGGTTGTGAATGAACCCGCGATTCTAGCCGCTTCGAGGAACTTGCCTCTGTTCGGCCTGCCGTCGCGAGGAAACGGCTTAACTTTCGTTAATTTACATGTACATACCGCCATTGACATGCAATTCGTGGCCGGTGATGTAACCCGCGCCTTCGGAGGCCAAAAAGGCCACGGCATGTGCAATGTCGGAGGGCTTGCCCAGATCCCCCATGGGGATCTGAGAAGTCAGCGCCTTCTTCTGCTCTTCTGGCAGAACCGATGTCATATCTGTAGCAATGAAGCCAGGCGCCACGCAGTTCACGGTGATACCGCGGCTGCCCAGTTCGCGAGCCAGCGCACGGCTCATGCCGGCCACGCCGGCCTTGGCGGCCGCGTAGTTGGCCTGACCGGCATTGCCCATCGCGCCGACCACGCTGGTCACGCTGATGATGCGCCCAAAGCGCTGTTTCATCATCGGGCGAATAGCCGCACGGCTGAGTCGGAAAACCGCTTGCAAGTTGGTGTCGATGACGGCGGACCAGTCATCGTCCTTCATGCGCATGGCCAGGGTGTCACGGGTGATGCCAGCATTGTTCACCAGCACATGCAGGCCGCCATCGGTCTTGAGGATGTCGTCCAGCAGGGCATCCACGCCGGCGGCATCGTTCACGTTCAGATTCACGCCGCGGCCGCCCTTGGCAGCCAGGGTTTCGCCGATGCGGGCCGCGCCAGCGTCGGTCGTGGCTGTGCCGATCACGGTGTAGCCGCGCTCGGCCAGCTCCAGCGCAATCGCGGCGCCAATGCCACGCGAGGCACCGGTCACCAGCGCCACTTGTTTCTTTTGTTCGGTCATGCGAGCAATTCTTTCACTTCAGCCAGGGTGGCCGGGTCAAACAGGGCCACGCCCACCAGGTCCGCGTCGATGCGCTTGGTCATGCCAGCCAACACCTTGCCAGGGCCGCACTCTACCAAATGCGTGATGCCACGGGCTTTCATGGCCTGTACGCATTCCACCCAACGCACGGGGCCAAAAGCTTGACGGTACAGCGCATCGCGGATAGCAGCTGCTTCGGTTTGCACCGCCACATCGATGTTGTTGACCACCGGAATCTGGGGCACACCCAGCTCCAGCGCCTCCAGCGCCAGCTTGAGCTTTTCGGCCGCAGGCTTCATCAGGCTGGAGTGGAAAGGGGCAGACACCGGCAGCGGCAGGGCACGCTTGGCGCCCGCTTCCTTGGCGGCCGCGCTGGCAGCCTCGACCGCGGCCTTGGAGCCAGCGATCACGGTCTGGCCGGGGTCGTTGAAGTTCACGGCTTCCACCACTTCAGCACCACCCAGCTGCGCCGTCACGGCAGCGCAGACTTCGCGGACCTTGTCGGCCGGCAGGCCCAGCACCGCAGCCATGGCCCCCGTGCCCACGGGCACGGCTTCCTGCATGGCAGCGGCACGCAGGCGCACCAGCGGCGCAGCCTGAGCCAGCGTCAGCACGCCGGAGGCCACCAGGGCGGAATACTCGCCCAGCGAATGGCCGGCCACCGCAGCAGGGGTCGCCCCGCCTTCGGCCTGCCACACGCGCCATGCGGCGACGCCAGCCACCAGCATCACGGGCTGGGTGTTGGTGGTCAACGCCAGATCTTCCTTGGGGCCGTTCTTGATCAGCGCACCGATGTCTTCACCCAGGGCGTCCGAGGCTTCCTGCAGGGTCTGGGCCACCACGGGGTGATCACCCCAGGCATCCAGCATGCCCACCGATTGCGAGCCCTGGCCGGGAAAGACAAATGCAAATTTGCTCATATTGCGGTCTCTCATTCTTCGTAAAAACAGGCTTCAACGCTTGCGCAGCAAGCGCTTACAGCTACATATTCAAAAGCACCGCACCCCAGGTGAAGCCCCCGCCCACCCCTTCCAGCAGCACGGTCTGACCGGGCTTGACCTGACCGTTGCGCACGCCATGGTCCAGCGCCAGCGGGATCGAGGCCGCCGAGGTATTGCCATGCTGGTCCACGGTGACGATCACCTTGTCCATGGGCAACTTGAGCTTGCGGGCCGTGCTCTGCATGATGCGGATGTTGGCCTGGTGGGGAATCAGCCAGTCGATGTCGGCATCGGTCTTGCCCGCCTTTTCCAGCGTGGCACGCGCCGCTTTCTCCAGCACGCCCACGGCCAGCTTGAACACCGCCTGACCGTCCATGGTCAGCAGGGGCGAGCCCAGCACCTGCCCTCCCGAGACGTTGCCGGGCACGCACAGGATGCCGACGTGGCTGCCATCGGCGTGCAGGTCGCTGGCCAGGATGCCTGGCGCATCGGAAGCCTCCAGCACCACGGCGCCGGCGCCGTCTCCGAACAGCACGCAGGTGGTGCGGTCGTTGAAATCCAGGATGCGGCTGAACACCTCGGCCCCGACCACCAGCGCACGGCGGGCCCCGCCGGAGCGGATCATGGCGTCGGCCACGGTCAAGGCATAGACAAAACCGCTGCACACGGCCTGCACGTCAAAGGCTGCACAGCCGTTGGCGCCCAGCTTGTTCTGCAAGATGCAGGCGGTGGAAGGGAACACCATGTCGGGCGTCGAGGTCGCGACGATGATGAGGTCGATGTCCTGCGGTGCCAGGCCTGCGGCCTCCAGCGCCTTGCGCGAAGCCTCCAGCGCCAGATCGCTGCTGCTGGTGGCGGCATCGGCAAAGTGGCGCGCCTCAATGCCGGTGCGCTCCACGATCCATTCGTGCGAAGTCTCGATCCCACGTTCAGCCAGCTCGGCCGCCAAATCGTGGTTGGTCAGACGGCGCGGAGGCAGATAGCTGCCCGTGCCGGTAATGCGTGCGTAACGTGTCATCTCGTCTCAATCTGCCGCAGCAGCAGGCGCGGAAGGGGTGCCCGACGCTGCCAACAGCGTGGCCGCCTGGGCAATCCGACCTTGCACACGGTCTAGAAGGTTGTTGCGGGCTGCATCATAAGCGCGGTTGAGCGCATGCTCGTAAGCCGACTTGTCTGCGGAGCCATGGCTCTTGAACACCAGGCCGCGCAGACCCAGCAAGGCGGCGCCGTTGTAGCGACGGTGATCCATGCGCTTCATCAGCGCTTTTAGCACCGGATACGCCACGATGGCCGCAAGTTTCGTCAAGATATTGCGCTTGAATTCGGTCTTCAAGCCACCCACGATCATGGCTGCCACGCCTTCGGAGGCCTTCAACGCCACATTGCCGACAAAACCGTCACACACGACGATGTCCACGTTGCCCTTGAAGATGTCGTTGCCTTCCACGTTACCGATGAACTGGATGGCCTTGGCATCACCCGCCGCGCGCAGCAGTTCGCCCGTGCGCTTGATGACTTCGTTGCCCTTGATGGCTTCCTCGCCGATGTTCAGCAAGCCCACCGAAGGTTCGGCATGACCAGCGTCCAGCGCTGTCACCAGCGCCGAGCCCATGACGGCAAACTGCAGCAGGTGCTCGGGCTGGCAATCCACGTTGGCCCCCAGGTCCAGCACCGTGGTGGCACCACCCTGGTCGTTGGGCAGTTGCGTGGCAATCGCCGGGCGGTCGATACCGTCCATGGTCTTGAGCAGGTAGCGCGACACGGCCATCAAAGCGCCGGTGTTGCCGGCGGACACCGCCGCCTGGGCCTTGCCGTCCTTGACCTGCTGGATGGCCACACGCATGGAGGAATCTTTTTTGCGACGCAAGGCCACCTCGACGGCGTCGTCCATGGTCACCACTTCCGAGGCATGCACGATCTCGGCGCGCTCATGCGACTGCCACCCCGCAAACGCCTGCGGCAGGCCGACCAGCAGCAAGCGCACATCCGGGTGGGTGGTGAGAAATTGGCGGCACGCGGGAAACGTGACGCTGGGGCCGTGGTCGCCCCCCATGCAATCGACTGCCAGTGTGATCATGAATAGCATTACCCGTCTGCACGAGACCGGTAACCAGTGACTAATAAATAAGCGGCATTAAAAAGCACAAAAGCCCGAGCTACAACAAAAGTAGCTGCGGGCCTTGGATCAGCCGAGGCGAATTAGGCTTCGGACTTGTTCTTCAGCACTTGACGGCCACGGTACACGCCGTTGGGGCTGATGTGGTGACGCAGGTGCACTTCACCGGTGGTGGTTTCCACAGCGATGCCGGGCACATTCAGAGCGTTGTGCGAACGGTGCATGCCGCGCTTGGAAGGGGACTTTTTGTTTTGCTGAACAGCCATGATGGCTCCTGGTCTTGAAAGGGTTGGTGAAAAACGCGATCAGCCCATTAAAGACACGAGGGGGTTTCGCGCGAAGCCCCCGATTATAGCTCAAACCCTTGGAACAAAGCGAACCACCCCGCAACTTGGCAAGATGACCTCGGTACACACCGGTTCACACCACGTATCTTCCACAGCTTGGTCGCTGGGTTACCCACAGCGCACCAACAGGAAACCGCCTTGCGGCGGCTTGCAACTGATCACCAAAAAACGTCAGTCTTGGCCGCTATTCTTGCGCAGCCCGGCCAACACTGCAAACGGATTGGTCTTTTCCGTGACGGCCTGCTCGAAGTCTTCATCGCTGGAGGCCATGGGCACCACGGCCGGGCACACCTCGTGCATGGGCACCAGGGGCAGCTCCATCAGCAGCTCATCCTCGATCAGCTCGCGCAGGTTGAAGTCCTTGCTGATGGCCAACAGGTCTTCTTCCGCCTCGTCATCCAGGACTTCGGCCGTGGCCTCGTCCTTCACAAAGCGGAAGGAGCGCTCGGCATGCAGCGCAATCTCGGCCACTTCCAGGCAGCGCTGGCAGACCATGGGCACGCTGCAGTCGGCCTGCAGGTGCAGCCAGATGTGGCCGGCGCCACCCATTTCGGCCACATGCTCGCCTTCGGCACTCCAGGTGACGACCGCTGCATCCTGCACCGGAGCTTGCGCCTCCTGCTGCAGACGCTCATACATCGATAGCGGATCCTGACCTTCCAGCAGCGCGCCAGCCTTGGCAAACGCGGCCACATCAAGGTGATCCAGAGAAAAGTCCTTGCTCATGGCGGCAGTGTAAGAGAATCCCAGCATGTCTGAATCCCACACCCCACAGCGCCCCTTGATCCTGGGGTCCACCTCCCGCTACCGCCGCGAACTGGTGGAGCGCCTGAACCTGCCCTTCACCACCGTTTCGCCCGAAGTCGACGAAACCCCGCTGCCCGGCGAAGCCCCCGGCGCGCTGGCCCTGCGCCTGGCCCTAGCCAAGGCCCATGCCGTGGCCGCCCTGCACCCCGAAGCCATCGTGATCGGCTCCGACCAGGTCTCGGACCTGAACGGCCAGCCCATGGGCAAACCCGGCACGCACGAGCGCGCGGTCGAGATGCTGCGCGCCATGCGCGGCCAGACGGTGATGTTCCACACGGCCGTGGCCGTGGTGTGCCATGCCACCGGATTTGCACAAAGCGATGTCGCCGTCATCCGGACCGTGTTCCGCAGCGACCTGAGCGACGACGCGATCGAGCGCTACCTGCGTGCCGAGCAGCCCTACGACTGCGCCGGCAGTGCCAAGAGCGAAGGCCTGGGTATCAGTCTGCTGGACGCCATCCACAGCGACGACCCCACCGCCCTGATCGGCCTGCCCATGATTCGCACCTGCCGCATGGTGCGCGCCGCCGGGATTACCCTGCCATGAGCACGCCGGGCACGCTGTACCTGGTCCCCGCGCCGCTGGACTTCGGCTGCGCCACGCAATCCCCCATCACCGATGTGCTGCCGGAGCTGACGCTGCGCACCGCCGCGCGCCTGCAGCACTGGGTGTGTGAGAACGCCAAGAGCACCCGCGCCTACCTCAAGCGCGTGGGCGAACACCACCCCCTGGCCGTGCCGCTGCAGCAGATGCAGCTGCAGGAACTGCCGCGCGAAGCCCATAAAAAAGGTGACCACGGCGGCCAAGGTGGCGCGGTGTTTGATGCCAAGGCCCTGCTGGCGCCAGCCCTGGCGGGCCACGACATGGGCCTGGTCAGCGAAGCCGGCATGCCCGCCGTGGCCGACCCTGGCAGCTCCATCGTGCGCGCGGCACACGATGCCGGCATCCCGGTGGTGCCACTGGTGGGCCCCGTGTCGCTGCTGATGACCCTGGCGGCCAGCGGCCTGAACGGCCAGAACTTCGCCTTCGTCGGCTACCTGCCCCAGGATGCCGCCCAGCGCGTGCAGCGCATCAAGGAGCTGGAGCAGCTGGCCCAGCGCCACAACCAGGCCCAGCTGTTCATCGAAACGCCCTACCGCAACCCGGCCCTGTGGCAGGCGCTGCTGGGCAGCCTGCAAGCCGGCACCCGCCTAGCCCTGGCCAGCGGGCTGACGCTGGAGAGCGCGCGGATTGCCAGCCGCAGCGTGAAGGACTGGAAGAAGCTGGGCACCGAGCCGGACAACCGGACCCCGGTGGTGTTTGCCATCGGCCAATAGGCAACCACCAACAACCAGAGCGCCTTGCGCTTGGCCTGCAAGACTTTCAGAGGCAAAACCATCTGAAAACCACAGCAGACCAGCGCAAGGCGCTCTTTTTTTATGCAGAACCCACCGCTGCAGCAGCGGCGGGCTGACGATCAGCGGATGGCGGGCAGCATGCCGTGCAGCGCATCCACCGCACCACCGCCCACGGCAGCGCCGAAGCGCTTGGCAAAGCGCTCGGCAATGTTCTCGCTGCGTGTGTAGTCGATCACCTGCTCGGCCTGCACCACATCGCGGGCCACGCTGTCCAGGGTGCCGTACTTGTCGGCCAGGCCCTGCTCGATCGCTTCCTGGCCCGTCCAGAACAGGCCGCTGAAGGTGTCATCGGTTTCCTTCAGGCGCTCGCCGCGCCCCTGGCGCACCACATCGATGAACTGCTGGTGGATCTGGTTCAGCATGGTCTGCGCGTGGGCGCGCTGCCCAGGCTCCAAGGGGCTGAAGGGGTCCAGCATGCCCTTGTTGCTGCCGGCGGTCAGCAGGCGGCGCTCCACGCCCAGCTTGTCCATGGCGCCGGTGAAGCCAAAGCCGTCCATCAGCACGCCGATGCTGCCGACGATGCTGGCCTTGTCGACAAAAATCTCGTCGGCGGCGGCGGCAATGTAATAGGCCGCCGAGGCGCAGGTCTCCCCGACCACGGCGTAAATGGGTTTCTGGTGCTGGGCCTTCAGGCGGCGGATTTCGTCGTTGATCATGCCCGCCTGCACGGGGCTGCCGCCGGGCGAGTTGATCATCAGCACCAGGGCGCGCGAGCCCTGGTCTTCCAGCGCGCTGCGCATGGCGGCGATGATGAATTCCGCGTTCGCGTTCGCATCGCTGGCGATGGCGCCCTTGATCTCGACCACCGCCGTGTGCGGCCCGCTCATCGCCGCCGTGGCGCTGTCACGCCCCAGCCACCAGAACGTGGCCAGAAAGGCGCCCAGCCATGCAAAGCGCCAGAAGATGCGCCAGCGCCGCGCGGCGCGCTGCTCGCGCACCGTGGCGAACACCAGGCGCTCCAGCACATCCCGCTCCCAGCCCGGAGCGGCAGGCGGTGCCGCCTGCGGGGCACCCGATGCGGCACGCGCCCACAGATCCTGCCCCGGCTGCGGTTCAGACGATGGAAACCCCTCGCGATCGGGGGTGGATGGTGTGCTCATGGGTGCTCTATTCTCAAAATCAGGCCAGAACGGCAGTATGCCAGCGCGGCCGCGGGCAGCGGGGGCAAAGTGCGCCGCTCAGGCATTGCTGCGCAGCCACTGGTGCAAGTCTGCGACATCCGCCGCCACGTGCAGGGGCTGGCAGGCCTGCAGGTCCCGGGGGTCGTGCGCGCCATAGGCCACCGCCACGCTGGCGCAACCGGCGTTGCGCGCCATCTGCAGGTCGTGCGTGGTATCGCCGATCATCAGCAGGCGCTCGGGCGGCACGTCCAGCTCGGCCATCAGCTCCTGCAGCATCAGCGGGTGGGGTTTGCCGGCGGTCTCATCGGCCGTGCGCGAGCTGTCGAACATGCCGCGCAGGTCGGCATGCTGCAGCGCCTCGTTCAGCCCGCGGCGGCTTTTGCCCGTGGCCACGGCCAGCCAGTGCCCACGCTCGCGCAACGCTTCCAGCATCGGCAGCACGCCGGCAAACAGGGTGATCAGCTCCTGCTGCTTCAGATAGTGGTAGCGGTAGCGGTTGGCCAGGTCGTTGTACTTCTCCTGGGGCACGTCGGGCGCGGCATGGGCCAAGGCCGGCAGCAGCGCCATCCCGATCACGTAGGAGGCCTGGGCGTCCGACGGCACCGTGCCGCCAACATCGGCCACCGCCAGCTGGATGCTGCGGGTGATCGCCGCGGTGGAGTCGAACAGGGTGCCGTCCCAATCGAAGGCGATCAAATCAAATTTACGAGCAGACATCGCAATACAGTTCCAGGTTGCAGGCCATTCAGGCCACAAAGTCCGCCAGCTCCGGCGGCAGTTCGGCCCGCAGCTCGATGCGCTCGTCCGTGGCCGGATGGTTGAACTGCAGGCGCCAGGCATGCAGGAACATGCGCTTCAGCCCCTGCTTGGGCAGGCGCTTGTTCAGGTCGAAATCACCATACTTGTCGTCCCCCGCAATCGCATGCCCTTGCGAGGCCAGGTGCACGCGGATCTGGTGGGTGCGACCGGTCTTGATGGTGACTTCCAGCAAACTCATCGCCGGCAGCCCCTGCAGCGGGCGCGGCGCATGCTGGCTGCGCACCTTCACCAGGGTCAGGGCCCGCATGGCATCGGGATCGTCGGCCGTGGTGGTGCGCACACGGCGCTCCCCGTCGGGCAGCAGGTATTTGTGCAGCGGGGCGTCGATGACCTTCTTGTTGGCCGGCCAGACGCCGGGCACCAGGGCCAGGTAGGTCTTGCCGGTTTCGCGCTCGCGGAACTGGTCCTGCAGCTTGGTCAGCGCCGAGCGCTTCTTGGCCACCAGCAGGATGCCCGAGGTCTCGCGGTCCAGGCGGTGCACCAGCTCCAGGAACTTGGCCTGGGGCCGCGCCTGGCGCAGTTGCTCGATCACGCCGAAGCTCACACCAGAGCCGCCATGCACGGCCACACCGGCCGGCTTGTCCAGGGCGATCAGGTGGTCATCTTCAAACAGTATGGGAAACTCGCGCGCGGGCGCCGGACGCTCGGCCTTTTCCTGCACCCTGTCGGAAATGCGCACCGGCGGCACGCGCACCACATCCCCAGCTTCCACTCGGGTATCGGCATGGCAGCGCCCCTTGTTGATGCGCACCTCGCCGCTGCGGATGATGCGATAGACATGGGTCTTGGGCACGCCTTTCAGGTGGCGCATCAGAAAGTTATCCAGGCGCTGGCCCGCACCATCTTCGTCCACCGCAATCAACCGTACAGCGGAAGCTGCGGGGTTCTGGGTAGGTTCTGGGGGCTGTTTGCCCTCTATAATGTGTTTCACCTGCGCGATATATAGTGTAAGTGGTTGATTTTTTTGGATTTTAGTCCACACAGCCATTTCCCCGGCGCAGGCAGGTCGATGCCACGGATGCCGTGCCCATCAAAATCCACCCGATTGTCGGTGGTCTCGGGGCGGGATCTGGCTGGTTGACGCATTGAAACACTGAACGGAATCTTCACGTGGATGGTGGTGTTTGGAGCCGCTTGCTCCAAGCCATCCACGTCTTCGAAATCGGCGAGTATGTGGGTACTTCTTTCTTGGTTGCTTGGTATGACGCAGCGGCAGATGCCGGTGCTGCGTGCCCGCACGCCAGGCGCCCACCCTGTCCTTCACGCTGCCACAGGCCATCACCGCACGGTGCGGGACCTGCGCACAGCGTCACTCGCCCCCTGCCCCCTGCCCTTGCCACCGTTGCTGACCTAAGCAACGCCATCGCAATCAGGCCCAGGTCGATTCCCCCTTCTTTTCGTTTCAGCGCGGCAACCCGGCATCTTCGGCTCCTACAGAGCCTGTCTTTGATGAAGAGTCAAAGGCGTGTCGGTACCGCAGCGCGTTGCTGCTGGCCGGCCGCCACACAACGAAAAGGATATGCATCATGAAACGGATGCTGATTAACGCGACGCAGTCTGAAGAACGCCGCCTGGCCATCGTCGATGGCCAGAAGCTGCTGGACTACGAGATCGAGATCGAAGGTCGCGAACAACGCAAGGGCAACATCTACAAGGCGGTGGTCACCCGCGTGGAGCCCTCGCTGGAAGCCTGCTTCGTGGATTACGGCGAAGACCGCCACGGCTTCCTGCCCTTCAAGGAAATCTCCAAGCAGTACTTCGCCGAAGGCGTGGCCCCCAGCCAGGCCCGCATCAACGATGTGATCCGCGAAGGCCAGGAGCTGATCGTCCAGGTCGAGAAGGAAGAACGTGGCAACAAGGGCGCCGCCCTGACCACCTTCATCTCCCTGGCGGGCCGCTATGTGGTGCTGATGCCCAATAACCCCCGTGGCGGTGGCGTCTCGCGCCGCATCGAGGGCGAAGAGCGCGCCGAACTCAAGGAGGCGATGGACCAGCTCGAGTACCCCAAGGGCATGTCCATCATCGCGCGCACGGCCGGTATCGGTCGCTCCGCCCCCGAACTGCAGTGGGACCTGAACTACCTGCTGCAACTGTGGACCGCCATCGACGGCGCGGCCAAGGGCGGCAAGGGTGCCTTCCTGATCTACCAGGAATCCAGCCTGGTGATCCGCGCCATCCGCGACTACTTCAACAATGACATCGGTGACATCCTGATCGACACCGACGACATCTACGAGCAGGCGCAGCAGTTCATGGCGCACGTCATGCCAGAGCATGCCGCCCGCGTGAAGCGCTACCGCGACGACGCCCCGCTGTTCAGCCGCTTCCAGATCGAACACCAGATCGAGTCGGCCTACTCCCGCGTGGTGCAGTTGCCCTCCGGCGGCGCCATCGTGATCGACCACACCGAAGCCCTGGTGTCGGTGGACGTGAACTCGGCCCGCGCCATCAAGGGCGGTGACATCGAGGAAACCGCCACCCGCACCAACCTGGAAGCCGCCGACGAAGTGGCCCGCCAGATGCGCCTGCGCGACCTGGGTGGTCTGATCGTGATCGACTTCATCGACATGGAAGAGTCGAAGAACCGCCGCGAAGTGGAAAACCGCCTGCGCGACGCCCTGCGCCAGGACCGTGCCCGCGTGCAGTTCGGCACCATCAGCAAGTTCGGCCTGATGGAAATGAGCCGCCAGCGCCTCAAGCCCGCGCTGAGCGAAGGCGCCCACATCAATTGCCCACGCTGCGGTGGTTCCGGCCACATCCGCGACACCGAGTCCTCGGCGCTGCAGATTCTGCGCATCATCCAGGAAGAGTCCATGAAGGACAACACGGCCGCCGTGCACTGCCAGGTGCCCGTGGAAGTGGCCTCCTTCCTGCTCAACGAGAAGCGCACCGAGATCGCCAAGATCGAACTCAAGCAGCGCGTCTCCGTGCTGATGGTGCCCAACAAGTCGATGGAGACGCCGCACTACAAGCTGGAGCGCCTCAAGCACGACGATCCACGTCTGGAAAACCTGGACGCCAGCTATAAGCTGGCCGAGGAAACGGAAGACGTGACCAAGGTGACGCGCCGCTCGCAGGAACCCACCAACAAGCAGACGCCGCTCATCAAGGGTGTGCTGCCCGATGCGCCGCCCGCGCCCGAAGCGCGTCCCCAGCCTGTCGCCCGCAGCGCCGACAAGCCCCGCACCGGTGGTGCCCAGCGCCCCCAAGCCGCCGCAGCGGCTGCGCCACGCACCGAAGTGCGCGAGCAAGGCTTCTTTGCCTGGCTCAAGAGCCTGTTCGGCTTCGGCGCCAAGCCGGCGGCGGAATCTGTGGCACCGACCAAGGCCGAGACCCCGCGCGAAGGCCGCCAGGGCGAGCGCAATGGTCGCAACGGTGAGCGCAATGGCCGCAATGGCGAGCGCGGCAACCGCCGTGGCGAGCGCAGCGAACGCGGTGACAACAGCGAACGCGGTCCCCGCAACGAAGCCGGTGGCAGCGAACGTGGCCGCCGCGGCGAACCGCGCAACGACCGGAACGAGCGCGGCGAACGCAGCGAACAGCGTTCGGGCGACAGCAACCGCCCCCAGCGCGAGCCCCGCGGCCGTGAACGCCAGCCACGCAATGCCGAGGTGAGCGAGCAGCGCAACCTGCAAGCTGCGGCCCCTGGTGACGCCAGCCTGCAAGCCCCGGAGACCGAACGCGCGGAACGTACCGAGCGCCAGCCACGCCGCGAGCGCGGTGAGCGCCGTGACCGCCGTCAGGGCGACGCACCGGCCCTGCCCGTGGCTGACACCAACGTGCAGGACGTGACCGGGGACCTCCAGGCCGTGGAAGGCCAGGATCCCAGCGCGACCAGCGCCGAGGACGCGCCCCGCAATGGCCGCCGCTCGCGCGACCGCTACGGCCGCGATCGCCGCAACGGCCGCGACCGCAACGGTGCGCCCCGTGACGAGGACACCGTGAACGGTGAGGAAGACGCTGCCGTGGTGGCCCCTGCCGCCGTGGACGCCGACGCCGAGACCGTGGTGGACAGCACGCCGCGCCGCAGCTACTTCAGCCAGGTGACAGCCGCCGAAGAGGCCACCCCGGCCGCCGCAGACACCGCCGTGGCTGCACCGGTCGAAGCAGCCCCTGTCGCTGCGGCACCCGCCCCTGTGGTTGTGGCCGAAGTGGCAGCGGCCCCCGCAGCCCCTGCTGTGGCACCCGCCGCCCCGGCCGCTGCAGCCGCCATGCCCCGTGTGCAGGCCTATGCCCTGCCCGTGGGTGAGCTGGTGCAGCTGGCACGCGATGTAGGCCTGGAATGGGTCAACTCGGACGCCGACAAGGTGGCCGCCGTGCAGGCTGCGATTGCCGCGGAACCACAACCCGTGCGCATCCCGCGCGAACGCCCCCCCGTGGTGGTGATCGACGAAGGCCCGCTGGTCCTGGTCGAGACCCGCAAGGACCTGAGCGACATGGTCCTGCCGTTCGAGCAGACCAGCACCACAGCCTAAAACGCTGACAGCTACCGGGGGCCTAGGGCCCCCGGTGCTTTATTGACGCCCGCTGTTGCCGCCCTACCGACCGTGCCCATGCTGTTGTTGCTCTCGCCCGCCAAATCCCTGGATTACGAACGTCCGCTGCCTGCCGGACTGCCCCACACCCTGCCCCCCTTCATTGCGCAATCCGCCGAACTCATCGCCCACTTGCGCCAGCTGCCACCGCAGGACGTGGCGGCGCTGATGTCGATCAGCGACAAGCTGGCCCAGTTGAACACGGCGCGCTACGCCGCCTGGCAGCCGGAGTTCACGCCCGACAACGCGCGCCAGGCGCTGTTTGCCTTCAACGGTGACGTGTACGAGGGGCTGGATGCCTATTCCCTGAGCTCCGACGACATCGCCTGGGCGCAAAACCACGTGCTGATGCTCAGCGGCCTGTACGGCGCCCTGCGCCCGCTGGACTGGATGCAGCCCTACCGACTGGAAATGGGCACGCGCCTGGCCACGGCCCACGGCAGCAACCTCTACCACTTCTGGGGGACACGCATCGCCCAGCTGCTCAACGAACGGCAGGCCCGCAGCGCACAGCCGGTGGTGGTCAATCTGGCCTCGCAGGAATATTTCAAGTCCGTCGATCTGAAGCACCTCCAGGCCCGCGTGGTGGAGTGCGTGTTCGAGGACTACAAGGGCGGCAAGTACAAGATCATCAGCTTCCACGCCAAGCATGCCCGCGGGCTGATGGCGCGCTATGCCATCCAGCACCGGCTGACCCGGCCCGAGCAGTTGATGCAGTTTGACGAAAAGGGCTACGCTTACGCCCCAGAGGTCTCGTCCCCCGACCGCCTGGTCTTCCGGCGCAACGCCGCCTGAGCCCGCAGGCGGCCCCGCCCACCCTGAGGACGCGCCCACGACAAGGAGATTGCCGTGCCCCAGTCTTTGGAACAGTTGTCGGCCCAGGTCCCCGGCAGCACCCCCGCCCTGCTGCAATGGGTTCAGACCCAGCTGACCGCCGGCCACTGCCCGGCCGCGCTGCAGCACAGCCTGGTCACCGCGGGCTGGTCGGCGCCCATTGCCCAGGCTGCCACCGACCTGCTGCTGCGCCCGACGGCTGCCGCACCGGGTGCATCCGTGGAGATGCCGGACCTGCGCCTGCAGGACGGCTGCAACGCGCTGGACGCCGGCGACCGCCACGTCCAGGTGCTGCTGTCCATGCAGCGCCCGCGCCTGGTGCTGCTGGACCAGTTGCTGAGCCCCGAGGAATGCGCCCAGCTGATTGCCGAAGCCCGCCCGGCGATGGCCCGCTCCAGGACCGTGGCCAAAGAGGCCGGCGGCGAAGAGATCAATCCCGACCGCACCAGCGATGGCATGTTCTTCCAGCGCGGCCAGACCCCAACGGTGCGCGCCCTGGAGGCCCGCATCGCCCACCTGCTGCAGTGGCCGGTGGAACGCGGCGAAGGCCTGCAGGTGCTGAACTACCGGCCCGGCGCCCAGTACAAGCCCCACCACGACTACTTCAACCCGCAGGACCCGGGCAGTGCGCCGGTGCTGCGCCGCGGTGGGCAGCGCGTCGCCACCCTGGTGATCTACCTCAACACGGTCAGCGCCGGGGGCTGCACCTATTTCCCTGAAAGCCAGCTGCGCATTCACCCACGCCCGGGGCAGGCGGTGTTCTTCCGCTACCCTCACCCCGAAGCCCAGAGCCTGACCCTGCACGCCGGCGACCCCGTGCTGCAAGGCGAAAAATGGATCGCCACCAAATGGCTGCGCGAGCAGGCCTTTGCCTGATCCCTCAAAGTTTGACCCCCAATCGCCCGACAGCGCTCACCCAGCCTGCGCAGGCAGCTATGAATATCTATGAATACACCTGAACAATCGCAACTGGGCAAGGCCTCTGCCTATGCCGACCAGTACGACCCCAGCCTGCTGTTTCCCATTCCGCGCAGCGGCAAGCGCGAGGAAATCGGCATCACCGGGGCCCTGCCCTTCTTCGGTGCCGACCTGTGGACCGCGTTCGAGCTGTCGTGGCTGAATGCCCGTGGCAAGCCCCAGGTGGCGCTGGCGCACTTCACCATCCCCTGCGAGACCCCGCACATCATCGAGAGCAAGTCGTTCAAGCTGTACCTCAACAGCTTCAACAACAGCCGCTTCGACAGCCTGGAGGCCGTGCAGGAGCGCCTGCGCGAGGACGTCAACGAGGCCCTGTGGCGCAGCGCCGCCGTGCGCCAGTCGTCGGCCAGCGTGCGCGTCATCGCCCAGGATGCCTTCGAGCTGCAGAAGGTGCAGGAGCTGCAGGGCCTCAACCTGGACCGCCTGGACATCGAATGCAGCGACTACACGCCGCGCCCCGACCTGCTCAAGGCCGACCACGACAACCCGCCCGTGTCAGAGACCCTGGTCAGCCACCTGCTCAAGAGCAATTGCCTGGTCACCGGCCAGCCCGACTGGGGCAGCGTGCAGATCAGCTACACCGGCGCGGCCATCGACCAGGAAAGCCTGCTGCGCTACATCGTGAGCTTTCGCAACCACAACGAATTCCACGAACAATGTGTGGAACGCATCTTTATGGACATCACGCGCCAGTGCCGCCCGCTCAAGCTCAGCGTCTACGCGCGCTATACGCGCCGTGGCGGTCTGGACATCAATCCGCTGCGCACCAGCCACCCCATGGCTTTGCTGCCAAATGTGCGCACAGCCCGCCAGTAGCCTACGCAGACAGCTATGAAAAAAGGAACCCAAAGGTTCCCTTTTTTTCATGGACACGGCCCGCAGCCGGCCTGCGGGCCGGCATGGCCTCAGGCAGCAAAAGTAGCGGGATCGAAATCCAGCACATAGTTCTGCGGTCCCTTGGACGCCACCTTCAGTGCCCCCACGCGGTTGCCCAGCGCCGCGCAGCGTACCAGGGACCAGCCCTGCTCCAGACCGAACAGCAGCGCACCACGCCAGGCATCGCCGCAGCCGGTGGGGTCAACCACCTCGGTGGGCGCCACCGGCGCCACCAGGGTCTTCACGCCCTGCTCCCAGACTTCGCAGCCCTGGGCGCCCAGGGTCACCACCAGGCCCAGCACCTTGTGGCTCAGCGCCGCCAGGTCCAGACCGGTGCGGTCGCACAGCATCTTGGCCTCGTAGTCGTTCACGGCAATCCAGCTGGCCTGCTCGACAAAGGTCAGCAGCTCCTGGCCATTGAACATGGGCAGGCCCTGGCCCGGATCGAACACAAACGGAATGCCCGCGGCCTGGAACTGCGCGGCGTGCTGCTGCATGGCATCGCGGCCATCGGGTGAGACGATGCCCACGGCGGCGCCTTCGCTGCCGTCGATGACGTTGACATGGGCCTCGGTCATGGCACCGGGGTGGAAGGCCGTGATCTGGTTGTTGTCGCTGTCGGTCATGATCATGGCCTGGGCGGTGTAGGTGTCGTCCAGCTGCCGCACATGGCGCGTCTCGATGCCCAGGGCGCGCATGCGGCCCAGGTAGCTGGTGCCATCCTCGCCCACGGTGGCCATGGGCAGGGGCTGGCCGCCGAGCAGCTTCAGGCTGTAGGCGATGTTGCCGGCGCAGCCGCCAAAATCGCGGCGCAGCGAAGGCACCAGGAACGACACGTTCAGGATGTGCAACTGCTCCGGCAGGATCTGATTGGCAAACTTGCCCTCAAAACTCATGATGGTGTCAAAGGCGAGGGAACCGCAAATCAGTGCAGCCATGGTCAAACTTTCGTGAGGAGAAAAAGAAATCAGGGATAGAAGGCCAGCACCCGGTAGCCGGACACGGCCAGGTGCAGCCCTTGGGTGACCACCGACAGGCTGCCCTCCCATTCGGTCTGGGCGGACAGCTCGACCGGCGCGCCGATGTCGCTGGGCAGCAGCACCTTGCGCACCAGCACCTGGTCCTGGGCATCGGTCAGCGTCAATTCCACCGCCGGCGTGGCCACCGAGGTGGTCGCCTGGTTCTGGATGCTCAGCTCCAGACGGTAGCGGTGGGGTTGCGCATCCTGCCGGAACGAGGAGCCGGTCAATACCACGGCCGCAATGTGCTGGCGCGGCGCCAGTTCACAGCGCAGCGCGATGCACATGGTCTGGAAAAAAGGGCGCCACTGGGGTTTCCAGGCGACCAGGGTGTTGCGCTCGTGCACGGCGATCTGCAGCAGCAAGGCCAGCGGCAGCAGGATCACCAGCATGCCCATGGCAAAACGCACGCCGGGCTGGTTCCACCAAGCCTTGCGCTGGGCTTCCTTGACAAAGCTGGGCAGGGCCTCGGTTTCGAGATCGTCGGTTTCTTCGACCTGCAGGGCCTCAGGGGCCGTGGGTGCGTGCAGTGACGGTTCTGGTGCCACGACCTCCTGGGCCCCAAGCTCCGTGACCATCGGGGGCAGCGGCTCGGGTTCGGACTGCGTTTGGGGTGGAGTCTGCAGCGCCTGCTGCCAGGCCGCTGCCTGGGCTTCCTCGGCAGGCAAGGCCTGCTGTGGCTCCCAAGGGGCGGCCTCCTCCCAGACGGGCTCGCGCGGTGATGTAGCACCGGCAGCACCAGCACGCCACACTGGCGCATCGTGGACTGCCGCCATCGGCTGGTCCAGCCAGGCTTCCGGGGCCAGCTCGCTGTCCGGATCCACCGGCGCGGGCAGTTCATAGCCCGCCGCCAAGGGCTCGGCGCGCGGCGCCAGCGTGGACAGTTCCACAGGCACGGCAGCCAGTGGCACAGCAGGCAGGGAGACTGGCTCTGGCTCTGGCTCTGGCTCTGGCTCTGGCTCTGGCTCTGGCTCTGGCTCTGGCTCTGGCTCTGGCTCTGGCCGGGTGACCGCAACGGCCACAGGTGCCAGCACCTCAGGCGCAGCAGGCACGGGCGCAGGCGCCGCCGGGGGTGCCTCTTCCAGGGCCTGGGCCGCATCGAACACTTCCTGACAACGACCACAGCGCACCCAGCCATCGGAGATGCGCAGTTGATCGGCCACCACACGGAATTTGGTGCCGCAAGAAGGACAGCAGGTAATCAGGCTCATCGCGCGTGGATTGTAGAAGCTGGGGCACACGCCCCCTGGCAGGCAGAAGATGTCCGATGTTAATCAGCCACGCGCCAGGGCACGCGGCCAGGTTCAGGCGCGGTGCGCGGTCATCAGGATCCAGCCGTCCTCGCTGTCGGCCACTTCCAGCTGCAGGTAGGGCGCGTAGGCTTCCTTCAGCTCGTCGGCCTGGCGCTCCAGGATGCCGGCCAGCACCAGATGGCCGCCGGGCTGCACGTGGGCGCACAGCAGGGGGGCCAGGACCTTCAGCGGCGTGGCCAGGATGTTGGCCAGCACGGTCTGGTAGCTGCCCTGGGCCTTGTCCGGCAGACCGGCCTTGAGCGTGACCTCATTGGCCTGGGCATTCAGCTCGCACGACACCACGGCATCCTGGTCGATATCGACCGCATCGATGTCCTGTGCGCCGAACTTGGCCGCACCGATCGCCAAAATGCCGGAGCCGCAGCCATAGTCCAGCGTGCGGCCCAACGCCCCTTGGGGCTGGCGTGCAATCCAGCGCAGGCACATGCGGGTCGTGGGGTGGGTCCCGGTGCCGAAGGCCAGGCCGGGGTCCAGGCGGATGCTGACCTTGGCGGCTGGCGGCAGTTCATGCCAGGTGGGCACGATCCAGAATTCGGGGGTGATGTCCACGGGCTGGAACTGGGACTGCGTCAGGCGCACCCAGTCCTGCTGTTCGACTTCCTGGATGCCCAGCACCTGGCAGCCAGCAAAGAAGTCCTGCAACTGCAGCAGCACCTGGGCCTGCTGGGCCGCGTCCTCGGTCGGGAACAGGGCCACGATGCGGCTGCGGTTCCAGCCTTCCTTGGGGGCTGGCATGCCGGGTTCGCCGAACAAGGGCTGCTCGGACTCGGTTTGCGCATCCATGTCTTCGACCGAGACGCTCAGCGCATCCAGGGCATCGAGCGCATCGCTCACATCTTCGACCCGTTCTTCGGGACACATCAGGCTGAGCTCAAACATGAGGCAGCTCCTTCAAGCTTTATAAAAACGAAATGCTGGCCCCCGTCGCCAGGGGCCAGCATGTGGGTGCTCAATGCACGGGGATCAGCGCTTGCGCTGCTCCAGCCATTGTTCCAGGTAGTGGATGTTGGTGCCGCCTTCGGCGAACTTGGCGTCCACCATCAGGTCCTGGTGCAGGGGCACATTGGTCTTGATGCCTTCGACCACCACTTCCGACAGGGCCGTGCGCATACGCGCCATGGCCTGCTCGCGGGTGTCACCGTAGACGATCAGCTTGCCGATCATCGAGTCGTAGTTCGGTGGAACGAAGTAGTTGTTGTACACGTGGGAGTCCACACGCACCCCGGGGCCACCAGGCATGTGCCACATGGTCACACGGCCGGGCGAGGGGATGAACTTGTAGGGATCTTCCGCGTTGATACGGCACTCGATCGCATGGCCCCGCATCTGGCTGTTGACCTGGCGCTGGGTGAAGGGCAGCTTTTCGCCGGCCGCCACCATGATCTGTGTCTTCACGATGTCGATGCCGGTGATCAGTTCGGTCACGGGGTGCTCGACCTGCACACGGGTGTTCATCTCGATGAAGTAGAACTCGCCGTTTTCAAACAGGAACTCGAAAGTTCCCGCGCCACGGTAGCCGATCTTCTTGCAGGCGGCGACGCAGCGCTCGCCCACCTTCTCCACCAGACGGCGGGGAATGCCAGGCGCAGGCGCCTCTTCGATCACCTTCTGGTGGCGACGCTGCATGGAGCAGTCGCGCTCGCCCAGGTACACGGCGTTCTTGTGCTGGTCGGCCAGCACCTGGATTTCGACATGGCGGGGGTTCTGGAGGAACTTCTCCATGTACACCGCGGGATTGCCGAAGGCGGCACCGGCTTCGGCCTTGGTCATCTGCACGGCATTGACCAGAGCGGCTTCGGTGTGCACCACGCGCATGCCGCGACCACCGCCGCCACCGGCGGCCTTGATGATCACGGGATAGCCGATCGCCTTGGCAATGCGCTTGATCTGACCGGGGTCATCGGGCAGCTCGCCATCCGAACCGGGCACGCAAGGCACGCCGGCCTTGATCATCGCCTGCTTGGCCGACACCTTGTCGCCCATGATGCGGATGGAATCGGCCGTCGGGCCGATGAACTGGAAACCGCTTTGCTCGACACGTTCGGCAAAGTCGGCATTTTCGCTCAGGAAGCCATAGCCGGGGTGGATGGCTTCGGCGTCCGTCACCTCGGCGGCCGAGATGATGGCCGGCATGTTGAGGTAGCTCAGGGGCGATGCGGCGGGGCCAATGCACACCGCTTCGTCGGCCAGCTTGACGTATTTCGCGTCGCGGTCGGCCTCGGAGTAGACCATCACGGCCTTGATGCCCATCTCGCGGCAAGCGCGCTGGATGCGCAGGGCGATTTCACCCCGGTTGGCAACCAAAATTTTCTTAAACATGGAAGTCCTCGTTGTTCACCGCCCCTCGCGGGGCGAATCGTGGAATCTGGTCAGCCCCACAGGGTGGGACTGCGGCAGATCTCACTCGATCACGAACAGCGGTTGTCCGTATTCCACGGCTTGGCCATTGTCGGCCAGGATACGGGTCACGGTACCCGACTTGTCAGCCTCGATCTCGTTGAGGATCTTCATGGCTTCGATGATGCACAGGGTCTCGCCTTCCTTGACCTGGGAGCCAACTTCCACGAACGACTTGGCGCCTGGGCTGGAAGCACGGTAGAAGGTACCCACCATGGGGGACTTGACCTGGTGACCGACCACGGCCGCAGGGGCGGCAGGTGCTTCGGCCGCAGCAGGGGCAGCGGCAACAGGGGCGGCGGCTTGCACGGGGGCGGCTTGCATGGGCGCGGCAACGAACTGCTGCACCACGTTGCCTCCGCTCTTGACGATGCGGACTTTGCCCTCTGCCTCGGTAATTTCCAGTTCCGAAACATTCGATTCGGACACCAAGTCGATGAGGGTCTTGAGTTTACGCAGATCCATGGAAGCTCCAACGGCTAAAACTAAATAAGGGCGCGAATTTACCCTAAATCCGCCCTTCTGCGCGCTTTGTTAGATATTTTTCGCCATCGCCATTGAGGTTTTTTTTGATGAAACCCGGCTGGATGGTCGTGTCCACTAGCTGAAAGTGGCCCATTGCTGCAGTTCTTTTTCTGAAAGTTCGCCGATTTTACGCGCTTGCACATGACCCTTGCCGTCCAACAAGATGGTGAACGGCAAGCCCCCATTGATATTGCCCAGGCTGCGTGTCAGCGTGACCCCACCGGCACCGGCCAGGGCCACGGGAAAGCTCAGGGGTTGGCGCGCCAGCCATTTGTTCACGGCGGCCGCCTGGTCCACGGCAATACCCAGCACGCGCACGGCATGCGTCCCGCGCGCAGCCTGGGCCTGGGCAAACTGATTGATCAAGGGCAGCTCGCGCACACAGGGGGGGCACCAGGTGGCCCAGAAATTCACCAGCAGGGGCTGGCCGCGCAGGGAGGCCAGGGGCAGGACGCCCCCCTCGGGCTGCTGCAGCTGCAATTGCCAGAATGCTTCCAGCGCGGCGTCGTTGCTGGTGGCGCTGCGGGTTTGCTCCCAGGCCAGCCAGGCGCCGCCTGCGGCCGCGGTCAGCGCCACCCCTCCGGCCAACCAGCGCCGCCGCGCCACGGACATGGGCGGGTGCGCGCTCATACCGCCTCCTCGGCCAGCAGCTGGCGCACGGCCTCGGCGTCGCCACGCTGGCTGCGCCCTTGTGCATCGTTGCGGCGAGCCCCACGCAGGTCGTCATAGTCGTACACCATCAGGTGCACGCCGACCACTTCGTTCAGGGGCTTGCACAGGCTGCTGATGCTCAGCGCATCCACCGCCTCGCCATGGAAGCCTGCAACCTGCGTCACGTCGTACTGGACGTTGTTGTTGATCAGCGCAATCTCGGCCGACTTGGAGTCGTCGCAAAACAGCTGGATATAGATGTCGGAGTTGCGCGTGGCCGTGCCGCGCCACACGGCACCGGCCAGGTGGGGGCGGAATTCCTGCAGCCGGTCCATCCACACCAGGGCCAGCTCGCGCAGGGCCCGCAGCTCCTGCGGCTGGGTGTCGGCGCAAAAGATCTCGATGTATTCGCGCACGGCGGCTTCCAGCGCATCGTTGTCCGGCAAGGGGGTGCGCGGCGGCAACCCCAGTTGCTTGGCGGCGAGGCGTTTGGCGGGGCCCCATTCCAGCCCCTCTTCCACCACCATGCGGGCGGCAGTCTGGGCGATTTCGTGCAGGGCGGAAGATGAATGCATGCCGTGTTCTCTGGTCAACCATCAAAGCCCCGATTATCGGAAGCCAGCGGCCACCCGGGTGGTAGACAGCCCATCGCCCCCAGGGGTTAAAGGCCGGCGCTGCCGGATGGCTCCCATCCCTGGCGCCCCCTTGTCGCCCGCTGCCCAGCCGCCCTGCACCGGACTGCGCATGTTTGCTATCTAAAACAAGAGCTGTTTGCGCTGATAGAACGCGCATTTTCTGACCATATCTATCTGAAGTGCTTGCTGATGCTGCGCAGACCGCTACTGTTTCTATGGATTGCTGCTGTTACCGCTGCTTGCACCAGCTGCACCCAGACGGCCAGCGTGGCGAGCAAAGCACCCAGGGAGCGCACACGAGGCCACCAGTCCCTGCCAATGGCAGCACAAGCATGAACACGCCCTAGAATCCGGGCATGCATATTCATATCTTGGGCATTTGCGGTACGTTCATGGGTGGCGTCGCCGCGCTGGCACGCGAAGCGGGCCACACCGTGACCGGCTGCGACGCGGGCGTGTACCCGCCCATGAGCGACCAGCTGCGCGCCCTGGGCATTGAGCTGATCGAAGGCTTTGGCACCGAACAGCTGGCCCTGCAGCCCGATATGTTCGTGGTCGGCAACGTGGTCAGCCGCGCCCACCTGGCCGATGGCAGCCCCAAGTTCCCGCTGATGGAAGCCATCCTGGACCAGGGGTTGCCCTACACCAGCGGCCCGCAATGGCTGAGCGAGCATGTGCTGCAAGGCCGCCATGTGCTGGCCGTGGCCGGCACGCACGGCAAGACCACCACCACCTCCATGCTGGCCTGGATTCTGGAATGTGCCGGTCTGACCCCAGGCTTTCTGGTCGGCGGCGTGCCGCTGAACTTCGGCGTCTCGGCCCGGCTGGGTCAGCTGGCCACCGCCCAGGAGCGCCCGCTGTTCGTGATCGAGGCCGACGAGTACGACACGGCCTTCTTCGACAAGCGCAGCAAGTTTGTGCACTACCGCCCCCGCACGGCGGTGTTGAACAACCTGGAGTTCGACCACGCCGACATCTTCCCGGACCTGGCCGCCATCGAGCGCCAGTTCCACCACCTGGTGCGC
Source organism: Comamonas sp. CAH-2 (assembly GCF_009668305.1). Taxonomy (NCBI): domain Bacteria; kingdom Pseudomonadati; phylum Pseudomonadota; class Betaproteobacteria; order Burkholderiales; family Comamonadaceae; genus Comamonas; species Comamonas sp. CAH-2. Next base: position 47,799 of record NZ_VSWF01000011.1, read on the forward strand.
ACCGTCCCCGCTTCGGGCCGCGTGGTCTGGAACGGGCTGGAGGAAGCCCTGGCCCGCGTGCTGCACCAGGGCTGCTGGAGCACCCAGCGCAGCTTTGGCGCGGCGGTCAGCGACTTCACCGCCGAAGGCGCCCACCATGCCTTCGATGTGCTGCAGCAAGGCCGCAAGGTCGGCCGTGTGGAGTGGGAGCTGAGCGGTGAGCACAACCAGCTCAACGCGCTGGCCGCCATCGCCGCGGCCGAGCACGTCGGCGTCTCTCCGGCCGTGGCTGCCGAGGCCCTGGGGCGCTTTCACAACGTCAAGCGCCGCATGGAGCTGCGCGGCAGCGTGCGTGGTGTCACCGTCTACGACGACTTTGCCCACCATCCGACGGCCATCCGCACCACGCTGGACGGCCTGCGCCAACGCATCGGCCAGCAGCAGCGCATCCTGGCCGTGTTCGAGCCGCGCAGCAACACCATGAAGCTGGGCACCATGAAGGCCCAGTTGCCCTGGTCGCTCAAGGAGGCCGATCTGGCCTTTTGCCACACCGCCGGCCTGGACTGGAACGCCGCCGAAGCGCTGGAGCCGCTGGGCGATGCGGCTTTCACCACCGACAACATCGACACCCTGGTGCAGCAGGTGCTGGCCCAGGTGCGCCCGGGCGACCACATCGTCTGCATGAGCAATGGCGGCTTTGGCGGTGTGCACGGCAAACTGCTGGAGGCGCTGCAAGCGCACCTCGCGGCCTGACCGCACACGCTTGGCAACTTAGCAATAAAAAAACCGACTGGGAGCAGTCGGTTTTTTTGTGGCGGCCCGGTGCGCTGCAGGCACAGCGGGCGGTGGTGCGGACTCAGTAAGTCACGGTCATTGCGGCCACGTCGACCTTGATCATCGGACGTGCCAGCACGGCATGGGCCGCGCGCGCATAGGTCTGGAACCAGGCCTCATCCCCCAGGCGGCGGGCACCGGCCTCGCGCGCCACCACCAGCACCTTGTCGGCCAGCAGCACCTTGCCGCTGGGGCGCAGGGGCTCGCAATCCAGGGCGGTGAACTGCTCATCCAGCCAGCGGCGCGCCTCTTCGTTGCCCATGGGTGCCAGGCGGTCCACATCGGCACGGAACTGCTGGTCGGCGCTGAGTTGCACAATGACTTCACTGATCATGGGGAGCCTTTCCGAAAAGCGGTGTTCCTTGGCGCTGCAGCGGGCCCCGAACGCCACGGGGCGTGAAGGAAAGATGCCCGCTGGACACCACGGAAACATGTAGAAAACAAGAGCTACCTACACAATACCAGCAAGCGTTTGCGGCAAAAGTCACTGCAAAGACAATCCCCGCAGATCTTCCGCACACCGGGCCTGCCGGGCAGGCCCTGCACGCTCAGGCCGCAAGGGCAGCGGCGGCCTGGGGCTGCACCACCTCACGGCGCTTTTGCACCGCCCCCGACAGGCGATCCAGCACCTCCAGCGTATCGTTCCAGCCGATGCAGGCATCGGTGATGCTCTGGCCATAGTGCAGGCCACAGATCTGGTCCTTGCCGGGGGTGAACTTCTGCGCCCCTGCGACCAGGTGGCTTTCCAGCATGACACCGAAGATGCTGCGCGAGCCAGCTTCCATCTGCGCAGCAATGTCGGCCACCACGTCCTTCTGGCGCTCGTGCTGCTTGAGGCTGTTGGCATGGCTGCAGTCCACCATCAGGCTGGCCGGCAGGCCGGCCTTGCCCAGGTCGGCACAGGCCGCCTGCACGCTGGCGGCGTCGTAATTCGGCGTCTTGCCGCCGCGCAGGATGACATGGCAGTCCTGGTTGCCGGCGGTGTGGACGATGGCGACCTGGCCGTTCTTGTGCACGGACAGGAAGTGGTGTCCATGGCTGGCGGACTGGATGGCGTCGGTGGCGATGCGGATGTTGCCGTCGGTGCCGTTCTTGAAGCCGATGGGCGCCGAGATGCCCGAAGCCAGTTCGCGGTGGATCTGGCTTTCGGTGGTGCGCGCGCCGATCGCGCCCCAACTGATCAGGTCACCGATGTACTGGGGCGAGATCACGTCCAGGAACTCGCTGGCCGCCGGCACGCCCAGGCGGTTGATGTCGATCAGCAGCTGCCGGGCAATGCGCAGGCCCTCGTCGATGCGGTAGCTGCCATCCAGGTAGGGGTCGTTGATCAATCCCTTCCAGCCGACGGTGGTGCGGGGCTTTTCGAAGTACACGCGCATCACGACTTCCAGCGTGTCCTTGTACTGCTCGCGCACATCGGCCAGACGGCGGGCGTAATCCAGCGCAGCCGCTGGGTCGTGGATGGAGCAAGGTCCCACGATCACCAGCAGCCGGTCGTCGTTGCGCCCATGCATGATGTTGCGGATGGCGCGGCGCGTGTTGCTGACCAGCGACTCCACGGGTGTGCCTTGGATGGGGAAGAAGCGGATGAGGTGCTCGGGAGGGGGCAACACGGTAATGTCCTTGATACGTTCGTCGTCAGTCTGGCCAGTCTTTTGTACAGAGCTGCGATACCAAGCGTCGCCGGTGGAGGTGTTGTGAGCGTTCATGTCTGCCTCGTGGTCCTGTGGAGTGTTGGAATACATGGGTGAAAAAAAACCGCCGGGCTTTTCAGCTTCGGCGGTTTTTTGGAGGGTGTTCGTGTGTGCGAGCGCTTGCCTCTCATCCGCCTGGGACCGAGAACCAAAAGTAAAAATAGAAAGCGCTACGTACTTGCATGGCGAAAGACTTTAACACCAGGAATCGTGCACTGCAACACAGCGCAGCGCACATCATTCAGGAAAAAACCAAAAATACCTACAAAAAAGGCTGATCCATCGAAACAAATCAGCTTTTTTCACAATCACCGCAGGAATACTGCAAACAATTCCAATTTAAGCCGTACCACCCACGGTCAACCCGTCGATGCGCATGGTCGGCTGACCCACCCCCACGGGCACGCTCTGGCCTTCCTTGCCACAGGTACCCACACCGCTGTCCAGACGCATGTCATTGCCGATCAGGCTGACCTTCTTCATGCACTCGGGACCGTTGCCGACCAGCGTGGCCCCCTTGACGGGATACTGGATCTTGCCGTTCTCCACCCAGTAAGCTTGGCTGGCCGAGAACACGAACTTGCCGCTGGTGATGTCCACCTGACCGCCGCCGAAGTTGGTGGCGTACAAGCCCTTCTTGATCGAAGCGATGATTTCCTGTGGATCCTTGTCACCGCCCAACATGTAGGTGTTGGTCATGCGTGGCATGGGCAGGTGGGCATAGCTTTCGCGACGACCATTGCCGGTGGGCTTGACGCCCATCAGGCGCGCATTCAATGCATCCTGGATGTAGCCTTTAAGAATGCCGTCCTCGATCAGGACATTCGCCTGCGAGGGGCAGCCTTCGTCGTCCACGTTCAACGAGCCACGGCGATCAGCCAGCGTGCCGTCGTCCAGAATCGTCACACCCTTGGCTGCCACCCGCTGACCGATGCGGTCACTGAAGGCGCTGGAACCCTTGCGGTTGAAATCACCCTCCAGACCATGGCCCACGGCTTCGTGCAGCAGCACGCCGGGCCAACCAGGGCCCAGCACCACGGTCATTTCGCCCGCAGGGGCGGGGCGGGACTCCAGATTGACCAAGGCCTGGTCGACAGCTTCGTTCACATACTCGGCAATCTGTGCATCGCTGAAATAGGCCAGGCCAAAGCGGCCGCCACCACCGGAAGAACCCACTTCACGGCGCCCGCTCTGCTCTGCAATCACGGTCACCGACAGGCGCACCAGGGGACGCACATCGGCGGCCAGCGTGCCATCCGCACGCGCCACCATCACCACGTCGTACTCGCTGGCCAGGCCGGCCATCACCTGCACGATGCGCGGATCCTTGCCACGAGCCAGGGTTTCCACCTTGCCCAGCAGGGCTACCTTCTCGGTGCTGTCCATCGTGGCGATGGGGTCGAGGCCGGGATACAAGCTGCGCGAAGGCGCCACCTTGGCCTTGGGAATGCGCACCTTGCGCTCCTGGTGGTTGCCGGAAATGGCACGCACGGCATGGGCTGCATCTAGCAAGGAGGCCAGCGAAATGTCGTCGGAATAGGCAAACGCGGTCTTCTCGCCACTGACGGCGCGTACCCCGACACCCTGGTCGATGGAGAAGGAGCCGGTCTTGACAATGCCCTCCTCCAGGCTCCACCCCTCGGCACGGGTGTACTGGAAGTACAGATCTGCATCGTCCACCTGGTGAGCGCGGATCTCCGCCAGCGCACGCGACAGGTGGGTTTCATCCAGGCCAAAAGGATCTAGCAACAGTTGCCGGGCCGTGGCCAGGCGCTCGATGGTGGGTTCGCGAGAGATCATGGTTGCCATTGTAGGCAGGCTGCCATGCCCCCGCCGGGCGACGGCATGCCACGCCCATGGCCAGGGCAGCACAAAAGCAAGGGCGGACACCGCCATTCAACGGTGCCCGCCCTGCAGAGTTAGCTCACTCGCTGCTTGGCACCCTTGTGCATCAGGGATGCAAAGCGCGCCGCACAACTCAATTGTGGCCGTCAATCAGCAGCTTGCCCTGCTGTATCAGGTTATGGATCAGTTTGTTCTGGTCACCATGGGCGCTCCCCACAAGATCCACACCTTCAAGAGTAATGAGCTGATCGTAGTTCTTCACTGAGTCACCCCCGATCATCTTCAAGTCGCCAGAGCTGGAAATCTTCACCACGGTGTTCCCACCCTGTTTATCGAAGTGCAAGAACTGCGACAGATCTTCAGTTTTCTCCTCGCCCTGCAGCAAATCGCTCAAATCCAGTTTGTCATTCCCCTGCTTGCCAAAGTTCTGAACGGTATCATTGCCTGGATTTTTGATCGTACCTCTGTCCGCCCACTGCCAGATGAACACGTCATCGCCGGATGACCCCAGCAAGGAGTCATTCCCGAGGGTGGCATGCTGCTCATGCACATCCGGCTGGGCAGAGGCATCAAAAGTGGCCGAGTCGGTGCCGGTGGCCTCAGAGTTGGTGCCATCCTCCACGCTGGCATGGACCTTGACGGTCACATCACCGGTGGCTCCCTTGCCTGGAATCACCTGCACGCCCGTGATCGTGACCTGACCGGTGACGGGATCCACCACCACCTGATAGCCCACTGGGTGGTCCAGTGGCAGCTCATAGAGGCCGCCTCCCAAGTGCTTACCCACATTGAGGCTGGCACCCGCAGAGACCTCCACCACCACCTTGCTCACAGACTCGGAATAATCCACGTCCTGCGGCAGCACCACGATGTCCAGCTTGTGCGCCGTTTGCGCCACGTCATAGGTGATCTCGTGAATGAGGTAGTCGTCATTACTACCCTGCGCGCTGAAGACGATGCTGCCAATCGCGTGGTTGTAAAGATTCCCCGTCAAGGTCACAGCGTCATCAATCACATCGGTCTTACCCTTGATGTCGCCTTCACCAATCTTTTTGCCATTCACGTCGTACAGCACGTAGTGCGCTGTCTCGCCCGATGCCAGCCAAGACATCTTGACTTGCACATTGGTCACGCCCTGGTCGAACTTGACCGTCAGCGTTTCCTTGTAGCCCAGCTCCTTGTCATCACCGCTGGCTGAACCGGCCACACCAAAACCACTGACCTTGCCGCCTGCACCAGCCGTCGGCACATTGCTCAGTGCCGCCGTCTTGCCATTCGCGCCATTCGCAGTGATGGTGTAACCACGTCCCGTATCTCCCGCGTTGTCGCGGTTGATGGAGCCGTGCACGATCTCGGGAGTGCTCTGAACAGTCACGCTCACCAGTGGTGTGTCGGCCACAGGGGTGACGCCAATGTTCACGGTACTGGTCGCCGTTCCGCCCTTGCCATCGCTGACGATCACGGTGAAGCTGTCCGAACCACTGAAATCCTTGTGCGGCGTATAGGTGTATTTGCCGTCCGCATCCACTGTCACAGTCCCGTGCGCAGGCGCACGGCCCTGGGCATAGGTCAGCGAGTCTCCATCGGTATCGCTCCCCTTTACCTGCCCAGCAGCCTTGCCATCTTCTTTGATGTCATGGTTGTAATCAGTCACTTCAGGCGCATCGTTGACCAGCTCCACCGCTGGGGTGTCGGCGTCGGTGCCCGTCAGGCCGCCCTTGTCGGTCACGGTCAGCTCCACCGCCGGCAGCTGGTGGCCAGCGTTCACGTAGGCCGCTCCCTTTTCGGTCAGCACCACTTGGCCGTCTTTGATCTCGTAGTAGCCCTGGGCGTTGCTGCCAGGGGTGAAGCCCACCACCAGGTTCGCCGCTGCGTCTTCCTCGTCCGAGGCCACCCAGGTGGCCGCCACTTGGCCCGCCGCAGCGCTGTTTTCTACAAACTCCTTGGCCGTCACGGTGATCTCAGGCGCATCGTTGACCAGCTCCACCACGGGGGTGTCGGCACCATTGCCCGTCAGGCCACCCTTGTCGGTCACGGTCAGCTCCACCGCCGGCAGCTGGTGGCCAGCGTTCACGTAGGCCGCTCCCTTTTCGGTCAGCACCACCTGGCCGCCCACGATGGCGTAGTAGCCTTCGTTGTTGCTGCCAGGGGTGAAGCCCACCACCAGGTCCGCCGCTGCGTCTTCCTCGTCCGAGGCCACCCAGGTGGCCGCCACTTGGCCCGCCGCAGCGCTGTTTTCCACAAACTCCTTGGCCGTCACGGTGATCTCAGGCGCATCGTTGACCAGCTCCACCACGGGGGTGTCGGCACCGTTGCCCGTCAGGCCACCCTTGTCGGTCACGGTCAGCTCCACCGCCGGCAGCTGGTGGCCAGCGTTCACGTGCACGTGTTGAGGATGATAAAAAATCACCCTGCCCTGGTAATTGGCGCCAAAGCCAATACAAGTAGATACAACCGCAAAAGTTGCTAACAACCATGTCCTGACCGCTCGTCACCCAGGCATGACAGCGACCGTCCTGACGGACGGTCGCTGTCCAGCAGCCATGGGCTGCTGGTGGCTCTGTGGGCTTGGAGCGATGAAGTGTTGCCTGTTGGCTACAGGCTGTGTTTGGGCTCCGCCATGGACAGCCGCTGCGCGCGGGCGACCGACATCAGCACCCCCAGGGCCAGCCCCAGGGTCACCATGGCCGTGCCGCCGTAGCTGATGAACGGAAGGGGCACGCCCACCACGGGCAGGATGCCGCTGACCATGCCCATGTTCACGAAGGCGTAGGTGAAGAAGATCATCGCCACGGCCGAAGCCATCAGGCGGCCGAACAGGTTCTGCGCCTTGACGGCGATGGCCAGGCCACGCCAAACCAGCAGCAAAAAGCCCAGCAGCAGGCACAGGTTGCCGATCAGGCCGAACTCCTCGGAGAACGCCGCGAAGATGAAGTCGGTGGTGCGTTCGGGGATGAATTCCAGGTGGGTCTGCGTGCCGGCCATGAAGCCCTTGCCCCAGACGCCACCAGAGCCGATGGCAATCATGCCCTGGATGATGTGGAAGCCCCGGCCCAGCGGGTCGCGCATCGGGTCCAGCAGGGTGCACACCCGCGTGCGCTGGTAGTCGTGCAGAAAGTACCAGCTCATGCCGTCCTGGCACAGCCAGGGCTCGTTCCAGATCAGCCAGGCGATGCCCACGGCCCCTAGCACCACGGGCGGCACCACCAGCTTCCACGGCAGGCCGGCAAAAAAGATCACCGACAGGCCCGCCGCCATCACCAGCAGGGCCGTACCCAGGTCCGGCTGCTTCATGATCAGGGCCACAGGCACCATCAGCAGCACAAAGGCAACCACGAAGTCGATGGCCCGCAGCACGCCCTCCCGCTGGTGGAACCACCAGGCCAGCATCAGCGGGCCGGCGATCTTCAGAATCTCGGAGGGCTGGATCACCACGCCCACGTTCACCCAGCGCTGCGCCCCCTTGCGCGTGATGCCGAACAGCAACACCGCCACCAGCAGCACCACCCCCAGGGTGTACAAGGGCACGGCCACGGCCATCAGCTTGTGCGGGGGGATCTGGGCCACCACAAACAGGATGGCCGCCGCCAGCAGCATGTTGCGCCCATGATCGGCAAAGCGCGTGCCATGGTCGTAGCCGGCCGAATACATGGCCAGCAGGCCCAGGGACGCCATGCCGGCGATGATCAGCAGCAAAAGCGGATCAAAGCCACGAAACAGCGGCAAGATGCGTTGGAGAATGTTGGGCTTGTCAAATTCGGCGGCCATAGTCCACCATTATCTGCTGCCCGCTTTGCCCCTGGAACGTGTGGACGCTCACCAGCGGCGCAGCACCCGCCCATCCACAGACACCTGCCCATGCCCACCACCCACCTGCTGTACCTGCACGGCTTTCGCTCCTCGCCCCAGTCCACCAAGGCCCGCACCATGGCCGAGTACGTGCAGCGCCGGCACCCGCAGGTGAGCTGGTACTGCCCGCAGCTGCCGCCCTCGCCGCGCGCCGCGATGGAGCTGGTGATGACACAGGTGCGCGACTGGCCCGGCGAGCGCATGGCGGTGATCGGCTCCTCCCTGGGTGGCTACTACGCCACCTGGGTGGCGCACCACAAGCACTGCAAGGCCGTGCTGCTCAACCCCGCGGTCTGGCCGGACCACTCGCTGGAGCAGTACATCGGCCAGCAGACCAGTTGGCACCACCCCGAGGAAGCCTTTTTCTTCCGCCCCGAGTACATCCAGGAGCTGCGCGACCTGGCACTGCACGAACAGGCCGCCACCGCCCCGCAACTGGGCGTGTTTGCCAAGGGCGACGAGGTGCTGGACTGGCGCCAGATGGTGGCGCGCTACCCCGAGGCAGAGCAGCTCATCCTGGAAGGCGGCGACCACGCCCTCAGCGACTTTGACAGCCACCTCTCGCGCATCCTGGACTTCCTGGACCTGGCCTGAAGCCAAAAACATAGCGGATGGCGCACGTTGCACAAGCACTTCAGGCTGAAAATGCTTTGAAACGACCGTTGCACGTGCGCAACCCACTTTTCTTTGGATAGCTTGCCGCTGGCACTGCCGCCGCGGGCAAGCGCCCTCCGGGGGAAATTCGCGGCGTGGGACAATCGCGGCATGCACGCATTGTTTGAAGATGCCGGTAAGTTTTTGGCCGGCCGTATCCTGTCCGAGGCCGATGCCTCCTCCCAAATCGAGCTGGCCTCTGGCAAGCGCGTCAAGGTCAAGGCCGCCAACGTCCTGCTCAAGTTCGAAAAACCCGAGCCCGCCGAGCTGATGGCCAAGGCCGAGGCCATCGCCGCCAGCGTCGAGCTGGACCTGGCCTGGGAATTCGCCCCCGAAGAAGAGTTCGGCTTTGCCGACATTGCGCGCGACTATTTCTCCGAGTCCGCCCCGCTGAGCGAACAGGCAGGCATGCTGTTTGCGCTGTACGGCGCGCCGCACTACTTCCGCCGCGCCGGCAAGGGCCGCTTCAAGAAGGCGCCGGCCGAAATCCTGCAGCAGGCCCTGGCCGCCATCGAAAAGAAAAAGCAGCTGCAGGCGCAGATCGACGCCTGGGCGCAGGAGCTGGTCGCCGGCACCTGCCCGCCCGCCATCCGCGAGCAGCTGTACAAGATCCTGTTCAAGCCCGACAAGAACGCGCCCGAGTACAAGGCCGTGGTCGAGGCCAGCCGCAGCGCGCAGAAAGCCCCGCTGGAGCTGCTGCAGAACGCCGGCGCCATCGACTCGGCCTACCAGTTCCATTGGAAGCGTTTCCTGTTCGAGAACTTCCCCAAGGGCACGGCCTTCCCCGCCGTCACCGCCCCCCAGCCCCCGGCCGACCTGCCACTGGCCACGGTGCAGGCCTATTCCATCGACGACTCCATGACCACGGAAATCGACGATGCCCTGTCCGTGCAAGGCCTGGGCACCGGCACCGTCACCGTGGGCATCCACATTGCCGCGCCCGGCCTGGCGATCACGCCCGGCTCCGACCTAGACAAGCTGGGCCGCGCCCGCCTGTCCACCGTCTACATGCCCGGCTACAAGATCACCATGCTGCCCGACGAGGTGGTGCAGATATACACCCTGGACGAAGGCCGCGCCAACCCCGCCGTGTCGCTGTACGTGACCTATGACGAGGCCACGCTGGAGGTCAAGGACAAGGTCACCAAGCTGGAACGCGTGCCCGTGGCGGTCAACTTCCGCCACGACAAGCTGGACCACATCGTCACCGAAGCCTGGCTGCAAGACCCCAGCATTCAGGTCGAAAACACGCCCCAGCCCTTGCTTGACAAGCGCGAAGAGCTATCGTTCCTGCACCGCCTGGCCCAGCACCTGAAGGCCGGCCGCGAACAGGTGCGCGGCAAGCCCGAAAACTTCTCGCGCCCCGACTACACCTTTCGCCTGGACGGCAACGGCGACAACGAACCCCAGGGCCACGAAACCGTCAGCATCACCGTACGCAAGCGCGGCGCGCCGCTGGACCTGATCGTGGCCGAGGCCGCCATCGTGGCCAACAGCACCTGGGGCCTGATGCTGGCCGAATACGGCGTGCCCGGCATCTACCGCAGCCAGGCCAGCCTGGCCCCGGGCGTCAAGGTGCGCATGTCCACCAAGGCCCTGCCGCACGCCGGCATCGGCGTGAAAGCCTATTCCTGGGCCACCTCGCCGCTGCGCCGCTACACCGATCTGGTCAACCAGTGGCAGATCATTGCCTGCGCCCGCCACGGCGCCACGGCAGCCCTGGCCGCGCCGTTCAAGCCCAAGGATGCCGAGCTGTTCGGCATCATCAGCAGCTTCGATGGTGCCTACAGCGCCTACAACGGCTACCAGGCCAGCATGGAGCGCTTCTGGACGCTGAAGTACCTGGAGCAGAACGCCATCACCGAGCTGGACGGCGCCGTGATCAAGGACAACGGCCCCAACGGCGTGCTGGTGCGTGCCGACAGCCTGCCGCTGGTCATCAGTGTGGCCGGCGCCCAGGCCCTGCCGCGCGGCGCCCGCGTGCGCGTGAAGCTGGGCGAGATCGACGAGATCACCCTGGACATCCACGGCACCGTGACCGAGCGACTGGACGACCCGCAAGATCCCAGCGATGATGCGCCCCTGGACGACAGCGCCGACGACGAAGAGGACGTGGCCGGCCCCATCGCAATTGCGGTGGACGTCAACGAGTCCGACAGCCCCAGCGCCGATAATTCCAACCCGTGAAACTGCCCGCCGCGCTCCGCTCCATGTCCACCCTCAGCCTGACGCTGGGGGTGTCGATCGCCATTCACGCAGCCCTGCTGACGGTGCGCTTTGTCGCCCCCGAGCAGTTCAACCGGGTGTTCCAGGACACGCCGCTGGAAGTGATCCTGGTGAACGCGCAGACGCAGGAGCGGCCGGAAAAGGCCCAGGCCATCGCCCAGGCGGCCCTGGCCGGCGGCGGCGATGCTGCCCGGGGCCGGGCCACCAGCCCGCTGCCCTACTCGGCCCTGACCGCCATCGGCGACGACTTCGAGGAGCGCCAGAAGAAGCTGGACGCCATGCAGGAGCAGCAGGCCGTGATGCTGACCCAGCTGCGCAAGCAGCTGTCGTCGATGCCGCAGTTCGACCCGCGCGAGCAGTCCCAGCAGCAGGACCGCGAGCAGCAGGAGCAAAAGCGCAAGCAGCTGATCAAGCTGCTGGCAGAGATCGAAAAGCGCATCAACGAAGAGAACGCCCGCCCCAAGAAACGCTACATCAGCCCCGCCACGCGCGAGGAGGTGTATGCCGTCTACTACGACGGCCTGCGCCGCAAGGTGGAAGACAAGGGCACGGAGAACTTCCCCGAACACAAGGGCAAGAAGCTGTATGGCGAGCTGGTCATGGTGCTGACCGTGAACCACGACGGCCGCGTGCTGGACACCGAGATCGTGCAGGGCTCGGGCATCCCGCAGCTGGACACCCGGGCCCAGGCGATTGCGCGCGCCGCGGGGCCGTTCGGCCACTTCGGCCCGGCCATGCGCGCCAAGGCCGACCAGATTGCCGTGGTCTCGCGCTTCAAGTTCACGCGCGAGCAGACGCTGGAAACCAATGTCCGCTGACGGTGCCCGCGCGCCCGTCCACCCCCTGTCCGTTTTTTTGCCGTTGCACTGAATGACCACCACCGATGTGTACTGCGTTGTGGGCCACCCCGTGGCGCACAGCCGCTCGCCCTGGATCCACACGCGCTTTGCCCAGCTGACCGGCCAGGCCCTGCGCTATGAGCGCCGCCTGGCGCCCCTGGAGGGCTTTGCCGCCGACCTGCAGGCCTTCATCCAAGCCGGCGGACGGGGCTGCAACATCACCGTGCCCTTCAAGCTGGACGCCGCCCAGGCCGCGCACAGCCACAGCCCGCGCGTGGCCCTGGCCGGCGCCGCCAACACCCTGGTGATCGCGGCCGATGGCCACATCCACGCCGACAACACCGACGGCCTGGGCCTGGTGGCCGACATCACGCGCAATGCCGGCATCCCCATCACCGGGCGTGATGTGCTGCTGCTGGGCGCGGGCGGCGCGGCCGCTGGGGTACTGGGCCCGCTGCTGGAGCAAAAGCCCCGCCGCCTCGTCGTGGTCAACCGCACGCATGCCAAAGCCCAAACGCTGGTCCAGCAGCACGCGGCCATTGCCACACTACATAAAGTAGAGCTGGTAGCACTTGAAAGACAAGTGCTTGAGACCGATTTGACCCAAAATTTCGACATCATCATCAATGCCACAGCCAGCAGCTTGGCCGGGGATGATGTGCCCGCGCCCGCCAGCGTGCTGCATGCACGCAGTCTGGCCTACGACATGATGTACGGCCCCGCCGCTCAGAATTTTCTGAATTGGGCCAGCAGCCACGGTGCACTCGCACGCGACGGCCTGGGCATGCTGGTGGAGCAGGCCGCCGAATCGTTTGCGCTGTGGCGCGGCGTGCGCCCGCCTTCGGCCCAGGTGCTGGACGAGCTGCGCAACGTCCTCGCGCGCGAAGCCGCGGCATGAAGGCGCTGGGCCGCTGGCTGGCCGTGCTGCTGTGCGCAGCCCTGGCGCTGCAGCTGTTCTTCATCGCCCGGATTGCGCTGGCCGCCTGGTGGGACCCGCAGTCCACCAGCTTCCAGCGCTCGGAGATGTGGCGCATCTGGCAGCAGTCGGCCCAGCAGCGCCACTGGCAGCAGCAGTGGGTGGATTACCCGCGCATCTCGCCCCACCTCAAGCGCGCCGTGCTGACCGCCGAGGACGATGGCTTTGTCGACCACGACGGCGTGCAGTGGGACGCCATCGAACGCGCCTGGGAGCGCAACCAGCAAGCGCTGGAGCGTGCCCAGCGCAGCCAGCGCCTGCGCGCCAAGCCGGTGCCGATCTACGGCGGCTCCACCATCACCCAGCAACTGGCCAAGAACCTGCTGCTGTCGGGCGAGCGCAGCTTCTTGCGCAAGGGCCAGGAGCTGGTGCTGGCGCATGCGCTGGAGCTGTTCCTGAGCAAGGAACGCATCCTGGAGATCTACCTGAACAACGTGGAATGGGGCCAGGGCATTTTTGGCGCCGAAGCCGCCGCGCGCCACTACTTCCGCAAGAGCGCCCAGCAGCTCAGCGCGGCCGAAAGTGCCCGCCTGGCCGTGATGCTGCCGCGCCCCCGCTATTACGAGCAGAACCCGCAATCGCGCTACCTGCAGTCGCGCACCAGCGCCATCCTGCGCCGCATGGCGGCCACGCCGCTGCCCTAGCGCTGCGCCACAAGCACGCCCTCGTCCAACCGCCGGCCACCGCTGCCCGCCAGCACCACCACGCGGCCACCCACCGGCATCAGGGCGGCCAACGGCGCTCAGCCGCCCATCTCGCCATACAGCAACAGCACCTGCAGCGCAGTCAGCGTTTCTTCGTGCAGTGCCGTCAGGGCAGCCACCCGAACCGGGTCCAGGATGGGCCGGCCCTGCCCATCCACCGCAAAAGGCCGGCCCAGAATCTCGGCCATGTCGATGGTGTAGTAGGACCGGTCGCCATACGGGCGCTTGCCGTCGATGGCAGGCATGGGCCACAGCGGCGCGGCCTCGGCGCTCTCGGCCAGCCATTCCTGCAAGGCCTCGCCCTCCACCTCGCGCCACATGGCCGCACGCAGCAGGACCAGGTGCTCGGGCCGCAGCTGGAACTGGCCGTGCTGCACACCGGGCAGCCAGGCGGCCATGTCGGCCGGCACGGCATAGCGCCCCGGCGCTAGGCGGGCCTGGGTCACAAACGGCCGCACCCAGCGGGCCACTTCGACCAGCCGCTGCGTGGCCAGGGTGGCGTCGTCGGTGGCCAGCAATTGCTGGGCGCGCTGCACGGCAGGAGTCTCACCGCGCAGGGGCTGGCCGGGGTCGACCCCGGGCGCACCGGATTCGACCGGCAGACACCACACCCGCAGCGCGCGCACCAGTTGCAGATGCTGCGGGGTGAACACCGGCAGGGGGGCCGCGCGGAACACCTGCTGCACCACCTAGGCATGGCGCGGTGGGGAGGCCGTGGCCAACACCACGATGCGCCAGCCCACCAGCACCAGCACGGCCGCCCCCAGGCCCAGCAGCAGGCGCAGCAACACACGCAACAGGCGGCGAAGGACAGGCACAGGCATCGACAAACACGGCAAGGGACACACAAGGGGCGCAGTGTACCCAGGGCAGGGCCAGTTCCACGGCGGCCGTGCGGGCATGCGGCACAATCGCAGGCAGGCGCAGCCTGCGCCGCCCTCCCCCTTGTTCCCAGCACTTTCCATGCGAATCCTTGGCATTGACCCCGGCCTGCAGACCACCGGCTTTGGCGTGATCGAACGCGACGGCCACCAGCTGCGCTATGTGGCCAGCGGCACCATCCGCACCACGCGCACCGAAGGCGTGGCGCTGGGCAATCTGCCGGGGCGCCTGAAGATCCTGTTCGAGGGGGTGAGCGAGGTGGTGGCGCGCTACCAGCCCGACACGGCGGCCATCGAGATCGTGTTTGTCAACGTGAACCCGCAGTCCACCCTGCTGCTGGGCCAGGCGCGCGGTGCGGCGCTGACCGCCCTGGTGACCCGGGACCTGCCCGTGGCCGAGTACACGGCGCTGCAGATGAAGAAGGCCATTACCGGCCACGGCCGGGCGGCCAAGGGGCAGATCCAGGAGATGGTCAAGCGCATGCTGCAGCTGCCCGGCCTGCCCGGCACCGATGCGGCCGACGCCCTGGGTCTGGCCATCACCCATGCCCACGCTGGCGCCATGCTGGACAAGCTGGCCCAGGACTCCGGCCTGCAGCGCCGGCAGCACGCCATGCTCAAGGCCGGCCGCGCCTACTGAACCGCTGTCGCCCGGCTCTGCCAAACGGCTACACGCCAAAACTGCCTGCAGCGCTTATCCCGTCAGCGCAGAGTGCTCTGCTTTTGATGCAATCGGTCATGACCCGCTGCTGGGCACAGCAGGCCATGGCAAAGGGCCATCACGGTGGGACGCCCGATGCGCAGCGGTGTGTCCCAGCGCCAAGCGCCCCTCAATACATGCTGTGGATGATGAGCTGCGAGATCACACCGGTCGCAATCGCCACCAGCATGTAGTCACCGCCGTAGCGCACCCAGTGGTAGCCGCGGGGCGGCTGGTGCAGGCGGTGGCCACGCCAGTCGTGCACCACGTAGCGCGTGGCACGGTACTGCGGTGGCAGGCGCGTGCCCTTGACCCAGTTGTGCTGCGGGCCCGCGCCGCGGTAGTAGCGGTGGCCGGGAGGCGGTGGCCGGTGGCCGGGGTGCGCCTGCGGACCATGGGGCCCGCGGTCGCGGTGCCAGCCGGTAGAAGACCCGGGCTTGTGGCGGTGCTGCTGAGCGTAGGGTGCGTCATGGTGGCGGCCGCCGTGCGGCTGGGCCTGGGCCACGGCGCTCACCCCCAGGGTCAGGGCCACGGCGGTGGCGATCGAAGCAGTGAAACGTTGCAGTTGCATGGTGCGTCCTTTCCGAGGCAGAAAGCAAGCAGCCGGAGCGGCTGCCACGACGCCATCATGCGAGAAAAAACGGGCCGCCCAGGCCGATGCAGCCCAGCTTTACGGAACTTTGCCCCTGCCCCGCACCGCTTTGCACAGGCTTTACAGATGCAAGCAAGTGCACACCTCTGCACGGAGCCATGCGCTCAGATCAGCAGGAAGCGCGACAGACCGAGCACGGCAAAAAAGGCCAGCCCGGCGATCACGGCCCACTTCAGAATCACCAGCCCCCAGCGGCGATAGTGCGGCCGACCCGTGCCCAGGTAGAAGACAAAGCACAGGGCCGAGGTGATCAACAAAGCAAAAAGCAGCCAGCGAAAAATCAGCATGGCTGCTTTATACCGTGATTCCCGGGGCGGGACTTACCAGGCCAGGGCGGTCTGGGCAAATCCGGCGGGGGCCTTGCGTTCGTTGTCGAAGGTGACGAATTCCCAGTTGGCGGCATCGGCCAGCACGGCACGGATCAGCTGGTTGTTCATGCCATGGCCCGAGCGGAAGGCACTGTAGGCGCCCAGGATGGGATGGCCGATGACGTACAGGTCGCCGATCGCGTCCAGGATCTTGTGCTTGACGAACTCGTCGTCGTAGCGCAGCCCGTCGCTGTTGAGCACCTTGTAGTCGTCCATGACGATGGCGTTGTCCAGCCCACCGCCCAGCGCCAAGCCGTTGGTGCGCAGCATTTCCACGTCTTTGGTAAAGCCAAAAGTGCGGGCGCGCGCAATGTCGCGCATGTAGTTGCCTTCACCCATGTCGAACTCGAACGACTGGCCGGTGGAGTCCACGGCGGGGTGCGAGAAATCGATATCGAACTTCAGCTTGAAGCCGTGGTAGGGATCAAAGCGCGCCCATTTGAGGTTTTTGCCTTCCCCTTCACGCACCTCCACGGTCTGCTTGATGCGGATGAACTTCTTGGGGGCGTTCTGCAGTTCGATGCCCGCGCTTTGCAGCAGGAACATGAACGAGGACGAGGAACCATCCAGGATGGGCACTTCCTCGGCCGTGATGTCGATGTACAGGTTGTCGATGCCCAGGCCGCACAGGGCGGACATCAGGTGCTCGATGGTGTGCACCTTGGCGCTGCCCACCCCGATGGTGGAGGCCATGCGCGTGTCCACCACCGCCTGGGCCGTGATGGGAATGTCGACCGGCTCCGGCAGGTCCACCCGGCGGAACACGATGCCCGTATCCGGCTGCGCAGGGCGCAACGTCATCTCGACACGCTGGCCGCTGTGCAGCCCCATGCCGACGGCACGGGTGAGGGTCTTGATGGTACGTTGCTGGAGCATGGGGCAATTTTAGCGGCGGAGGGCATTTTTCCGCCCCGCCAAGGACATGGAAATTTCTATAACGCCGATTGACGCCTGCCGTTGACCTCGGTGTGTTGGCCAACGTTACAAGCATAAAAAAACCGGGTTCAAGAACCCGGTTTGGGGACCGCGCTGGCTCGCTGTCGGATCAGTCTGCTTGCTTGCGCAGGAAGGCAGGGATTTCCAGATCGTCCATGCCCCCCGAGGACAAGGCATCCACACGGGCTGCGGCCTGGGTACGGTTGGTGCGCCAGACGCTGGGCACGCTCACATCGGCATAGCCACCGCCCACGCTGGCGGCACCACCCATGGCAGGCGCTGTGGCAGCGCCCATGCTCACGCCGCCCATGGAGGCCGTGGGAGCACCGGCGTAGGCGAAATCGCCGTCCGTGCCGGTGCGCAGGCCACCCTGGACCACGGACATGGCCTGGCGGCGGGCCGCAGGACGCGACAGGCCGGTGGCCACCACGGTCACGCGGATGTCGTCACCCAGCGAGTCGTCGTAGGCGGCGCCATAGATCACGTGCGCATCGGGCGAGGCGTAGGCGTTGATGGTGGACATGGCCAGGCGCGATTCGGCCAGCTTCAGGCTGCCTTTGGCGGCCGTCACCAGCACCAACACACCCTTGGCGCCGGACAGGTCAATGCCTTCCAGCAGCGGGCAGGCCACGGCCTGCTCGGCCGCGATGCGTGCACGGTCGGGACCGGAAGCGCGGGCCGTGCCCATCATGGCCTTGCCAGGCTCGCCCATCACGGTGCGCACGTCTTCGAAGTCGACGTTCACATGGCCGTACTCGTTGATGATTTCGGCGATACCACCCACGGCGTTCTTGAGCACGTCGTTGGCCTGCGCAAAGGCTTCTTCCTGGGTGATGTCATCGCCCAGCACTTCCAGCAGCTTTTCGTTCAGCACCACGATCAGCGAGTCGACATTGGCTTCCAGCTCGGTCAGACCGCCGTCGGCGTTCTGCATGCGGCGACCGCCCTCCCAGTCAAACGGCTTGGTCACCACGCCCACGGTCAGAATGCCCATCTCCTTGGCCACGCGCGCGATCACGGGTGCAGCACCGGTGCCAGTACCGCCGCCCATGCCGGCCGTGATGAACAGCATGTGCGCCCCTTCGATCGCAGCACGGATGTCTTCCACGGCGGCTTCTGCGGCTTCACGGCCCTTGTCGGGCTTGCTGCCAGCACCCAGGCCACTCAAGCCCAACTGGATGGTGCGGTGCGCGTTGCTGCGGATCAATGCTTGCGCATCGGTGTTGGCGCTGACGAATTCAACGCCTTGCACATTGCAAGCAATCATGTGCTCAACGGCGTTGCTGCCGCCGCCGCCCACACCGATCACCTTGATCTGCGTGCCTTGATTGAATGTTTCGGCTTCGATCATTTCGATGGTCATGTTGGTGCTCCTGGAGATTTTTGAAATGGGTTCAGTGGTGCTGTATAGGGGGCTTCTCTTCGTCGTCGGTATCGAAAATCCGTGGGAGGCCCGGTAATGCGCATACGTCGAGAGCACATAGTTAGAAGTTTCCCACAATGAAGTCTTTAAATCGACCAAAAGCGGTCTTCATGGACCCACTCTTTTGTGCCACCTTGAAACCGCGCAATCTTGCTTGTCGCGCTTCTTCCAGCAGCCCCATCACCGTCGCGGAGCGCGGCTGCGCCACCATGTCGGCCAATGCACTGGAATACTTGGGCACGCCGCGGCGCACGGGCTTGAGGAAAATGTCCTCGCCCAGCTCCACCATGCCCGGCATCACGGCACTGCCACCGGTGAGCACGATGCCGGAGGACAACACTTCCTCATAGCCGGACTCGCGGATGACCTGCTGTACCAAAGAGAAGATTTCTTCCACACGGGGTTCAATCACACCGGCCAGCGCCTGCTTGCTGATCATGCGGGGGCCGCGATCGCCCAGGCCAGGCACTTCCACCTGGCTGTCGGGATCGGCCAGCATCTGCTTGGCATAGCCGCTTTCCACCTTGATGTCTTCGGCATCCTTGGTGGGGGTGCGCAGCGCCATGGCGATGTCGCTGGTGATCAGGTCGCCGGCGATCGGAATCACGGCGGTATGGCGGATCGCACCGCCGGTGAAGATGGCGACGTCGGTGGTGCCGGCGCCGATGTCGACCAGGGCCACGCCCAGGTCGCGCTCATCGTCGGTCAGCACGGCCTGGCTGGCCGCCAGCGGGTTGAGCAGCAGCTGCTCCACCTCCAGGCCACAGCGACGCACGCACTTGATGATGTTTTCCGCCGCGCTTTGCGCGCCGGTCACGATGTGCACCTTGGCCTCCAGGCGGATGCCGCTCATGCCCACGGGTTCCTTGACGTCCTGGCCGTCGATCACGAACTCCTGGGGCTCCACCAGCAACAGGCGCTGGTCCGAGGAGATGCTCACCGCCTTGGCGGTTTCGATCACACGCGCCACATCGGTGGGCGTGACTTCCTTGTCCTTGATGGCCACCATGCCGCTCTGGTTCAAGCCGCGGATGTGGCTGCCGGTGATGCCGGTGTAGACACGCTGGATCTTGCAGTCGGCCATCAGCTCGGCCTCTTTGAGGGCCTGCTGGATGCTCTGGACCGTGGCTTCGATGTTTACCACCACGCCACGCTTGAGGCCGTTGCTCGGCGCCACGCCCAGCCCTGCCAGCTTGAGCTCGCCATTGGGCATGACCTCGGCGACCACGGCCATCACCTTGGCAGTGCCAATGTCCAAACCGACGACGACGTCTTTGTACTCTCTTGCCATATCAGTGCCTGCCCTCAGTAGGTCGTGTTTTTTTGCTATCTTTTTGTTGCTGTGCTGCTTGGCGTCTGGCCATTTCCAATGCCTTTTCTCGCGACACGGTGGTCACGCCACGCAAGCGCAGGGCGTAGCCATCGGGGTAGCGCAGATCTGCGTACTCCAAGGCCTCGGTCGTGCGCTGGTATTGCTGGGTAATTTGCGGCAGCGTCCGCACAAAACGCTGCGTGCGCTGCAAGACTTCTTCCGGCTTGCCGCTGCCCAGCTCGATGCTGGCGCCGTTGTCGAGCTGTACCAGCCAGCTGCCGCGGTCACGCCAGGTCAGCGCATCCACAGGCGCCCCAATGGCGGTGAAGACGGGGTCCAGGGCGTAGTACATGCGCAGCACCTCGACGGCCGAGCCCTCGGGGCCAGAAAGGCGAGGCAAGCCTTCACGCTCCACCTCGCCCACATTCGCCTCGAACACCTCACCCATGGTGTTGACCATCGCGGTCCCGGTCTCCGGCCCCCAGTACGCCTGGGGTTCGTGCTCGTGCAGGATGACGCGCAAGCTGTTCGGATACTCGCGCCGCACCTCGGCCTGGCGCACCCAGGGCACCTGTTCGAAGGCTTCGCGCGCGTCCTTCAGATCGATCGTGAAGAAATTGCCGGTCAGGTGCGGGGCCACATTCGCTCGCAGGGTCACAGCATTGTTGTGCAGCATCTCCCCTTCGACCACGATGCGCGCAATCGAGAAGGCCGGATGGCGCACCGCCCACCAGCTCACCACCGCCAGCATGAGGATGGCCACCCCACCGAACATGGCCGTTGCGGTCACGTTCATGAGTTTGACATCCAAAGGGGCTGGCATGGAGTAGCTCATCAGGCCGCACGCTCCTCTGACGACGTGCTGTCCAGCGAGGCCGAAGCCAGGATGGTCAGGCACAGTTGCTCATAGCTCATGCCGCGCGCACGCGCGGCCATGGGCACCAGCGAATGGCTGGTCATGCCGGGCGAGGTGTTGATCTCCAGCAGGAAGGGCTGGCGATCGCTCTGACGGATCATCACGTCGGCACGGCCCCAGCCGCGGCAGCCCAGGGTGCGGAAAGCCTTTTCCACGATCTGCTGGATGCGCGCTTCCTCGTCCGCCGGCAGGCCGCTGGGGCAGTGGTACTGCGTGACGTCGGTGAAGTACTTGTTCTGGTAGTCGTAGTTGCCGTCGGGCGCCACGATGCGGATCACGGGCAAGGCCGCAGCCGCTGCGCCTTCGCCCAGGACGGCGCAGGTGGTTTCCTCACCGGCGATGAACTGTTCGCACAGCACTTCGTCGTCGTACTTGGCGGCCAGGGCATAGGCTGCGGCGCACTGGCTGGCGTCCGTCACCTTGGTCAGGCCCATGCTGGAGCCATCGCGGGCGGGCTTGACGATCATGGGGGCGCCCAGGGCCGCCAGGGCTGCGGTGGTTGCCTCGGGGCTTGCCACCATGCGCCAGTCCGGCGTGGGCAGGCCTTCGAAGCGCCAGATGCGCTTGGTCATGATCTTGTCCATGGCCATGCTGGACGCCATCACGCCGGAGCCGGTGTACGGAATGCCCAGCAGCTCCAGCGCACCCTGCACCGTGCCGTCTTCACCGAAACGGCCATGCAAGGCGATGAAGCAGCGCGCAAAGCCTTGGGCTTTCAGCGCGCCCAGCTCCTGCTCGGCGGGATCGAAGGCGTGGGCATCCACCCCCTGGGCACGCAGGGCGTCGAGCACGCCCTGCCCCGACATCAGGGACACCTCGCGCTCGGACGAACGGCCGCCCATCAGCACGGCCACTTTGCCCAGGGCACGCGGATCGATTTTCTTCATGGAATTGCTCATAGCGCAGATCCTTTCTGCGCTTGCAGCTCTTTTTTCTCTAGCATTTCAACCAATTGCGCGGGGACCGCGCCAATCGACCCTGCGCCCATGCACAGCACCACATCCCCAGGCTGCGCATTGTCCGCAATTGCCTGGGGCAAATCCGCAATTGTCTCAATAAAAATGGGCTCCACACGCCCTGCAACGCGCACGGCACGTGCCAGCGCGCGCCCATCCGCGGCCACGATGGGGGCTTCGCCGGCGGCATAGACCTCATTGAGCAGCACCGCATCGGCGGCGCCCAGGACTTTGACGAAGTCTTCGAAGCAGTCGCGCGTGCGGGTGTAGCGGTGGGGCTGGAAGGCCAGCACCAGACGGCGCCCAGGGAAAGCCCCCCGCGCAGCGGCCAAGGTGGCGGCCATTTCCACGGGGTGGTGTCCGTAGTCGTCGATCACGGTGAACGTACCGCCCTGTGCGCAAGGCAGATCGCCATAGCGCTGAAAACGGCGACCAACGCCCTTGAAACCCTCCAGGGCGCGCAGCAAGGCGGCATCGGGCAGCTCCAGCTCCATGGCCACGGCCACGGCCGCCAGTGCGTTGAGCACGTTGTGCTCACCCGCCAAACTCAGGGTCACATCCAGCTCGGGATAGGTCTGGCCGTTCTGGCGCAGCACCTTGAAGCGCATCTGGCCATGCTCGGCGCGCACATCCACGGCCCGCACCTGCACATCGGGGGCGAAACCATAGGTGGTCACAGGCCGCGCCAGCGCGGGCAGGATGTCGCGCACCGCCGGGCTTTCGGCACAGACAATGGCACGCCCGTAAAACGGCATGCGGTGCAGGAAATCGACAAAGGCCTGCTTCAGCTTGCCGAAGTCGTGGCCATAGGTTTCCATGTGGTCGGCATCGATGTTCGTGACCACCGCCATCACCGGCAGCAGGTTCAAGAACGAGGCATCCGACTCGTCGGCCTCGACCACGATGTAGTCACCCTGGCCCAGCTTGGCATTCGCACCGGCGCTGTTGAGCTTGCCACCGATGACGAACGTGGGGTCCAGCCCGGCCTCGGCCAGCACACTGGTCACAAGGCTGGTGGTGGTGGTCTTGCCATGGGCGCCAGCGATCGCGATGCCCTGCTTGAAACGCATCAGCTCGGCCAGCATCAGGGCCCGGGGCACCACGGGAATCTTGCGCGCACGCGCTTCCAGCACCTCGGGGTTGTTGGCCTGCACGGCGGTAGAGGTCACGACCACATCGGCGGCCTGCACCTGGGACGCGGCATGGCCCACAAACGTCTGGATCCCCAGCGCCTGTAGGTGCTGCAGGGTGGCGCTTGGCGCCAGATCGGAGCCGGAGACGGTATAGCCGAGGTTGTGCAAAACCTCGGCGATCCCGCTCATGCCGGAGCCACCCAGACCCACGAAGTGGATGTTTTGAATGGCGTGTTTCATGCGGCGAGCTCCTCGCACGCAGCGACCACCTCGCGGGTGGCATGAATCTTCTGCATCGTTTTCGCTTTAAGGGCAACGTTCAAGAGTGTTGAACGCTGCATATTCTGTAGCATTTCTGCCAGTTTTTGTGCATTCAATGCAGGTTGTGGCATTAACCATCCACCCCCGGCATCCACCATGAAGTGCGCGTTCGTGGTCTGGTGGTCATCGACCGCGTGCGGGAAGGGCACATAAATCGCCGCCACACCAACGGCCGCCAGCTCGGTCACGGTGCTCGCACCGGCGCGGCAGATGACCAGGTCCGCGTCGGCAAAGGCCTGCGCCGTGTCTTCGATGAAGGGCGTCAGCTCGGCCTGCACCCCGGCGGCCGCATAGTTGGCACGCAGGGCATCGATCTGTTTGGCGCCGCTCTGGTGCACCACCTGCGGGCGTGCCTCGACCGGCAGCAGGGCCACGGCCTGGGGCACGATGTCGTTCAAGGCCTTGGCACCCAGGCTGCCGCCCACCACCAGCACCTTGAGTGGGCCGCTGCGGCCGGCAAAGCGCTCGGCCGGCTCCGGCTGCTGCAGGAAGGCCTGGCGCAAGGGGTTGCCCACCCACTGCGCCTTGGGCAGCGCATTCGGAAATGCTGCAAACACCTTGTCGGCGACGCTGGCCAGCACCTTGTTGGCCATGCCGGCCACGGAGTTCTGCTCGTGCAGGATCAACGGCTTGCCCGCCAGCACGGCCATCATGCCGCCGGGGAAGCTGATGTAGCCCCCAAGGCCGATCACCACGTCCGGCTTGACGCGGCGCACCACCGACAGCGCCTGCGCGAAGGCCTTGAGCAGGCGCAGCGGCAGCAGGGCCAGGGTGAGCAGGCCCTTGCCGCGCACTCCTGCAAAATCAATCGTCTCCAGCAGGAACCCCTGGGGCGGCACCAGCCGCTCTTCCATGCTGCCGGGCGCCCCCAGCCAGTGCACACGCCAGCCTTGCTCGCGCAGCGCGTGGGCCACGGCCAAGCCCGGGAAGATATGCCCCCCGGTGCCGCCTGCCATGACCAAAGCCACTTTCTCTTGCATCACTTCCTCACCTTTGGACTGATGAGCTTGTTCTCATAGTCAATCCGCAATACCACCGCCACCGCGACCAGGTTCATCAACACCGCCGAGCCACCGAAGCTCATCAGCGGCAACGTCAGCCCCTTGGTGGGCAAGGCCCCCAGGTTCACGCCCATGTTGATGAAGGCCTGAAAGCCAAACCACAGCGCCACCCCCTGGGCCACCAGACCGGAAAACACCTTGTCGTGGAAGATCGCCTCCCGGCCGATTTCGATGATGCGGCGGGTCAGCCAGACAAAGGCAACGATCAGGATCAGGATGCCGATGAAGCCGAACTCCTCGCCAATCACGGACAGCAGGAAGTCGGTGTGCGCCTCGGGCAGCCAGTGCAGCTTCTCCACACTGCGGCCCAGGCCCACGCCGAACAGCTCGCCCCGTCCGATGGCGATCAGGGCGTGCGAGAGCTGGTAGCCCTTGCCCAGCGCATGGTCCACCGAGAACGGGTCCAAGTAGGCAAAGATGCGCTCGCGCCGCCAGGGCGAGAAGGCGATCATCAGCACAAAGGCCCCGACCACCAGCGCCGCCATCAGAAAGAACATGCGCGCATTCACGCCGCCCAGGAACAGGATGCCCATCGAGATCACTACGATCACGAGGAAGGCCCCCATGTCGGGCTCGGCCAACAACAGCACGCCCACGACGAACACGGCCGCGGCCATGGGCAGCACGGCGCGGAAGAAGCGCTCCTTCACGTCCATGCGGCGCACCATGTAGTCGGCGGCATAGACCAGCACGGCGAACTTGGCCAGCTCCGAAGGCTGGAAATTCATCACCCCCAGCGGCAGCCAGCGCCGCGCGCCATTCACGACAAGGCCCACGCCGGGCACCAGCACCATCACCAGCAGCAGCAGGGCCAGCAGGAACATGGGCACGGCCAGCCGCTCCCAAGTTTTCATCGACACCTGGAAGGCCAGCAGCGCCGCCACAAAGCCCACGCCCAGGCTCATCGCATGCCGCAACAGGAAGTGGTAGTGCTCGATCTTGCCGAAGCGCGGGTTGTCCGGCATGGCGATCGAGGCCGAGTACACCATCACCAGCCCCCAGGCCAGCAAGGCAATCACCACCCAGATCAGGGCCTGGTCCAGCCCCAGGGCCGTGGGCGGCAGAGCCCGGGTGTTGCGGTACTCCGTGCCCCCCACGCGCACGGGCAGCACGTCGACAGGCTTGTCGGCCGCGCCGGCCAGCCAGCCTTGCAGGCGTTCGCGCACATGGGTCAGGGCGTTCATGCGTCGTACCCTCCGAGGATCTGTCCGGCCTCATCGGCCAGCTCCTGCACCGCCGCCACAAACACCTGGGCGCGGTGGGCATAGTCACGGAACATGTCCATGCTGGCGCAGGCGGGCGACATCAGCACGGCATCGCCCTCCCGGGCCTGGGCACTGGCCAGTTGCACGGCCTGCGCCATGTCGGCGGCCTCCAGCAGGGGCACGCCTTCGCCCTGCAGGGCTTGCTTGATCAACGGGGCATCGCGCCCGATCAGCACCACGGCGCGCACATAGCGCGCCACCGGGGCGGCCAGCGGGGTGAAATCCTGCCCCTTGCCCAGCCCGCCCAGGATCAGCACGATGCGCCGATCGGCCCCCAGGCCGGTCAAGGCAGCGACGGTGGCCCCCACGTTCGTGCCCTTGCTGTCGTCAAAATATTCCACGCCCTGCACGATGCCGATCGGCTCCACGCGGTGGGGCTCGCCACGGTATTCGCGCAGTCCGTACAGCATGGGGCCCAGCGCGGCACCGGCCGCCTGGGCCAGCGCCAGCGCGGCCAGGGCGTTGGTGGCGTTGTGGCGGCCGCGGATGCGCAGGGCATCGGCGGGCAGCAGTCGCTGCAGGTGCAGCTCTTCCTGCGGGTCGCGCGCGCGGCGACCCGCCTGGTCCACTTCCAGCGCGCGCACCAGCCAGGCCATGCCGGCCACCATCTCGATGCCATAGTCACCGGGGTTGCGCGGCAGATCGGCGCCAAAGCTGATGTGGGCGCGCTGCTGCGGCTTCTGCAGCTTGACCTTGACCGGCGCAGGCAGCATGTCCATGACGGTGCGGTCCTCGCGGTTCAGCACCATCAGGCCGTGCTCGCCGAAGATACGGGCCTTGGCGGCGGCATAGGCGTCCATGCTGCCGTGCCAGTCCAGGTGGTCCTGCGTGACGTTGAGCACCACGGCGGCGGTCGGCTCGAAGCCCTGCACACCATCGAGCTGGAAGCTGGACAGCTCCAGCACCCAGACCTGGGGCAGGTCCTGCGCGTCGATGCGCGCGCTCAGGGTGTCCAGCAAGGTGGGACCGATGTTGCCGGCCACCCCCACGCTCAGGCCGGCATGCTCCAGCAGCTTGCCGGTCAGCGAGGTCACCGTGGTCTTGCCATTGGTGCCGGTGATGGCCAGCAGCTTGGGCTGGTAGCCATGCGCCTGGGCCATGCCCTGCAGGGCCGCGGCGAACAAATCCAGTTCGCCACCGACAGGCAGGCCGATCGCACGCGCGGCGTCCGCCACGGGCGCGATCACGTCCGGCGCCAGGCCGGGGGAACGGTACACGGCGTTCAGGCTCTGACCGTCCACCAGGGCACTGGTCAACGGACCGCCCACAAACCGCGCCTGCGGCAGCTCGCTGTGCAACAGCGCCAGCTGGGGCGGGGCTTCGCGGGTGTCGGCCACGGTGACTTCGGCCCCGGCACGCACGCACCAGCGCGCCATGGACATACCCGAGGCGCCCAGGCCCAGGATCAGCACGCGCCGGCCCTGCAGGTGCTGCGCCTGGTCCTGCGGCCATTGCGCAGGCACGGGGGGCAGCGCCACCGCAGGGGCGGCATCCACGGGCACGGCCACGGCGGTGACGTCGGCATCGGCCGCATCCGACATGCTGGGGTCGGTGAAAATCTGCGCCACAAAGGCAGCCGCGTCCTTGGCGGCGCTCAGGCTGCTGACGTCGGGCACGGGTTCCGCCCAGGCAGGTAGCGCCTCTTTTTCAGGAGCAGCTGGCGCTTGCGATTCGGCCACTTCAGACACTTTTGCATCGCCATCCAAGGATGCATGCGCGCTGACTGCTCCTGAATTTTCCAGCTGTACCGCAGCGTCGACCGGCGCCACCGCAGTGTCGGGGTGGGGCTGGGCCGGTGTGAGGTCTTGGGTGTGCATGGAGCCTACCTCAGCTTCAGCGTGGACAGGCCGATCAGGCACAGCAGCATGGTGATGATCCAGAAGCGGATCACGACCTGCGTTTCCTTCCAGCCGCTCTTTTCAAAGTGGTGGTGCAGCGGCGCCATCTTCAGCAGACGACGGCCTTCGCCATAGCGCTTCTTGGTGTATTTGAACCACACCACCTGCAACATCACCGACAGGGCCTCGGCCACGAAGATGCCGCCCATGATGGCCAGCACGATCTCCTGGCGCACGATCACGGCGATGGTGCCCAGGGCGCCGCCCAGGGCCAGCGCGCCCACGTCGCCCATGAAGATCTGCGCGGGGTGGGCGTTGAACCACAGGAAGGCCAAACCGGCACCGGCCATGGCGCCGCAGAAGATCATCAGCTCGCCCGTGCCGGGGATGCTGGGGAAGTGCAGGTACTTGGCGTAGCTGACGTTGCCGGTCACATAGGCAAAGATGCCCAGCGCCGTACCAACCATGATCACCGGCATGATGGCCAGGCCATCCAGGCCATCGGTCAGGTTGACGGCATTGCTGGCGCCAACGATGACCAGGTAGGTCAGTATGACGAAGCCCAACACGCCCAGCGGGTAGCTGACTTCCTTGAAGAACGGCACCTGCAGCCCGGCCTGCGGCGGCAGGTCCATGGAGAAGCCCGACTGCACCCAGGTCACGAACAGCTCGAAAGCGCGGCTGTTGGTGTTTTCGGAAATGCTGAACACCAGGGCCACGGCGGCAATCAGGCCGATCACCGACTGCCAGAAATACTTCTCGCGCGAGCGCATGCCCTCGGGGTCCTTGTTGACCACCTTGCGCCAGTCATCGACCCAGCCGATGGCGCCAAAGCCCATGGTCACCACCAGCACGATCCAGACGAAGCGGTTGCTCAGGTCAAACCACAGCAGGGTGGACGCGGCGATGGCGAACAGGATCAGTACCCCGCCCATGGTGGGCGTGCCGTTCTTCACCAGGTGGGTCTGCATGGCATAGCCGCGCACGGGCTGGCCCACCTTCAGCGCGGTCAGCATGCGGATGGCCTTGGGGCCGATCCACAGACCGATCACCAGGGCGGTCAGCGCCGCCATCACGGCGCGGAAGGTGATGTACTGCACCACGCGCAGGAAACCGAAATCGGGCGACAAGGTCTGCAGCCACTCAGCCAAGATCAGCAGCATGCTGCGCCCTCCCCGCAAGCGCTTTCCAGGGCCTGCACCACGTGTTCCATCTTCATACTTCTCGAACCCTTGACCAGCACGCTGCCGGTCTCCCCCATGCGGGCCTGCACCGCTGCCACCAGCGCTGCCATCTCTTCAAAATGCGTAGCACCCTGCCCAAACGCAGCCACGGCGTGCTGCATTTGTGGCCCCAATGCCAGGAAAGTTTCAATGCCGGCCTGCCGGGCACTGGCGCCGACTTCCGCGTGGAAGGCCGGGCCCTGGTCGCCCACCTCGCCCATGTCCCCCAGCACCAGCAGGCGTGGCGCGGGCAGCTCGGCCAGCACGGCAATTGCGGCCTGGACGGAGTCGGGGTTGGCGTTGTAGGTGTCGTCCACCACGTCCACGCGCCGGCCCGCGCACACCACCGCGGTGGAGCGCGAACGGCCCTTGACCGGCTGGAAGGCGCTCAGCCCCTGGGCAATCGCCGCCAGGGGCACGCCCGCCGCCAGAGCACAGGCCGCAGCCGCCAGCGCATTGCGCACGTTGTGGCGGCCGGCGATGTGCAGCGCGCAGTCAAAGCGGCCGTGCGGGGTCTGCACCTGCACCTGCCACGCGCTGTCGGCCCAGGTGGCCTGCAGGCTGCGCACGTCGGCGTCCTCGCCCCCGAAAGTCAGCACCGGGCGCTGGCCCGCCAGGGCGCGCCACAGCGGAGTGAAAGCCTCGTCGGACGGGAACACGGCCACGCCATCGGCGGGCAGGTAGGCCAGCACGCTGCCGTTTTCCTCGGCCACGGCCTGCACGGTGTGCATGAATTCCTGGTGCTCGCGCTGGGCGTTGTTGACCAGGGCCACCGTGGGCTGGGCGATGCGCGCCAGCTCGGCAATCTCGCCGGGATGGTTCATACCCAGCTCCACCACGCCCAGTTGGTGCACGGCACTGAGGCGGAACAGGGTCAGCGGCACGCCAATCGCGTTGTTGAAGTTGCCCTGGGTCGCAAACGCCGCATCGCCGGCCTGGGCCTTCAGGATGCTGGCGATCATCTGCGTCACCGTGGTCTTGCCATTGCTGCCGGTGACGGCAATCAAGGGCAGGCCAAACATGCTGCGCCAGCCGGCCGCCAGGGCCCCCAGGGCCTGGGTGGTGTCCGGCACCTCGATGCCGGGCAGGCCCAGCGCCTCCAGGCCACCGTGCGCGATCGCCGCGGCGGCCAGGCCCTGCGCCCGCACCTGGGGCAGAAAGTCATGTGCATCCATGCGCTCACCCTGGAGCGCCACAAACAGATCGCCCGCCTGCAAGCTGCGGCTGTCCGTGTGCACACGCAGCAGGGGCGTGGCACCATCGCCCACCAGCCGCGCCTGCGGCTGGAAGGCCTGGATCCACTGCCATGCCTGTTGCAAAGTCATCATTGCTGCATTCCCTCTCGCCGGAGCAAGGCGGCACGCGCCTTGTCCATGTCGGAAAACGGGTGCTTCACACCCTGGATTTCCTGGTAGTCCTCATGGCCCTTGCCCGCCAGCAGCACCACATCCTGGGTGCTGGCCTGGGCAATGGCCTGTTCAATCGCCTGCGTGCGGTCCACCACCACCTGCACGCCATCCAGCCGCATGCCGGCCGTGATCTGCTGCACGATGGTCTGGGGGTCTTCGCCACGCGGGTTGTCGCTGGTCACCCACACCACGTCGGCCTGGCGCTGCGCAGCCTGGCCCATCAGGGGGCGCTTGCTGCTGTCGCGGTTGCCGCCACAGCCAAACACGCAGTGCAGCCGGCCGCCCCGCGCGCGCGCCACGGGCTGCAGGCCCTGCAAGGCTTGCTCCAGCGCATCGGGGGTGTGGGCATAGTCCACCACCACCAGGGGCAGATCAGCCTGGGCTATCTGCTGCATACGCCCAGGCACCGGTGCCAGCCCCTGGCACAAGGCCACGGCATCCGGCAGCGTCCAGCCCCAGCTGCGCAGCACAGCCAGCACGCCCAGCATGTTGCTGACGTTGTACTGGCCGATCATCTGGGTGGTCATGGTCACGGACTGCCCGTCTTCCTGTACCTCGAAGCACAGCCCCTGCAGTCCATGGCGCACGTCCGTGGCCCGCAAGCGTGCCGGGGCATTCACCGCCACGGTCCACAGATCCAGGCCTGCGCGCCCCTGCAGCTGCTGCGCCAGCAACTGCCCATGGGCATCGTCGACGTTGAGCACAGCCACCTGCAGGCCTGCCCAGGCAAACAGCTTGGCCTTGGCTTGCCAATAAGCCGCCATGCTGCCGTGGTAGTCCAGGTGGTCCTGCGTGAAATTGGTGAACACCGCGGTGTGGATGTGCGTGCCAGCCAGGCGGTGCTCCTCGATGCCGATGGACGAAGCTTCGATCGCGCACGCGGCCAGGCCCTGCTGCACGTAATCGGCAAACGCATACTGCAAGCAGACAGGATCGGGCGTGGTCATGCCTGTGCTGACCACCTGGGGCGGCACGCCGATGCCCAGCGTGCCCACCATGGCACAGCCCTGGCGCCCTTGCAGCTGGAACCCGGCCAGCGCATGCGCCAGCCACCAGGCCGTGGAAGTCTTGCCATTGGTGCCGGTGACGGCGACCACCCGCAACTGCTGCGAAGGGTGCTGGCACCATTGCGCCGCCAGCTCGGCCGTGGCGGCCTTCAAGCCGCGGTAGCTGGCCACCGCGCCGGGCAGGCTGAAGGCCTCGACGCCGTCGTGCTCGACCAGGCACGCGACCGCACCGCGCGCGATGGCCGAAGCCACATGCTGGCGCCCGTCGGTCACGCCACCGGGCCAGGCGATGAAGCCATCCCCGGGTTGCACCTGGCGGCTGTCGGTGCGCAGTTGGCCGGTGACTCGGGCGCGCAGCCAGGCCAGGGCCTGGGGCAGATCATGCAAAAACTCAGGGGCGCGACTCACAGCGATTCCTCCACGGGGTTGGCGACGATTTGCGGCTGTACCGCCATGTCGGGAGCCACCCCCAAGAGACGCAAGCTCTGCTGCACCACCGTGCTGAAGACGGGCGCCGCCACCGTGCCCCCGTAATAGGTGCCGTTGCTGGGCTCATCCACCATCACTGCCACAATCACGCGCGGATCTTCAATCGGCGCCATACCGGTAAACCAAGCGCGGTATTTTCCTTGTGCATAGCTTTTGCCCACTTGCTTGCGGGCGGTACCTGACTTGCCACCCACGGAATACCCGACCGTCTGCGCGCGCTGCCCCGTCCCGCCCGGGCCGGTGGCCAGGGCCAGCATCTTGCGCACCTGCTCGGCGGTCTTCTCGGAAAACACCGGCACGCCCACAGGGGGCCTGTCCAGTTTCAGCATGGTGGCGGGGATCACCTTGCCGCCGTTCGAGAACACGGTGTAGGAACGCGACATCTGCAGCAAGCTGGCCGACAGGCCATAGCCGTAGGACATGGTGGCCTGTTCCACCGGGCGCCAGGTCTTGTAGGGGCGCAGACGGCCACTGGCCGCGCCGGGGAAGGCAATCTGCGGCTTCTGGCCGAAGCCCACGGCCGAGAACGTCTCCCACATTTCCTGCGCAGTGAGCTGCTGGGAGATCTTGGTCGTGCCCACGTTGCTGGACTTCTGGATCACCCCTTCGACCGTCAGCACCCCGTAGTTGTGCGTGTCGGAAATGGTGGAGCCGGTCACATTGATACGGCCGGGCGTGGTGTCCACGATCGTCGAGGGCTTGAACTTGCCACTCTCCAGGGCGATGCCGACGGTAATCGGCTTCATGGTCGATCCCGGCTCGAACACGTCGGTGATGGCGCGGTTGCGCAGCTGCTCCCCGGTCAGGTGCTTGCGGTTCGACGGGTTGAAGCTGGGGTAGTTGGCCAGGGCCAGCAGTTCGCCGGTCTTGGCATCCATGACCACCACAGTACCGCCCACGGCCTTGTGGGCCAGCACCTGCTCCTTGAGCTTCTGGTAGGCAAAGAACTGGATCTTGCTGTCGACCGACAGCTGGATGTCGCGGCCATCGATCGGAGGCACCTCTTCGCCCACGCCATCGACGACCCGCCCCAGGCGGTCCTTGATCACACGGCGCGAGCCGGGCTTGCCCGCCAGGTCCTTTTCGAAGGCCAGCTCCATGCCTTCCTGGCCCTTGTCCTCGACGTTCGTGAAGCCCACGATGTGGGCCGCCGCCTCGCCTTCGGGGTATTGGCGCTTGTATTCGCGGGTCTGGTAGATGCCCTTGATGCCCAGGGCCTTGATCTGCAGACCCACATCCCAGTCCAGCTGGCGCTTGACCCAGACAAAGCTCTTGTCCTCGGCCAGCTTCTTCTTCAACTGGTCCAAGGGCATGTCCATCAGCTTGGCCAGCTTGGGCAGCTTGGCCAGGTCTTCCGGGGTGTTCTTCTCCACGTCCTCGGGGATCGACCAGATGCTGGCCGCTGGCACGCTGGAGGCCAAGATCAGTCCATTGCGGTCCAGGATGCGCCCGCGGTTGGCCGACAGCTCCAGGGTCCGGGCAAAGCGGACCTCACCTTGGCGCTGGAAGAAGTCGTTGTCGATCACCTGCACCCAGGCCGCACGCGCGGCCAGGCCCGTGAAGGCAAGCACGATGCAGCCCATCACGAACTTGCTGCGCCAGGCCGGCGTCTTGCTGGCCAGCAAAGGGCTGGAGGTGTAGGCCAGACTGCGTCTCACCGGGCACCTCCGGCCGGCTGTTCATCGCGCACATAGTGCGTGATGGCGGGCGATGCGCCCTGCAAACCCTGGGCCACGGCCAGGGACTCGATGCGCGAAGGCGAGGACTGCGCGCGCAGTTCCACCTGCAGGCGCTGGTACTCGGTCTCCAGGTTGCGGGCCTCGTTCGTCGCGCGGTGCAGCTCGGTGAACAGGCGGCGCGACTCGTACTGGGTCTCAACCAGGTACAGGCCGCTGAGCAGCACCGCCACCAGCAGCAAGAGGTTCAGGCGCAGCATGCTGCCCCCTGGATGCTGGGCCACTGTGGGCGGGTGGTCATGCTGGCACCTCGGTGCGTTCGGCCACGCGCATCACCGCACTGCGCGAGCGCGGATTGGCGTCCACCTCGGCCTTGCCAGGCTTGATGCGCTCCAGCGCCTTCAGGTGCATGGGCTTGGGTGCGGCAAACGGGGTGCGGCGGTCGTAGACCTCCTTGGCGTGTTCGGCAATGAACTGCTTGACGATGCGGTCTTCCAGCGAATGGAAGCTGATCACCGCCAGACGGCCACCCGGCTTGAGCACGCGCAGACTGGCCTGCAGCGCTTCTTCGAGCTCCACCAATTCGGCATTGATAAAAATCCGCAGGGCCTGGAAAGTGCGCGTGGCGGGGTTCTGTCCATCACGGCTTTTCACAATCTTGCCCACCAGATTCGACAGCTCCGTGGTGGTCTGCAGTGGGCCATGCGCTTCGCGGTGCGCCACGATGGCCTTGGCAATCGGGAACGCCATGCGCTCCTCACCATAGTCGCGGATCACATCGGTGATCTGCTGCACCTCGGCGTCGGCCAGCCACTCGGCCACACTCTGACCGCGCGTGGTGTCCATGCGCATGTCCAGCGGCCCCTCAAAGCGGAAGCTGAAGCCGCGGTCGGCCTGGTCGATCTGGGGCGAGCTCACACCCAGGTCCATCAGGATGCCATCGGCACTCGCCGGCGGCAGTTCGCCGATGTGGCGAAACCCTTCGTGCCGGATAGAAAAACGGGCGTCTTCGATACGCCCGGCTTCTGCAATCGCCAATGGGTCCTTGTCGAAGGCTATCAGCCGCCCCTGCGGGCTCAGCCGGGAGAGAATCAATCGCGAATGGCCGCCACGGCCAAAGGTTCCGTCCACATACATGCCATCGGCCGCGGACGGATCATCGCCCAGCAAGGCATCGACGGCCTCGTGGAGCAAAACTGTGATGTGTTGGAGGGGCTGGTTCAACGCTCGCCCTTTTCAGAAAGCAAAGTCTTGGAATACATCGGGCATGGGCGCCTGCATGGCTTGCGCCTCATGGGCTTCATAAGTGGCTTTATCCCAAAGCTCGAAGTGATTGCCCATGCCGAGCAGGATCACCTCTCTCTCAAGACCGACCGCCTGGCGCAGCTCTGGCGAGACCAGCACACGCCCGGTGCCATCCATGTCCACATCCATGGCGTTGCCCAGGAAGATGCGCTTCCACCACTGGGCCGACATCGGCAACTGGCCGATGCGGTCGCGGAACAGCAGCCACTCGGGACGGGGAAACAGCATCAGACAGCCATGGGGGTGCTTGGTGATGGTGAGCTGGCCTTGGGCCTGCGTGACCAGGGCGTCACGATGCCGGGTCGGCACTGAAAGCCGCCCCTTCGCATCGAGAGTCAGCGAAGACGCCCCTTGAAACACGATGGATCACCCCGTTTGCTTGGACCTTGAGCGCCCGCATGTGGGCGGTTAAGGGAATTCTCACCACTTAATTGCACTTTTTTGCACTGTAGCAGCAATTTGATCCGGCGCCACCCGGAAAAGCACATGCTTTTGCAATGAAATCAATGACTTAGAAATTGCAAACTTGTGAAAACTCGCAAAAAACCCATTGGATTCAATCACTTAGCCACTCATCGAAAAGCAGCACTCGTCCTACGCACCATTTACGTTCTTTATCAAAACAAATCCCCCCAGGCGCCATGGCAGCGCGCGGGGGGATGGGGAGGCTGTTTTTTAGTTACAGGATGTATCTGGACAGATCTTCGTCCTGGCTCAGCATCTGCAGGCGCGCGTCGACGTACGCGGCATCGATGGTGACCGTCTGGCCTGCCAGCTTGACGGCATCGAAGCTGACTTCGTCCAGCAGGCGCTCCATCACCGTGGACAGGCGGCGGGCCCCGATGTTCTCGGTGCGCTCGTTGACCGTGAAGGCCGTGTGGGCCAGGCGGGTGATGCCATCGGCGGTGAAGGCCAGGGTGACGCCTTCTGTCTCCAGCAGTGCCTGGTACTGCTTGACCAGGGACGCGTGGGTCTGCGTCAGGATGGCCTCGAAGTCCTGCACCGACAGAGAATCGAGTTCGACCCGGATCGGGAAGCGCCCCTGCAGTTCGGGAATCAGGTCGCTGGGGCGCGACAAGTGGAAGGCCCCGGAAGCGATGAACAGGATGTGGTCGGTCTTGACCATGCCGTACTTGGTGGACACGGTCGTGCCCTCCACCAGGGGCAGCAGGTCGCGTTGCACGCCCTGGCGCGAGACATCGGAGCCGCTGGTTTCCTGGCGCGTGGCCACCTTGTCGATCTCGTCGATGAAGACGATGCCGTTCTGCTCCAGGTTGGCCAGCGCGCGCGACTTGGTCTCTTCCTCGTTGACAAGCTTGGCCGCCTCCTCGTCGATCAGTTGCTTGAACGCCTCCTTGATCTTGAGCTTGCGCGTCTTGCGCTTCTCCTGGCCCATCTGGCTGAACAGGCCGCGCAGCTGCTCGGCCATCTCCTCCATGCCCTGGGGGCCCATGATCTCCAGTTGGGGCTTGCCCTCGGCCAGATCGATTTCGATCTCCTTGTCGTCCAGTTGGCCCTCGCGCAGCTTCTTGCGGAAGATCTGGCGCGTGCTGTTGTCGGCAGGCACGGCGTCGTGGGTGCGCGCCTGCGGCAGCAGCACATCGAGGATGCGCTCCTCGGCCGCATCTTCGGCGCGCATGCGCAGCTTCTTCACCTCGCCCTCGCGCGCCTGCTTGACGGCGATCTCGGCCAGGTCACGGATGATGGAGTCCACATCCTTTCCCACGTAGCCGACCTCGGTGAACTTGGTGGCTTCGACCTTGATGAAGGGCGCATCGGCCAGGCGCGCCAGGCGGCGCGCGATCTCGGTCTTGCCCACGCCCGTGGGGCCGATCATCAGGATGTTCTTGGGGGTGATTTCCTGGCGCAGGCCATCGGCGACCTGCTGGCGGCGCCAGCGGTTGCGCAGCGCGATGGCCACGGCGCGCTTGGCACCGGCCTGTCCCACGATGTGCTTGTCCAGCTCTGAGACGATTTCCTGGGGGGTCATGGAGGACATGGTCAAAATATCCATCAAATCCGGCTTTGACGCTTATGCAGCAAGCGCCAATAGCTATCAATTATTCAAAATCGCAGTCCAACTGTGTGCGGTCGAACCATGGCAGGCACACACCGGGCCAGCGGGCCGCGCTCACAGCGTCTCGATGGTGTGGTTCATGTTGGTGTAAATGCACAGCTCGCCGGCGATTTCCAGGGACTTCTTCACGATGTGCTCGGCCGACAGCTCGGTGTTGTTCAGCAGCGCCTTGGCCGCCGAATGGGCGTAGGCGCCGCCCGACCCGATCGCCACGATGCCCTGCTCGGGCTCCAGCACATCGCCGTTGCCGGTGATGATCAGCGAGGCCGTGTGATCGGCCACGGCCAGCATGGCTTCCAGCTTGCGCAGCACGCGGTCGGTGCGCCACTCCTTGGTCAGCTCGATAGCGGCGCGCGTCAAGTGGCCCTGGTGCTTTTCCAGCTTGGCCTCGAAACGCTCGAACAGCGTGAAGGCGTCGGCCGTGGCGCCAGCAAACCCGGCCAGCACTTTGCCGTGGTAGAGCTTGCGCACCTTGCGCGCCGTGCCCTTGACCACGATGTGGCCCAGGGTGACCTGGCCGTCGCCGCCGATCGCGACCTGGATGCCTTCGGGCGTCTGCCGACGCACGCTGATGATGGTGGTGCCGTGATACTGTTCCATAGCGATTGCAAATGGGGCCGGCACGCGGCTTTGCAAGCGCGCCGCTGCCACTTTTTACACATCCACCGATCAGGCGGCGACGGCCTGCACAGTGGCGTGCTCGTGGATACCGATGATGTGAAAAAACTCCGCCACCAGCTGGTGCAGCTGCGTGAAGCGCAGCTCATGGCCGTGGTTCTGCATCTCGGCCGCCCAGTTCAGCACGCTGCCAGCGGCCACAAAGTCCAGGCGGATGAGGTTGGCGCAGGAAATCTCCAGCACCTGCCCGCGGCGCGCCTGGGCACCCAAGGCATCCAGCCAGGGCTGGGCATCGCCTTCGATCACACCGGCCAGGCCCTGCCCCACCGGCATGGCCCCAGGGGTTTCACCTTCCTGCGGCAGCACCGCCCCCGCCTGCACCGACTGCAGGGAGGCCTCGTGCAGCACCGAGACATCGGCCTCGCCCTCTTCCTGGACGATGCAGTGGCACGCCGGCTCCACCCAGGACGGAGGCGACACCTCGTAGGTCACGCAATAGTCCAGCGCCACCTGCTCGTAGGCATCCATGCGGTGCACCAGGCGCAGCACCGCCATGCGCAGCAGCCACCAGGCTGCCGGACGGTGTGACTCGCCCACGGGGGTCTGTTGGTCCAGCAATTGCAGCAACTTGCCGGCATCGGACAGCACGAACTGGCCCTCGCTGTCGGCCCAGGCCGTGCACAGCCGGGTCAGCGGCAGCAGCGCGGCGTCGTCGATAGCCACCAGCCGCAGCCAGGACATGCACCAGGGCTGGGGCGCATCCTCCTGGGACGCGCGCAGGGCCGTGACCGCGCCCACCGTGAGCAACGCAGGGCTGGACCACAGGAACTGGCGCTTGCCGGGGTCCTTGCGCACCGCCCCCGCCAGGGCCGTCTGGCCCAGCCGGGCCGGCAGGGAGGACCACAGCGGCGCCGAACGACCAAAGTGCTCGGCATAGTCGATCGCCAGGGGCTCGAAGGTGTCCTCGTCCCCGGTGGCGCGGCACCAGTCGAGCATGGCATGCCACAGCCGGCACACCTTGTCCTCGTCCCGGGGCGTGGCACTGAGCGACTGCACCAGTTGCTCCAGCAAGCGGGTGCGGGCGCCTTCCAGGTCGCCATGGGCAAACAGGATGGCGGCTTCTTCCAGGTCCGGGTGGGGCTGGAACGCCCGCACCACGGTTGGGGGCACCACCACGGGGGCCGCGACCGCTGCTGTGGCAACCACGGGGGCCGCGGTGGGTATGGCTGGCGGTTCGGCCGGGACGGGGGTCGCCGCCTCCACGCTGGAGGCGGCCGGTTGCACCACACTGTCTTCGCCCAGCACCGGCAGGCGGCTCCAGCTGCGGGCCGGGCCACGCCGGCCGGCGGCATGCGGGGCCGCGGCCGCACCGGCCGCGGGCGGCTGGCGCCACCACTGGCCGGACATCTGGGCCTCGATCTCGTCGATTTTCTGCAGGGTGGCCGTGCTGCGCGTCTCCTGGCCCAGCAGCGAGGACAGGACCTCGGCCTCGCGCTCGGCCTCGGCATCGTGCACCTGGCCGATGGCCTGGCTGCGCTGGCGCAACTGCCGCAGCTGGGCAAACTCCTGCTGGCGGATGGCGTCGTTGCGGCGCTTGCGCGCCATGACCTCCTGCAGCGCCTCACGGGCCGTCAGACTATCGGGGTCGGGCGGAGCGTCAGCCTCCGTGGCGGAGGTTCCGCGCACGATGTGCATGACCTTACGAAAGAAACCGCCGGATTTGCCGCTGTCTGGTTGCATGGTGCTGCGCATGAAAAACCGTGCACTGGGCACGGTCCTGAATCAATCTCCGAACATCTTCTGCTTGAGTTCGCGCCGCTGTTGCGCTTCGAGCGACAGCGTGGCGGTCGGGCGGGCCAGCAGGCGGGGGACGCCGATGGGCTCGCCGGTCTCATCGCAGTAACCATAGTCGCCGGCGTCGATCCGGGCAATGGCCTGTTCGATCTTTTTGAGCAGCTTGCGCTCACGGTCGCGTGTGCGCAACTCCAGGGCGTGCTCTTCCTCGATCGTGGCGCGGTCGGCGGGATCGGGCACGACCACGGTGTCTTCGCGCAGGTTTTCTGCGGTTTCGCCGGCGTTCTGGTGCATGTCCTGCTTCAGCTTGACCAGCTTGGCGCGGAAATAGGCCAGCTGCACATCGTTCATGTACTCGTCATCGGACATGGCCACGATTTCAGCGTCGGTCAGTTCTTCGAGAGACTTGGTCTTCCAGTTGTTGGCGAGCTTGGGGTCGCGCTTGGTCACGATGGAAGTGGGCGCAGAAGTAGTCGTTGGCATGGTCTTGTTGGAAGCGGCCTTGGTGACTGCAGCAGGGGCTGCTGCAGTGGCCTTGGTTGGTTCATGGGTCACAGTGCGGGATGGGCTGCCCGCGGCGGTCTTGGCAGCAGCGGTGCTGGACTTGGCGGCCGTTTTCTTGGCCGCCGGCTTGTCCTTCTGCTCAGCGGTGGTGGCAGCCACTTTGGTGGTGGCTTTTTTCTTGCTCGTCTCGACTGCTGTCACTTCCTGTCTCCTCACAGTACTGGCACGGCCCCGTTGACGCCCCCTAGTGGCTGGAAGCTCCCGGGTTCTTCATTAGGGGCGCGATTGTATCGGTCAGATACTGCCATGCCCCTAAAGTTGCACATAACGCACAGACTTGTCTGGTTTAGCCCTGCCCTGCGCAGGGCAATGAGGGCCCGCGCGGGCCTAGACCAGGCACTGATCCAGGCCTTGGCGCAGGATGTCTTGCGGCAGGTCAATGCCGATGAAGACCATCTTGCTCTGTCGTTTTTCATCCGCGGCCCACTCGGGGCCCAGGTCGCTGCCCATCAGCTGGTGCACGCCCTGGAAGATCACCTTGCGGGTGGTGCCGCTCATGTGCAACACGCCTTTATAGCGCAGCATCTTGGGACCGTAGATGTTCACGATGGCGCCCAGGAAGTCCTCCAGCTTGGCTGGGTCGAAGGCCTTGTCCGCACGGTAGACGAAGCTCTTCACATCGTCGTCGTGGTGATGGTGGTGCGGGTGGTGGCAGTGCTCGCCATGCGCGTGGTCGTGGCCGCAGTCAGGGCCGTGGTCATGGTGGTCGTGCGCATGCCCGTGCTCGCAGTGGCCATGGTCGTGGTCGCAATGGCTGTGGTCGTGCGCATGGTCGTGGTCGTCTTCCTTGAGGAAGTCGGGATCGATGTCCAGCTTGGCGTTCAGGTTGAAGCCGCGCAGGTCGAACACCTCGTTCAGCGCCACATCGCCAAAGTGCACGGCCTTGATCGGCGCGCGGGGGTTCATGTGCTTGAGGCGGTGGATCAGCGCCTGCTTGTCGTCCTCGGTCACCAGGTCGGTCTTGGACAGGAAGATCTGGTCGGCAAAGCCCACCTGGCGGCGTGCCTCCTGGCGGTCGTCAAGCTGCTGGTTGGCGTGCTTGGCATCGACCAGGGTCAGGATGGAGTCGATCAGGTAGGTTTCCGCGATCTCGTCGTCCATGAAGAAGGTCTGGGCCACGGGGCCGGGATCGGCCAGGCCGGTGGTCTCGATCACGATGCGGTCAAAGTCCACCAGGCCCTGGCGGCGCTTGGCGGCCAGCAGCTGCAGCGCTTCGCGCAGGTCTTCGCGGATGGTGCAGCAGATGCAGCCGTTGCTCATCTGCAGGATCTGTTCCTTGGATTCGGTGCGCAGGATGTCGGTGTCGATGTTTTCTTCACCGAACTCGTTTTCGATCACGGCGATCTTCATGCCATGCGACTCGCTGAGCACGCGCTTGAGCAGCGTGGTTTTGCCCGAACCCAAAAAACCGGTGAGGATGCTGACGGGAATGAGTGCCATGGAAATACAACCTTGTCGCAATGCGCGCGCAACCGCGGCTGCGCTGCGCGGAAAGAGAAATCAAACCAGGGTGCCCAGACAGGGTGCCGGGCGCCGGAGGCGGAAAGTGTAGCCATGCCGCGAAGCACGTGGCGGCACCAGGGGCGTGTGCATTCTGAAGGTTTTTGGCAGTAGGCCCAGGCACAGCCAGCGCTGTCAGCTATGAATATTCATAGATCTTCACGCCGCCACCCGGTTTTCCAGCAGGCTGGCCATGGACGCCAGGTTCAAATCCCCCACCAGCACGCCAGTGAAGCGCCCCTGCGGCCCGTGGATGGGTACGGCAATCGTCAGGCAGAAGTCCTCGGTGGCGCTGGACAGGTAGATGGGTGAGACAAAGGGCTGGCCGCTGTCGCGCACATGCACGAAGTAGGACTGGCTGCCGCGCTGGGCGCCGGCGCCGCCACCGCGGATGCGGCCATACATGGCCGGGTTGATCCAGTTGGCGCAGATCTGCTGGCCGTCGGCGTCCAGCTCGAACAGCACCTCGAAGAAGGGGTAGGCCTTGAACACATGGTCCAGCGCATGCGCATCCAGCCCGCGCGGCTCCTGCAGCAGGCGCTGCAGGATGTCCAGCACCTGCACCTCCCAGCCGGACATGCTGGGGCTGCTGCTCTCGGGCTGGACCACCCGGGGGTGGGCCGCCTCCACCACGATGACGTTGCCGCCCGAGGTCTTGCCCACCTTCTTGAGCTTGGCGGCGCGCGCCGAAGCCTCCACGCTGTCCTGGGGCATGCCGGTGCTGCCGTTGACGCAGGACACGGACATGCTGGCCACGGGGTGGGCCTCGCCATCCTCGGTGACGAAATAGCCGCGCTGCAGGTCCTCGGTGTCGTACAGGTGCCGCGCCAGGGCATGGAACTGCGCCATGGCGCGCTGCAGCTGCGGAATCAGCAGGGCCACGGGGCGGTCGAACAGCACGATGAAGTCATCGCCGCCGATGTGGCCCAGGATGCAGTCCGGGCTGCTGGCGAACACGTGGCGCAGGATTTCGGCCAGCGTGCGGATCATGGCGTCGCCGCGCACAAAACCATAGCGGTCGTTGAAGGCCTTGAAATGGTCCAGATCGATGTAGACCAGCTCCAGCATGCCGTGCTTTCGCGCAATCCGCAGGTCGATGGCCTGGCGCAGCGTGGGCCCGGTCGGCAGCTGCGACAGCGGGTGCAGGCTGGCGCCGTGCTCTTGGCGCGCCAGCAGATGGGAGACCAGCATCATCGGCTCCAGCGTGCCGATGTAGCAGCCGCGCTCATCGACCACCGCCCAGGGGGCGGCATCCATGCGCTCCAGGTACAGCCGCCGGGACAGAGCCGTCAGCCCGATGTTGTAGGGCAGCATGCGCTGCAGCGGCTGTGCACCCTGGGCCACGGTGCGCAGCCCCGGCGACAGCGCCCTGCCGCGGTGCAAAACGCCCACGGGATGCCCAAAATCGGTCAACATGCACCAAGGCAGGTCGGGCGTGTCGCGGAACGCCTGGCGCACCAGCGTCAACGGGGTCTGGATGTCGAAGGACGGCGGGGTTTCGATCACGTCGGTGATGGAAAACCGGTCCAGGCGCGGCATGGCGACCGACTTGTCGGTCTTGGGCAGGGCCAGGCTGCCCCGCAACGGTGCATAGGCCGGCTTGGCAAACAGAAAACCCTGGACCAGGTGGATACCCAGCGAGCGGCAGAAAGCCACATCCTCCTGGCGCTCCAGGCCCTCGGCGACCACGATGGAGCCCAGGCGCTCGGCCATGGAGACCAGGGCCTCCAGCAGCACCGAGCGCACCCGGCTGCCGCGCGCCTGGTGCACCAGGCCCCGGTCCACCTTGATGAAGTCCGAGCGCACCATGGCCAGCACCGACAGGCAGTTGAAGCCGGCGCCCATGTCGTCCAGCGCAATCCGCAGCCCCTGGGAGCGCAGCGCGTCGCAGCGCTGGGCCAGGCCGGCGGGGTCGACCTGCTCGCTCTCGACCACCTCGATCACCACTTCGTGGTGCGGTATATCCAGGTCGTGCAGCCACTGCAGGAACTGGCTGGCCCAGGCCGGCTGCAGCAGGGTGGACGGCAGCACGTTCAGGAACAGGATGGCGCCGGGCTCCAGGTCGGCCACCTTGCGCTGCAGCGCCTTGTACTGCAGCGCCACATCCAGCGCGTCCAGCCGGCCCAGGTGGCGCGCCAGGGTGAAGGTTTCGTAGCCCGACAGCAGCTCGCCCTCGGGCGTGCGCAGCCGGCACAGGGCCTCGTGGGCATAGATGCGGCCGCTGTCGGCCAGATCGACGATGGGCTGGAAGTGGACCTCCACGTACTTGTCCATGCCCGCCTGCAGCCAGGGGTAGCGCAGCCGCGTCAGCAGCACCATGAAGGGCACGGCGTTGTCCAGCAGCAGGGCCGGGGACTGCTGGTCTGCCACGCGCACCACCGCCACCAGGGTCAGGGCCAGCACCTCGGCCTCGGTCTCCTGCGCCAGCTGGTCCATCACGCCCTGCAGCGCATCCGGGTGCGGCAGGCGGAACACCCAGACATTGCGCCCCATGCGCATGCCGTGCAGTCGGGACCAGACCCGGGGAATGTGGTGACCTTCGTATTTCAGGAGCAGTTCCATGACGCCATGCCGCAGATTTGTATAAATCTGTAAAAAGCAAAATTTGCACCACCTGTCGCTGGAAAAAATGTGAGCACACTGCGCTGATGGCAATGGATGATCCAGCGCAAAAGCACCTGAAAGTCATGAAGAATCAGCGCTGACAGCTCCTGTTCAAGGAGCATC
The DNA here is from genome assembly GCF_009668305.1 of Comamonas sp. CAH-2. Classification (NCBI taxonomy): domain Bacteria; kingdom Pseudomonadati; phylum Pseudomonadota; class Betaproteobacteria; order Burkholderiales; family Comamonadaceae; genus Comamonas; species Comamonas sp. CAH-2. Next base: position 91,550 of record NZ_VSWF01000011.1, read on the forward strand.
CCCTCCGCACCTCAAGGCGATTTCTTGCGTGCCCGCGGGTGGGCCTGCTCATAGGCCTGGGCCAGGTGCTGGAAGTCCAGCCGCGTATAGACCTGGGTGGTGGTGATGTTGGCGTGGCCCAGCAGCTCCTGCACGGCGCGCAAATCACCGCTGGACTGCAGCACATGGCTGGCAAACGAATGGCGCAGCACGTGCGGATGCACGGCGGCCGCCAGCCCGGCCTGCTGGCTGCGCTGGCGCAGGCGCAGCCAGATGGTCTGCGGCGTGATGCGCGCGCCGCGCACGCCCAGGAACAGGGCCGGCGCATTCCAGCCGGCCGCAAAGCGCGTGGGACGGATCGCCAGCCAGCGCTGCACGGCGGCACGCGCCGGCGCCCCCACGGGCACGCTGCGGCGCTTGCCGCCCTTGCCGGTCACATGCACCAGGCCGGCCTGCAGGTCCAGCCAGCCCAGGCCGTCACCGGCCTGCACATCCAGGTTCGCCAGCTCGCTGACGCGCAGGCCGCTGCTGTACAGCAGCTCGGTCATGGCCGCGTCACGCGCTTCTTCCCAGGGATCGGCTTCCGGGCTGCGGTAGTCCGCCAGCTGCACGGCGGCGTCCACCCCCAGCGCCTTGGGCAGGGGCTTGGGCGTTTTCGGCGCGCGGATGCCCTCGACGGGGTTGCGCTCCACCCAGCCCTGCCAGGCCGCCCAGCGAAAAAAGCCGCGCCAGCACGACAGCCACAGCGCAATGCTGCGGCCATGCCGGCCCTTGGCGTGCAGGCTGGCCACGAAGCGGCGGATGTGCTGGGGCTGCAGCGCCAGCACCGCGGGCCCGGCCTCGGCCGCCAGGGCCTGCAGTTGCTGCAGGCCTTCGGTGTACAGGGCCACGGTGCGCGCGGCCAGCCGCCGCTCGCTGGCCACATGCTGCAAGTAGGCCTGCAGCTGCGGCGCGAGCGCGGCGGTGTTGGCCATGCGGGGGACTCAGTTGCCCGCGGGCATGACGCGCAGGCGCCCCAGGGCGGCGCTGGCCTGTTCGGCGATGCGCGAGAGGAATTCCGTGCCCATGGTGGCATCGAAACGCAGCGGATCGGTCGAGCCCAGCACCAGCAGGCCGAAGGCGGACGACTGGCTGTCGTTGGGGCCTTCGCGCAGCGTCAGCAGCGCCAGGGACTGCACCGCGTCGGGCTTGGGCAGCCAGGCGGTGGGCTCAAAGCCCAGGTTGGGGCCGCAGAACGGCATGGTCAGCGAGGTGGCGAAGGCCTTGGCGTCCTCGCTGACGCCCATGGTGAACATCGAGCCCAGGTAGGGACCGGCCACGCCCCAGACGCGGATACCCACCTGGGGCACGTCGAACTCCTTCTGGATGCCTTCGGCGATCGCGTGCGGCAGCTGGCGCACGTCGGACACCGCCGCCAGGGCACAGCTCCAGCGGTGGATCTTGTGCGCGATGGCCGAGTTCTCGCTGCTGTTGCGCACCATCTCCATGATGCGCTGCTCCAGCCCCTTGATCTTGTCGCGCAGCATCTCCGCCTGGCGCTCCTGCAGGCTCACGGCACGCTGGCCATGACCGCTGCTGAGCTGCACGCTGGCCAGCATTTCGGCATGGCGCTCAAAAAACTCGGGGTGCTGCAGCAAATAGTCGGCAATGCTGGCTTCATTCATGGCGGGTGTATCGATGCTGTTCATAGTTCGTCAGGAAGATGGATCTGGCCTTCAAACACGGTGGTGGCGGGGCCGGTCATCAGCACGGCATCCTGCGCGCCGCCGGCCCATTCGATGGTCAGCAGGCCGCCGCGAGTATGCACGTCCACGCGGTGATCCAGTTCACCCAGAAGGATACCGGCAACCACCGCCGCGCACGCCCCGGTGCCGCAGGCCAGCGTCTCGCCGGCCCCACGCTCGAACACGCGCAGCTTGACCGCCGTGCGCGACAGCACCTGCATGAAGCCGGCGTTGACACGCTGCGGAAATCGCACATGGGTTTCGACCTGCGGGCCGACCGTGGCCACCGGGGCGGTGTCCACGTCCGGCACCAGCTGCACAGCGTGGGGGTTGCCCATGGACACGGCCACCACCTGCACCTGGGACACCGGGGCCGGTGCCTGCAGGGCCAGCGGCCACACCAGGGCCTGGCCCTGGCGCTGCTCGGGCAGCCCGCTGGCATCGAACGGCACGCGCGCCGGCTCCAGCACGGGGGCACCCATGTTGACCGTGACGCGGCCATCGGCGGCCAGCGCCGGCGCGATCACACCAGCCAGGGTCTGCACCCGGATCACGGTCTTGGGGGTCAGGCCCTTGTCGTGCACGAAACGCGCAAAGCAGCGGGCACCGTTGCCGCATTGCTCCACCTCGCCGCCATCGGCGTTGTGGATCACGTATTCAAAATCCACCCCTTCGGTGGGCGCGGGGCGTACGGTCAGGATCTGGTCGGCCCCGACGCCGAAATGGCGGTCCGCCAGGAAGCGGTAATGGGCCGGCGTCAGCCCCAGGCGGCCCTGGGTTTCGTCGAGCACGACAAAGTCGTTGCCAGCGCCTTGCATTTTGGTGAAGCGGATGTGCATAGCAGTGCAGCGGTTGAGCAATGGTTTCAGCGCGGTCCGCGCGCACCTCGCCCACGGGGGACGCGCTGGACCCAAACCCCGGCATCCTACCCCCCAAAACCCGGCCCTGCAGGCACCCTGCCGGACAAAGCACGGCCCGCCCCCCGGTTCGGCATAAAAAAAGACCGGCAGGGCCGGTCTTGGGGGTGCCAGGCGGGATGCTTACATGCTGATCTTGCTGATCTTGCTGCCGTTGACCGACACGCCGGCTTCCAGCCCGGCGTTGTTCAGCACGTAACTGCTGACCGGTGCGTTGGCCGTGGTGGTGTCGATGCCGCCGTTGGCGCCGGCCTTGCCCACGGCCACATTGGCGTCAGCCCCGACGGACCAGCCATCGCTGCTCAGGAACTTGTTGTAGGCATCCTGGGCGCTGAACACGTAGATGACGGCCTTGGACTGGCCCCCCGCCTGCCAGCCAATCGAGGCCGCCGTGGTGCTGTAGTAGCCGCGCGTGGTGCCGTTGGAGCGCAGCACGCACTTGCCGTGCTCGGCACCGATCACGAAGCTGCCGCCGATCACGGCCGGGCACACCAACACGCCGCGCGACTTGGCCACCAGCTCGCGGGTGCCAGGCATGGCGCTGTACAGGCGGTTGAGCGCCGCCGTGGCCTGGGACTCCAGCTCGGCACGGCTGGAGGGCGCAGCCCCCTTGCCCTGGGTGTTGCCCGTGGTCGTACAGCCCACCATCGCCACGGTAGCCGCAGCCATGCCGGAAGCCAGCACCAGGGAACGCACAGAAAAAGACTTTTGCATAGGAAACCCCTCGACAGTGAAAACGTTGTGGAAACCTGCCCATCCCCCTTGCGGTATCCGTCTGGCCGACGTCCTGGGTGGTGGGCGGTGACAAGCATCGTAGGCGCTGCGCAACCGGCTGGCACGCACCCTGTCCAGTTCCCGCCGCTGGCCTACAGCCAGCCGGCAGCCTGTCTGCCATCGGTGCCGGAATGCGCGCACAAGTGCAGCAAGAAAGCCGTTTTTTCCCTGTTTTCCCGCAGACCATCCCCGCACCGCATGCTTTAGGCTGGGCAGCCATGAGCTTCTGGAAACATTTTCACCATCCCCTGGCCGCCATGGTGCTGTTGCGCGTCACCCTGGCTGTGCTCCTGCTGTTCCACGGCTGGGCCAAGATCACCGGCGGCATTGCCGGCATTGAAGCCCTGGTGGTCAAGGCCGGGCTGCCCGCCTTCCTTGCCTATGGCGTGTTCATCGGCGAAGTCATCGCCCCGCTGCTGCTGCTGGTTGGCCTGTGCGTGGTGCCGGCCGCGCTGCTGATCGCCGTCAACATGCTGGTGGCCCTGGTGCTGGTGCATGGCCCGCACTGGCTGCAGATCAGCAAGAGCGGCGGCTGGGCACTGGAGTTGCAGGCCTTCTTCCTGATCACCGCCCTGGTCGTGGCCATGAGCCACAGCCGCAGCAAATAACCCGCCAGGCACAAAAAAGCGCGCCCGGGGCGCGCGAGGGTGCGGGGTCTGTGTGCCGACCCGAATCAGAAACGCTCCCAGGGCATGGCATAGCGCCACTGCCCTTCGGCCAGCTTGGCCATGGAGATGCGCCCCATGCGCAGGCGCTTGAGGCCCAGCAGCTTCAAACCCACGCCGGCACACATGGCCTCAATCTCCTCGGGGTAGATGCCCTTGAGCGCAAAGCGCAGGTGGTGATCGCTTTGCCAGCTGACCTTGGTGCGCGGCAGGCGCTTGCCGGGGATGGCCGAGCCGTTGCACAGGCGCTCCAGCCCTTCGGCATCGAGCTGGCCCTGCACCTGGGCGATGCACTCCTGCTCCAGGTACAGCACGTCCTCGGTCAGCTTGCGCGCCACGCGCCGGTCCTGGGTGAAGACGGTCAAGCCGCTGGCGGGCACGGGCAGCGGCTCCAGGCACTCCAGGTGCTGGAAATGCTTGTGCAGCAGGCGGATGGGCGCCGGGGTATCACCCTGGTTCCAGCGCTCCGGCACCAGCAGGTCCAGTGCGCTGCGCGGGCCGCCTGCCTGCACCGAATAACCGGCGGGCTTGTGCAGCAGCAGGGTGACCGGGGGCACCGGTTCGGGCTTGGCTCCGGCGGTGACGGTCAGGACCTGCGCCGGGCCCACGCGGGCGCCGGCTTGCTCAACGGTCTGGCCGTCCACCTGCACGGCGCCAGCCTCGATGTACAGCTCTGCCTCGCTGCGCGAGCACTGCATTTGCTCCGCCAGTCGCTTGGACAGGCGCACGGTGTTGTCGTTGTTGTGGGGAAATTCAGTCGGTGACATGCAGCAAGCCTAAAGCACGAATGCGTTCCACGTGCGCCATCAGGCTTCTTTCGGCCAGCTTCCACAGCGTCGAGGGCGTGTCGGCATAGGCCTGGGCCACCCAGTCCTGGACCGAGCCCTCGGGCTGCTGGCGCATGGCGGCCAGCACCTTGGCCTCGCGCGCCAAGCGGTGGGCCTTGAGCCGGGCGATCACGCCCTGCGCATCACCCAGCACATAGCCATGGGCCGGCAGCACGAACTCCACGCCCTGCGCAGCGCACAGCGCGGCCAGCTTGTCCAGGCTGTCGAGGTAGTCGCGCATATTGCCGTCGGGAATGTCGATGACCGGCGTGGTGCCGTTCAGGATGTGGTCGCCGCTGAACAGCAGGGCGTCCTCCTCCAGCAGCAGGCACAGGTGGTTGGCCGCATGGCCCGGCGTGTGCACGGCGCGCAGCGTGTGGCGGATGTTGGAAGTCTTTTCGGCCTCCAGCCCAAGCGGGGCGAGCGTGATGCGCTCTCCATCTTGCAGCGCCACATCGGGCACGAACTGGCTGTTGGCACGCGCCGTCGGGGCCGAGGGCAGGCCATGGATCATGGGCTTGTCCCGCCCCTGCTGCACGCACAGCGCCTGCAGCAGGAAGGCGCCCGGGGAGTGGTCGGCGTGCGAGTGCGTGCAGACGATGTGGCGCACATCGCCCCCGGCGGCCTCCCACAGGCGCTGCACGTGGTCGGCATCGGCCGGGCCGGGATCGATGGCGATGAAGCCCGTGGCCGCCTCGCCGACCAGGTAGCTGTTGGTGCCCGGGCCGGTCATCACATTCGCGTTGGGAGCCGTCAGGCGCCACAGGTTCTTGCGCAGCGGCACGGCGCGCTCGCTCTGCCAGTCCAGCGGGTGCAGGATCTGCCCATCGGGGCAGACCATGGCCAGCTCACCGAACGGGGCTTCGTCTTCCATGCAGCGGTGCTGCTCGCCACGCAGCAGGCCGGAGCGCGGCGCGCTGGCCCACAGCGGCCCGGCGGCCACGGCGTCCAGCACCGCCTGCACGCTGGGGTAGCGCGCCAGACGCGCCAGGGTACGCAGCGTGGGAAAGATCATGGGCATCTGCCCGGCGGCATGGCGGTCCAGGGCCTGCTGCGGCTGGATCCAGACCGGCTCGAACTGCTCGGCCTCGTCGGCCACCGGGGTCTGCCCGGCGGGCATGCGCGCCACGAAGAAGGGAACGGCAAAGCGCTTGGGCAGGTTGCGGTCGGCCGTCCAGTGCGCCAGCTGCCAGACGCCGCGCACGTCCAGGCGCAGGCCGCGCTGCGCCAGCTGCGGCCACAGCGGGGCGTGGCGGTCCAGGGCATCGACATCGGCCTGGGTGGCGGGCCGTCCGTCGGCGTGTACGGCCAGCAGCAGGCCCATCTCCTCCAGGCTTTCACGCAGGGCGGCGATGGCGGCGGTCAGCGCCCCGGGGGCCATGCCATCGCGGTGCGCCACCTGGGCGTGGGCCTGGGCGTCCTGGGCCTCGATGCCGCCGCCCGGAAAGACGTAGGCACCGGGCACGAAGCTGGCCTTGTCGGAGCGGCGCGTCATCAGCACCTCCCAGCCCCCTTCGGGGCGGTCGCGCAGCAGCAGCAGGGTGGAAGCCTCCAGGGGCGTGACCGGCACGCGCTGGGGGTGGAGCAGTTGTTCGGGTCGCAGCATGGCGCCCATTATTGATGCGGACGCGGGCTGCGCGCTGTCGCCCGTGGGCACAACGCCAGGACCTTGTGCGGGTCTGCCGAAGGGCGGCACGGAGCCCCCAAAAAAGCACAGGGCCCGGTCGATGACCGGGCCCTGTGGGGTGTCTGCAAAGTGTGAAGTCCGCCGATAAGCCGGATTCTGTGCATGGGCTTGCGCCCATGTGACTGCCATTACTCTGGGCCGGGGGTCGCCCCACCGGCTCGATGCTACCTACCCGCACACTCCGGGGGCCCCGTCAACGTGTGCCTACTTGGTATTGCTGCGCGTAGAGATTGCCCGTTTCACCCGGGCCGGTTTACCTTGCGGTACGCCTGCCCGACTACGTCTCTGTTGCTCTGATCCTCACCTCACGGTGGACAGCCGTTAGCTGCTACGCCGCCCTATGCAGTCCGGACGTTCCTCCAGTGCCGTGTTTCCACGCTTGCACCAGCGGCAGTCTGGCGAACTTCACGGGTGCCATTATCGTCCATGGGCCCGGCGTTTTCAGGTGCTCGCCGAAATCACCCGGATGTCGTAGACGATCACCCCCATCAGGCCCAGCACCGCCAGCTGCATCAGCAGGATGCCCCAGCGGTTTTCACGGTAGGAAAAGCCCACCATCAGCGACACACAGACCACCGTCATGGCCACCATGTTGATGTGCAAAAGTGACATGGACAACGCCCTCCTTCTTTTTGGTGCTGCAAAAAGTATGCGCCATGGCCCCACAAAATCGAAGTGCGGCGCAAAGGCCGCCTGAAACACTGCGCTTATCCAGACCGGCATATGCATATCGCCGGAGGTATGAACAAGTGCGCCAGAATGTGCAGCCTGTGCCCTCATCCACCCAAGGAGATGCCATGAAATTCGACAACGTCCTGCAGACCATCGGCAACACCCCCATCATCCGCATGCACCGCGTGTTCGGCGCCGGCGCCAACGTCTGGATCAAGTCGGAGCGCGGCAACCCGGGCGGCTCCATCAAAGACCGCATCGCCCTGTCCATGGTCGAGGATGCGGAAAAGTCCGGCGCGCTCAAGCCCGGTGGCGTGATCATCGAGCCCACCAGCGGCAACACCGGCGTGGGCCTGGCCCTGGTCGCCGCCGTCAAGGGCTACAAGCTGATCCTGGTGATGCCCGAGAGCATGTCCATCGAGCGCCGCCGCCTGATGCTGGCCTACGGTGCCAGCTTCGACCTGACGCCCAAGGAAAAGGGCATGAAGGGCGCCATCGCCCGCGCCCAGGAACTGGCCGCGCAGACGCCCGGCGCCTGGATCCCGCAGCAGTTTGAAAACCCCGCCAACGTGGCCGTGCACGCCGCCACCACGGCCCAGGAAATCCTGGCCGACTTCCCCGAAGGCCTGGACGTGCTGATCACCGGCGTGGGCACCGGCGGCCACCTGAGCGGCGTGGCCCAGGTGCTCAAGGCCAAGTTCCCGCACCTGAAGGTGTTTGCCGTGGAGCCCGCGGCCTCGCCCGTGATCTCCGGCGGCAACCCCGCGCCCCACCCCATCCAGGGCATTGGCGCAGGCTTTGTGCCCAAGAACCTGGACACCAGCCTGCTGGACGGCGTGATCCAGGTCGAGGCCGAGCCGGCCCGCGAATACGGCCGCCGTGCCGCCCGCGAAGAAGGGCTGCTGGTCGGTATCTCCTCCGGCGCCACGCTGGCGGCGATTGCCCAGAAGCTGCCCGAGCTGCCCGCCGGCGCCAAGGTGCTGGGCTTTGCCTACGACACGGGCGAGCGCTACCTGTCGGTCGAAGGCTACCTGCCCACGGCCTGAAGCCCCCCTCGCGCAGCGGCCCGCAGCACGGCCGCCGCCCCCGACCACCACACCGGCGTGTGGTGGTTTATTTTATAGCTGCTGGCGCACACCCCTGGACCAAACCCCAGGCTTTCGCGCTGAATCGCTGGCTGGACAAGCGCCATCTGCTCTTACTTTTATTTTTCATTCTCCTTGCCCTGCCGAGGGCATGCCTGCCGCCTACCATCGAAGGCACAAGGAGAAGTCATCTTGTTCGGATATTTTGAAAAACGGGTGCCGCCCTATCCGGCGGAAGATCCCCAACTGCCCCCTGCGGGCTTCATCGCTTTTCTGTGGGCCTGCACGCGCGGCATGCGCGGCTGGATCGTGCTGCTGACGCTGACCAGCGCGGCCCTGTCCATCTACGAAGCCTTTCTGTTTGCCGTCATGAGCCAGGTGGTCGACTGGCTCAGCGCCACGCCCATGGCCGATTTCTGGCAGCAGCAGCGCGGCAGCCTGCTGGGCATTGCCGCCATCTTGCTGGGCAGCATCGGCCTGCTGGCACTGCACACCATGGTCATGCACCAGGTGCTGGCCATCAACTTCCCGATGCGGCTGCGCTGGGTCTTCCACCGGCTGATGCTGGGGCAGAGCATGTCCTTCTACGCCGACGAATTCGCCGGCCGCATCACCACCAAGATCATGCAGACCGCGCTGGCGGTGCGCGAGGTGGTATTCATCGTCGTCGACGTGCTGGTCGGCGTGGCCGTGTACTTCCTCAGCATCCTGCTGCTGGCCGGCAGCTTCGACGCCTGGCTGCTGCTGCCCTTCGGCCTGTGGCTGCTGAGCTATGCCGGCGCCTGCTGGTACTTCGTGCCGCGCCTGGGCCAGATCGGCAAGCAGCAGGCCGATGCGCGCTCGCTGATGACCGGCCGCGTCACCGACGCCTACACCAACATCGCCACCGTCAAGCTGTTCGCCCACACGCGCCGCGAGGCCGAGTACGCGCGCAGCGCCATGGACGACTTCAAGCGCACCGGCTATGCGCAGATGCGCCTGGTCAGCCTGTTCGAGCTGACCAACCACATCATGATCACACTGCTGATCCTGAGCAGCGCCAGCATGGCGCTGTGGCTGTGGGCCCAGGACCAGGCCGGTGCCGGCGTGGTCGCCGCGGTGATCGCCATGGCGCTGCGCATCGCCGGCTACTCGCACTGGGTGATGTGGCAGATGACGGGCCTGTTCGAGAACGTGGGCACCATCCAGGACGGCATCACCACCCTGACCAAGCCGCGTACCATCACCGATGTGCCCCACGCCCAGCCGCTGCGCGTCACCCAGGGCGCCATCGCCTTCGAGGACGTGCACTTTGCCTACAAGGACGGCGGCAAGCAGGTCATCGACGGGCTGAACCTGCACATCCGCCCCGGCGAGCGCATCGGCCTGATCGGCCGCTCCGGCGCCGGCAAGTCCACGCTGGTGAACCTGCTGCTGCGCTTCCACGAGGCGCAGTCGGGGCGCATCACCATCGACGGCCAGGACATCACCCAGGTCACGCAGGACAGCCTGCGCGGCGCCATCGGCATGGTGACGCAGGACACCTCGCTGCTGCACCGCTCCATGCGCGACAACATCCTCTATGGCCGACCTGACGCCAGCGAGGCCGAGATGCGCGCCGCCGCCGAACGTGCCGAAGCGGCCGAGTTCATCGACACCCTGACCGACCGCCATGGCCGCAGCGGCTACGACGCCCAGGTGGGCGAGCGCGGCGTCAAGTTGTCCGGCGGCCAGCGCCAGCGCGTGGCGATTGCACGCGTCATGCTCAAGGACGCGCCCATCCTGCTGCTGGACGAGGCCACCAGCGCGCTGGACAGCGAGGTCGAGGCCGCCATCCAGCACAGCCTGGACAAGCTGATGCATGGCAAGACCGTGATTGCCATCGCCCACCGCCTGTCGACCATCGCCGCCATGGACCGCCTGATCGTCATGGACCAGGGCCGCATCGTGGAAGCCGGCACGCACCAGCAACTGCTGCAGCTGGGCGGCATCTACGCCAAGCTGTGGACCCACCAGAGCGGTGGCTTCCTGAGCGAGCTGGCCGAAGGCGAGGTCTGAGCCACTGCACTGCCCCGCCGCCCAGCCCGGGACGCGGGGTGGCGCCCGCAAGGATTGCGCGCGCGCACCAGTGGTGCGACAGGGGGCACAACGGCATCGCCAGGCCCCCGGCCCAGGGGGCATACAGGCCCCCACCAGGCACCCCCGGGCAGACCGTGGCGGGGCGCAGACGCTGCGGCCGCCAACCCTTGATCCAGCACAAATCCCGCACACATTCGGCCCCGCAGGGCCGATGAACGGCAGCGTGTCTAGACCCGGTCTACCTAGCATGTGAGGCCGTTTGGCGCCACCCACCAACATCAGACTGGGGGCACCGGCCCGCACTCACCCCAAGGGACACCACATGCACGCCACCATCGAACGCCCCCCGGCTCCGGCCGTACGCCGCGTTCCCGCCCCCGCTGCGGCGCCGTCGGCCCGCACCCCACGCCCCGCTGCCG
>NZ_VSWF01000012.1:0-94697 GCF_009668305.1 Comamonas sp. CAH-2
CCCCGCAGCCGCCCAAGCCCACCCCCAAGCCACCGCAGCCCAAGCCGCAACCGGTGCAATGAACTGGGCAATCACCTCGGCCGGAATGATCTGTGGCTCTGGGGGGCGGTCCATACCGCTTTGCAAGGCCCAGATGCCTGCGGCATGCAAGGTCAGCACCACACCGGTGATCATGGTCTTGTGACCAAAATGTCCGGCAGGAGCGAATTTTTCAGAAGGAGACATAGATATCAAAAAGCCGGCTGTCGCAGCCAGCAGGCCTGCCATCGCGGCCTAGTGCGCAAGGTGGAAGAAATCGTACGCCCAAAGCGTCGGTGCTGCGTCCGCTATTTGCGGAACATCCACCATGAGCAACCCAGAACCAGGATCAGGCTGCCTGCAACTGTTGTGACGAATGCCATGCTTTGCTCTCCAAGATAGGGGTGGCAAGCTGAACTGTCTGTACGCTGGCTTCGTTGTGAATGGCCGCTGCGGCACCGCTGCTGCAGCACTTGGCCACCACGTCACGGGCGCAGGTTTCGCAGCGACCGCATTGGGTGGCCACACCCAGTTCGAATTGAATTTCGTCAAAACTCATGCCCGCATGTGCATGGCGCGCGATCTCGCGATCAGAAACTCGGTGGCATACACAAACGATCATGGCTGCAAGCAGTTGTGGCTGGCTATTGATGTGATGCAGAAATTATAAATGCGAATTCATCGCATTTGCAAACACTTTCTATGCGTCGGGTTAAAGCGAGGCTGCAGACGGGCGTAAAAAAACCGGCCGAAGCCGGTTGTGTGTGCGCCAGGTGGATCAGCTGACGTGCTTGCCGATCAGGCCAGCCATTTCGAACATCGAAACTTGGGGCTTGCCGAACACTTCCTTGAGCTTGGCATCTGCGTTGATCATGCGCTTGTTGGCAGCGTCTTGCAGCTTGTTGGCCTTGATGTAGACCCACAGCTTGCTGATGATTTCGGTGCGGGGCAGAGGATCCTTGCCCACCACGGCCGCCAGAGCCGGGCTGGGGGTCAGGGGTTTCATGAAGGCGGCGTTAGGAGTGCGCTTTTTTGCGGGAGCTGCGGTTGCAGCAGTTGCCTTCTTTGCAGTTGCCATGTTTGCTTTCCTTGTTGGGATGGGTGTTGTGCCAGCTTGGCGGGGCGCGGGCCTGCGCCACGACTGGTTGAGCCTGATGCTAATGGGAAAAATTAGGCTTTCCAAGCGGGCGAACCAGTTTTTTTCACCAGAGTTGTTGCAACAGAGCACGTCTTGACGCAAAAGCGTACCGTTTCTTTCCAGTCCGCCCAAGAAATGGGAGCATGCCTCTGTGTGAATCCAGAATCAAACCAAGGGCGTTGACCTGCCCTCAAGAGGAGATGTGATGCCAGTCAATTTTCAGACCTGTGACCTGTGCGACGCCCACAAGAGTGAGGATGGTGGGGCCTTCAGGGTGTTGCCGCCGGTGTTTCACCACTATGGGGGGATGCGGCAGTTTGCGGGTCCAGTTGCCACCGTAAAGTGCTTCGAGGACAACAGCCTGGTCAAGCAGGCGGTGGACTCTGCCGGGAGCGGGCGGGTCTTGGTGGTGGACGGCGGCGGGTCTCTGCGCAAGGCGCTGGTGGGGGGCAACCTCGCAGCGGCTGCGGCGCGCAACGGCTGGGCGGGGGTGGTGGTCGATGGGTGTGTGCGCGACGTTGCAGAGTTGCGCAGTGCGGAGGTGGGCATCATGGCCCTGGGTCTGATGCCCATGCCCACCGAAAAGCGCGGCGAAGGCCAAAAGGATGTAGCGGTGATGCTGGCGGGCGTGCCCGTGCGTCCGGGGGACTGGCTGTATGCGGATGAAGACGGGGTGGTGGTGACACATGGACCGGTGCACATGGCCGCAAGCTGAATCAGCCTTTCAGCCGCAATTTTCACTTGGCAATGATGTGTTTTCATATTGCAAAATTTCTCAATGTTGCAATGCAATAAGAAATTTCACGGATAAGAATTTGATTTTGCATTGAGAAATATGTGTATAAGTATTTGATTTTTAATGATGAAAATATTTATCTTGTATAAGACATAAGAGCTTGCATGACTCTTCTATAAGACTTAAATTTATTTCCAGGCCGAAAAAAATCGGCGCCCAAGTTCGGACCATTGACTGACTTTTAACTGGAGACCCACCATGCCTGAATCCCTGAACCAACAACTCAGCCGTGAACAGCAGATCGCCGCCCTGGAAAAGGATTGGGCGCAAAACCCCCGCTGGAAAGGTGTGAAGCGTGGCTATACCGCTGCCGACGTGGTGCGCCTGCGTGGCAGCCTGCAGCCTGAGTACACCCTGGCCCAGCGCGGCGCAGCCAAGCTGTGGGAAAAGATCAACGGTGGTGCCAAGAAGGGCTATGTGAACGCCTTCGGCGCGATCTCTGCAGGCCAGGCCATGCAGCAGGCGAAGGCAGGGCTCGAAGCGGTGTACCTGTCTGGTTGGCAAGTGGCTGCCGACGGCAACACTTCCGAGACCATGTACCCCGACCAGTCGCTGTACGCCTACGACTCGGTGCCCACCATGGTGCGCCGCATCAACAACACCTTCAAGCGTGCTGACGAAATCCAGTGGGGCCGTGGCATCAACCCCGGCGACAAGGAATTCATCGACTACTTCCTGCCCATCGTGGCGGATGCCGAAGCCGGCTTCGGCGGCGTGCTGAACGCCTTCGAGCTGATGAAGAACATGATTGCCGCTGGCGCTGCTGGTGTGCACTTCGAAGACCAACTGGCGGCTGTGAAGAAGTGCGGCCACATGGGTGGCAAGGTGCTGGTGCCCACGCAGGAGGCCTGCGAGAAGCTGATCGCGGCGCGCTTCGCCGCCGACGTGATGGGTGTGCCCACCATCGTGCTGGCCCGTACCGATGCGGAGGCCGCCAACCTGATCACGTCCGATCACGACGCCAACGACAAGCCCTTCCTGACTGGCGAGCGTACGCAAGAAGGCTTCTACCGCGTCAAGAACGGTCTGGAGCAGGCGATCAGCCGCGGCGTGGCCTACGCACCTTATGCGGATCTGGTCTGGTGCGAAACCGGTGTGCCCGACATTGGCTTTGCCCGTGAGTTCGCACAGGCTGTGCACGCTGCCTGCCCTGGCAAGTTGCTGTCGTACAACTGCTCGCCCTCGTTCAACTGGAAGAAGAACCTCGACGACAAGCAGATCGCTGCGTTCCAGGACGATCTGTCGGCGCTGGGTTACAAGTACCAGTTCATCACGCTGGCCGGTATTCACGTCAACTGGTTCAATACCTTCCAGTTCGCCCATGCCTATGCCCGTGGTGAAGGCATGAAGCACTACGTGAACATGGTGCAGGAGCCCGAGTTCGCGGCGCGTGACAAGGGGTATACCTTCGTGTCGCACCAGCAGGAAGTGGGTGCGGGCTACTTCGACGACGTGACCACCGTGATCCAGGGTGGCTCTTCCAGCGTCAAGGCGCTGACCGGCTCGACCGAAGAAGAGCAGTTCCACTGATTGAGCGCCTGCCGGCGCAGAGCAAGGTGGGGTTCTGCGCTGGCTTGGGGTGATATGGCTTGGCCTGCAGTCGCTGACTGCGGGCTTTTTTGTTGTTGCAGCGTTAAAATGCGCAAATACTTAATCAACAAGGGCGAGAAAGGCAATCTGGTTATGACACCGCGAACGACGAGCACGGAGTTCTCTCGCAGCCATTGAGGCTGTGTGTTCGCGCCTGCCTGCAGTTGTTGGCCCCTTCAGCGCGGACATGTCCGCGCTTTGTTTTTTCAGCCACTGCGCGCTTCTGTCACAGACAAGTTTCCAAGGATTTTCATGCTAAAGATCACACTTCCAGACGGCTCGCAACGCGAATTTGACGGCCCTGTCACGCCCATGCAGGTGGCTGCATCGATTGGTCCTGGCCTGGCCAAAAACACGGTGGCTGGCAAGGTCAATGGCCGTTTGGTGGATGCCTGCGATCTGATCGAGCAAGACGCGCAGTTGCAAATCATCACGCCCAAGGACCAGGACGGCCTTGACATCATTCGCCACTCCTGTGCCCACTTGGTGGGGCATGCCGTCAAGCAGTTGTATCCGACCGCCAAGATGGTGATCGGCCCTGTGATCGACGAAGGCTTTTACTACGACATCTCCTACGAACGCCCGTTCACGCCCGAAGATATGGCGGCGATTGAAGTGCGCATGAAGGAGTTGATCGCGCAGGACTATGACGTGATCAAGAAGATGACCCCGCGCGCCGATGTCATCAAGGTGTTCCAGGAGCGTGGCGAAGACTACAAGCTGCGCTTGGTCGAGGACATGCCGGACGAGCAGGCCATGGGCTTGTACTACCACCAGGAATACGTGGACATGTGCCGTGGCCCGCACGTGCCCAACACTCGCTTCCTGAAGGTCTTCAAGCTGACCAAGCTGGCGGGTGCGTACTGGCGTGGTGATGCCAAGAACGAGCAGCTGCAGCGTGTGTACGGCACAGCCTGGGCCGACAAGAAGGACCTGCAGGCTTACATCACCCGCATCGAGGAAGCTGAAAAGCGCGACCATCGCCGCCTGGGGCGCGAGCTGGATCTGTACCACATCGATGAATGCTCGCCCGGCACTGTGTTCTGGCACCCCAAGGGCTGGCGCGTGTGGCAGGAGGTGGAGCAGTACATGCGCCGCATCTACCGCGACAACGGCTACGAAGAAGTCAAGGGTCCACAAATCCTGGACAAGACGCTGTGGGAGAAGACCGGTCACTGGGACAAGTACCGCGACAACATGTTCGTGACGGAATCCGAGAAGCGCGACTACGCCTTGAAGCCCATGAACTGTCCTGGGCACATCCTGATCTTCAAGCAGGGCATCAAGAGCTACCGCGAATTGCCGCTGCGCTATGGTGAATTCGGTCAGTGCCACCGCAATGAGCCCACTGGCGGCTTGCACGGCATCATGCGCGTGCGCGGCTTCACGCAGGACGATGGCCACATCTTCTGTACCGAAGACCAGATCCAGCAGGAAGTGCTGAACTTCAACCAACTGGTGCAGAAGGTGTATGCCGACTTCGGCTTCGCCGACATCATCTACAAGGTGGCCACCCGCCCCGCAGCACGCATCGGCTCGGACGAAATCTGGGACAAGGCCGAAAAAGCCTTGTTCGATGCACTGAAGGCATCGGGTTGCGACTACCAGATCGCTGTGGGCGATGGTGCCTTCTACGGCCCCAAGATCGAGTACACCCTCAAGGATGCGTTGGGTCGCCAGTGGCAGTGCGGCACCATCCAGGTGGACTTCTCCATGCCGGAGCGTCTGGATGCCGAGTATGTGGGCGAAGATGGCGCACGCCACCGCCCCGTGATGCTGCACCGGGCCATCGTCGGTTCGCTGGAGCGTTTCATCGGTATTCTGGTCGAACAGTACGCGGGCGCCTTGCCCGTGTGGCTGGCGCCAGAGCAGGTGGCGGTGCTCAACATCACGGACGCGCAGGCCGGTTACGTGAAGGAAGTTGTGGCAAAGGTGCAAAAAGCATTGCCCCATCAAAGCCTTAAGGTGGTGTCTGATCTGCGCAACGAAAAGATCACGTATAAAATACGCGAGCATGCATTGCAGAAGCTGCCTTACATCCTGGTCGCAGGCGACAAGGAAAAAGCGGCAGGCACCGTCGCTGTGCGTGCCCGGGGTAACAAGGACTTGGGCGTCATGTCGGTGGAAGCGTTCATTGAACTGCTGACCAGCGATATCCACAACAAAGTCTGATGCAGTAAGGCGCGGCCAGTCCGCGCCGATCTCATCAATGCAAGCAGCTACGCTTTTCGTAGCGTTTTCAATTTAGGGTGAAAGCCATAGCTACAGAATTCCGTGACCGTCGCCACCGCGAGGAACGCAAACACCGTCTGAACCGTGAAATCATGGCGCCTGAAGTGCGTCTGTCGGGTCCTGAGAATGAGCCCCTGGGCATTGTTTCCTTGCAGGAAGCATTGCGCATGGCCGGTGATTTGGACGTTGATCTGGTGGAAATTGCCGCAACGGCAACGCCACCCGTATGCCGCTTGATGGACTACGGCAAGTTCAAGTACCAAGAGCAGAAGAAGGCGGCGGAAGCCAAGGCCAAGCAGACCGTGATCGATATCAAGGAGGTGAAATTCCGCCCAGGTACCGATGATGGCGACTACAACATCAAGCTGCGCAACATTCGCCGTTTCCTGGCGGACGGCGACAAGGTCAAGGTGACCCTGCGTTTCCGCGGTCGTGAAATCACGCACCAGCAACTGGGTCTGGACCTGCTGAACCGTCTGCGCGACGAACTGGCGGACTCCATCCAGGTGGAGCAATTCCCCAAGCTGGAAGGCCGCCAGATGGTGATGATGATTGCCCCTGCGCGCAAAAAGCCTGCCGGTGGCAAGCCCGCCGCAGACACAGGCGCGCAAACCGCGTAAAATGCATCGTTTTTCGGGAGCATGCCCGCAAGGGCAGGTTTTCGTTTTGCAGCTTGCAAAGCTGTAAAAGCCGGCGCAAGCCAGCACCCAGAAGTGTCTCGGGGCCTACAAGTTGGGGCAGGGTTGCCACAACGCCTCACGAGCACAACAAACAGGAGCATTCACATGCCCAAAATGAAGACCAAGAGCAGCGCGAAGAAGCGTTTTCGCGTTCGTCCCGGTGGTACCGTCAAGCGCGGTCAAGCCTTCAAGCGTCACATCTTGACCAAGAAGAGCACGAAGAACAAGCGCCACCTGCGTGGCATCACTTCCGTGCATGAAGGCGATATGGGCTCCATCGCAAAGATGTTGCCTGGCGCTGGTCTGTAATTCACTGACGAACTAGGAGAAAACACATGCCTCGCGTCAAACGTGGTGTAACGGCTCGTGCCCGTCACAAAAAAGTTCTGACCCTGTCCAAGGGTTTCCGCGGTCGTCGCGGTAACGTCTTCCGCGTCGCCAAGCAGGCGGTGATGAAGGCAGGCCAATACGCCTACCGTGACCGTCGTACCAAGAAGCGCGTGTTCCGCCAGCTGTGGATCGCCCGTATCAACGCCGCTGCACGTGAACTGGGCCTGACCTACAGCCAGTTCGCCAACGGCCTGAAGAAGGCTTCCATCGAAATCGACCGCAAGATGCTGGCCGATATCGCTGTGCACGACAAGGCTGCTTTCAGCAGCATCGTTGACCAAGTGAAGGCCAAGCTGGCTGCTGCTTAAGTTAACGGTTGGTTGCTACTCTTCGGGTAGCTGCTAGCGCACAAACGGCAAGGGCTAGGGCTTGAAAAGGCACTAGCCCTTGTTTATTTTTACAAGTCGATAAAGAGTCGATATGAACGAGTTGGATTCTCTGGTCGAAAGCGCGCAGCAGCTGTTTGCGCAGGCCCACACCCCCGCTGATCTGGAAAATGCCAAGGCGCAGTTTCTGGGCAAGTCGGGCAAGATGACCGAGCTCATGAAGGGCATGGCGCAGCTTTCCGTCGAAGAGAAAAAGTCGCGTGGCGCTGCCATCAACGTGGCCAAGCAGGCGATCGAAGCGGCCCTGACCGCGCGCCGCAAGGCGCTGGCCGATGCCGAGCTGCAGGCCCACCTGAAGGCCGAAGTGCTGGACGTGACCCTGCCGGGCCGCCGCCGCGGCACGGGCGGTCTGCACCCCGTGTCCGTGACGATGGAGCGCATCGAGGGCATTTTTGGCTCCATGGGCTTTGACGTGGCCGAAGGCCCCGAGATCGAATCCGACTGGTTCAACTTCACGGCGCTGAATACGCCCGAAGACCACCCCGCGCGCTCCATGCACGACACCTTCTATGTGGAAGGCGGCACGCAGCACGCGCCCAACCTGTTGCGCACGCACACCAGCCCGATGCAGGTGCGCCATGCCGTGCAGCACGTCAAGAAATACCGCAATGCGCTCGATGCCGGCCAGTCCATGCCCGAGATCCGCGTCATTGCCCCCGGCCGCACCTACCGTGTGGACTCGGACGCCACGCACTCGCCCATGTTCCACCAGTGCGAAGGCCTGTGGATCGGCGAGAACGTGAGCTTCAAGGACCTGAAGGTCGTGTTCACCGACTTCTGCAAGACCTTCTTTGAATCGGACGACCTGGTGCTGCGTTTCCGCCCCAGCTTCTTCCCGTTCACCGAGCCTTCGGCCGAAATCGACATCCAGTTCCAGAGCGGCCCGCTGGCTGGCCGCTGGCTGGAGGTGGCCGGCTCTGGCCAGGTGCACCCCAATGTGGTGCGCAACATGGGCCTGGACCCCGAAAAGTACATCGGCTTTGCCTTTGGCATGGGCCCCGATCGCCTGACCATGCTGCGTTATGGCGTGAACGACCTGCGCCTGTTCTTCGACGGCGACATCCGTTTCCTGTCGCAGTTCCAGTAATTCATAAAGTGAGCGGTTTGCGCGCAGCCATCAAGCGTTTCAGATGGTTTTGATACGGAAGTCCTTGATCGCCGCGCGCCAACAGCTCCTGCTTTTGAAAGTACGCCTGCCCAGTCCGCTGCAGACCTGCAAGGTGCAACGGGCATGAACGCCAAAGAGTCTGACTATGCAATTTCCTGAATCCTGGTTGCGCGAATACTGCAACCCGACACTGACGACCCAAGAGCTGGCCGACACCCTGACCATGGCTGGTCTGGAAGTCGAAGAACTCGACCCCGTGGCGCCTCCCTTCACCGGCATCGTGGTCGGTGAAATCAAGGAAGCCGTGCAGCACCCCGACGCCGACCGCCTGCGCATCTGCCAGGTCGACGTGGGTGGCCCCGAGCTGCTGAACATCGTCTGCGGCGCGCCCAATGCGCGCGTGGGCATCCGTGTGCCTTGCGCCACTGTGGGCGCCGAGCTGCCACCCGGTGAGGACGGCAAGCCCTTCAAGATCAAGATCGGCAAGCTGCGCGGTGTGCAGAGCTTTGGCATGCTGTGCTCGGCCAAGGAGCTGGGCATCGACGACGACGCCAGCGGCCTGCTGGAGTTCCCCGCCGATGCGCCCCTGGGCCAGAACGTGCGCGCCTACCTGAATCTGGACGACACGCTGTTCACGCTCAAGCTCACGCCCAACCTGGCGCATTGCCTGAGCGTGTATGGCGTGGCGCGCGAGCTGTCGGCCCTGACCGGCACGCCGCTCAAAGCCCTGTCCTTCCCTGCCGCCGCCGTGGCGCTGCAGGACAAGCTGCCCGTGAAGATAGAGGCGACCGACCTGTGCGGCCGTTTCTCGGGCCGCATCGTGCGCAACGTCAACACGCAGGTGAAGACGCCCCAGTGGATGGTGGATCGCCTGGCGCGCTGCGGCCAGCGCGCGGTCTCGCCCCTGGTGGACATCTCCAACTACGTGATGTTCGAGCTGGGCCGTCCCAGCCACATCTTCGATCTGGACAAGATCCACGGCGGCCTGAATGTGCGCTGGGGCAAGGAGGGCGAAACGCTCAAGCTGCTCAATGGCAACACCATCAAGATTGATGATTTCCTCCAGGTCGGCGTGATTGCCGACGACCAGGGCCTGGAATCGCTGGCCGGCATCATGGGCGGTGATGCCACGGCCGTGTCCGACGACACCAAGAACATCTACATCGAAGCCGCGTTCTGGTTCCCCAAGGCCGTGGCTGGGCGCTCGCGCCACTTCAACTTCTCGACCGACGCCGGCCACCGCTTCGAGCGCGGTGTGGACCCTGCGTTCACCACCGAGCACATCGAGCGCATCACCGCGCTGGTGCTGGAGATCTGCGGCACGCCCGACACACAGGTCGGCGCCCTGGACGACCAGCAGCCCAACATGCCCGCGCCCAAGACCGTGCAACTGCGCGTGGCGCGTGCGGCCAAAGTCATCGGCATGGCCGTGACGCAGCAGCAATGCCTGGATGCCTTGAATGGCCTGGGCTTGCCAGCCACCGTGGCCAGTGAAGGCGTGATTTCGGTCACCGCACCCACCTTCCGCTTCGACATCAACCTGGAAGAGGATTTGATCGAGGAAGTGGCGCGCATGATCGGCTACGACAACCTGCCGACCACCAAGCCGTTGGCGCCCATCGCGCCCAAGCTGCGCGCGGAAAACCGCCGCAGCCCCTACGCCGTGCGCCATGCGTTGGCCGGCCTGGGCTACCAGGAAACCATCAACTTCTCGTTCGTGGAAGCCAAGTGGGAAGCCGAGCTGGCGGGCAACCACGATCCCGTCAAGCTGTTGAACCCGATTGCCAGCCAGTTGAGCGTGATGCGCTCCAGCCTGATCGGCTCGCTGATGCAGGTGCTGAAGTTCAACGTCGACCGCAAGGCGCCGCGTGTGCGCGTGTTCGAACTGGGCCGCGTGTTCTTCAAGGATGCGTCCGTGGTCGACTCCGACACCACCGTCAAGGGCTTCTTCCAGCCCATGCGCGTGGCCGGCCTGGCCTATGGCGCGGCCGAGCAGCTGCAGTGGGGCCGTGTGGATGCCAAGGTCGACTTCTACGACGTCAAGGGCGATGTGGAAGCGCTGCTGGCACCGCTCAAGCCTGTGTTCGAGCCTGCCGAGCACCCGGCCATGCACCCCGGCCGTTGCGCCCGTGTGCTGCTGGACGGCCAGGCCATTGGCTTTGTCGGCGAGCTGCATCCCCAGTGGCGCCAGGAATGGGATCTGGCCCAGGCGCCGGTGATGTTCGAGCTGGAGCTGGACGCCGTGCTGGCCCGCCAGGTGCCCGTGTTTGCCCCCGTGGCCAAGCACCAGGCGGTGGAGCGCGACATTGCCGTGGTAGTCAAGGAGGCCGTGACCCATGCCCAGGTGATGCAGGCGATTGCCGCGGGCGTGCCCGGCGGTATGCTGCGCCATGCCGTGCTGTTCGACGTGTTCCGTCCCAAGAAGCTCAAGGCCGGTGAGGAAGCGGCACCCGGCAGCCTGGCGCAGGACGAGAAGAGTCTGGCCGTGCGCCTGACCCTGGGTCGCGATGATGCATCGCTGACCGACGTGGACATCGACACCGCCATGCAGGCGGCGATTGCCGCCTTGCAAACCCAAGTGCAGGCCCGCCTGCGCGGATGAGGCAGACCATGGAAGCAAGCAAAGTGCTGATGGACAGCGACGTGGACACAGCGGGCGCCTTGACCAAGGCCCAGTTGGCCGATCTGCTGTTTGACCAACTGGGCGTGAGCAAGCGCGAGGCCAAGGACATGGTGGATGCCTACTTTGACCTGATCGCGCAAAGCCTGGTGCAGGGCGAGGAGGTCAAGCTCTCGGGCTTCGGCAACTTCCAGATCCGCACCAAGGCGCCGCGCCCCGGACGCAACCCGCGCACCGGCGAGCTGATCCCCATCGATGCACGCCGTGTGGTGACCTTCCACGCCAGCACCAAGCTCAAGGAGCAGATCCAGGGCTGAGTGGAGGGCTAGGTCCTTGATTTCAAAGGATCTGGTTGAAATCTGTGGTTTGCGGCGTCTGATTTGCCTCAGATGCTACAAAAACTGGATTACAATCATGGCTTCGGCGTGTAGCGCAGCCTGGTAGCGCACTTGCATGGGGTGCAAGGGGTCGCGAGTTCGAATCCCGCCACGCCGACCAATTTATCGAAAATGTGCCAGATACCCATCTGGCACATTTCACTTCCCAAGCATCCTCAGTGTTTGGAAAAGTGGGTGTCAAAACCGCGGTATAATCTGAGGCTTCGGCGTGTAGCGCAGCCTGGTAGCGCACTTGCATGGGGTGCAAGGGGTCGCGAGTTCGAATCCCGCCACGCCGACCAGTTTGAAAAGGCCTTGATCTTCAGATCAAGGCCTTTTTCATTGGTGCATATAAATCACCAAGCATAGCGGCTAGCGCAGGCCTGGCCGGCTTTTGCAAGATCTTTGGTACAGAACACCAGAAGCAGCGTGCGCAAGTAGATATGTTTTTGGTAGCGGGTCAAGCCCTTTCTGCGCTTTGTTTCACGCAGGACAAGGCTTGGATGCCGCCGCGTTAATTAACGTCAAACTGTCATCGTGGGGCCGTGGCAGGCACTTAGGATCGCGCCTTTGTCTGGCGCCAGCCATGCCTTGCACCAATTTTGTGCGTGTGCGGGGTCTCTGAGAACGACGTGTATGCGCGAAAACCTTTCCGTGATGGACCAAGAATTTGATTACCCGGCGGACGAGCTGTTGATGTCCACCACCGACAGCCAGGGGCGCATCACCCACTGCAATGCCGCTTTCGAGCGCGTCAGCGGCTACACCATGCAGGAATTGATGGGGCAGCCGCACAACCTGGTGCGTCACCCGGACATGCCGCCGGAGGCCTTCAAGGACATGTGGTCCACGATTGGCCATGGTCGCAGCTGGAAGGGGCTGGTCAAGAACCGGCGCAAGGACGGCAGCTTCTACTGGGTGGCAGCCCATGTCACGCCCATCGTGCACCAGGGCAGGCCCGTGGGCTATATGTCGGTGCGGGCCAAGCCCACGCGGGCGCAGGTGCAGTCGGCCGAGGCCCTGTATGCGCAGTTGCATGCCCAGCGGGGGCAACCGCAGCCTTCGGTGGCGCTGCACGCCGGTCATGTGCGCCGCCAGGGCTGGCGCAACCACCTGGGCAAGCTGCAGCGCCTGTCCTTCACGCAGCGCATGGCCTGGATGCTGGCACCGGTGCTGGCGCTGGCCCTGATTTTCCCCTGGATGGGCTGGATCCAGCCGTGGCAGCTGGCCGTGCAGGCGTTGGCGTTGTTGGCGTGGATGGGATTGGCGCTGTGGCGCTTGCATGCACGTGTCAGCCAGCCGTTTGCGCAGGTGCAGGCGCTGGCCACGGATCTGGCCGGCTGCCAGCTGAACAAACCCTTGCCGCCCTTGTTGCCGGGGCGCCATCCCATGGCCTTGCTGATGGAGCGCTTGCAGCAGATTCACATCAACCTGCGCGCGGTGGTGGGCGATGCGCGGCATGAGATTGGCAGCTTCACCGATCTGTCGCACGGGATTGCGGCGGGCGCCACCCACCTGGCGCAGCGCACCGATGTGCAGGCCGGCAAGCTGCAGGAAACGGCCAGCACCATGCAGGTGTTGGCCCAGGCGCTGGGGCAGTCGCAGCAGACCACGCTGGAGGTGATGGCGGAAAGCCAGAAGAGTGCGCAGCTGGCG
Organism: Comamonas sp. CAH-2; assembly: GCF_009668305.1. NCBI lineage: Bacteria > Pseudomonadati > Pseudomonadota > Betaproteobacteria > Burkholderiales > Comamonadaceae > Comamonas > Comamonas sp. CAH-2. The sequence goes on from NZ_VSWF01000012.1 coordinate 12,992, forward strand.
TCCGAGGGTGGCAAGGCCATGGAGCACGTGGAAAGCCTGGTGGAGAGCATCCGCCGTTCGTCGCAGCAGATGGGCAGCATCATCGCCACCATCGAGACGATCGCGTTCCAGACCAACATCTTGGCGCTGAATGCCGCGGTGGAGGCCGCGCGCGCCGGCGAGCAAGGGCGTGGTTTCGCGGTCGTGGCCGGAGAAGTGCGGGCCCTGGCGCAAAGCAGTGCCCAGGCGGCGGGGGAAATCCGGCGGCTGATCTCGGACTCGCACACGCAGATGGGGCAGGGGGTGGAGAAGATGCAGGATGCCGGGCGTACCATCGCCGAGGTGGTGCAGGCTGTGGCCCATGTGAGTGATCTGATGGGGGCGATTGGCGATGCCTCGCGCGACCAGGCCAGCGGCATCGGTCAGGTGGATGCCGCCTTGCGCGATCTGGACACGGTGACCCAGGGCAATGCCCGCCAGGCCGAAGAATCGGCGCAGTCCGCCCTGGGCATGAGCAGCAATGCCGCCATCTTGGGCCGCACCTTGGAGGTCTTCAGGCTGTAGCGGAGTGCGGTCCCCATCGGTGGATGGGGGTTGGCAATCAAAAAAGCCCCGGAGCACTTGGCTGTCGGGGCTTTTTTGATGGGGTGTGCGCGGTTCAGGCGGCTTGTTGGTCCTGGATCAGGAAGTTCAGGCGGTCCTGGCCGGCGATCCACAGTGGGGGCTTGCCGCGGCCGGTCCAGGTGGCGCCCGTGGCGGGGTCGCGGTACTTGGGGGCCACGGTCTTGGCACCGGTGCTGGCGGCCACGCGGGTGGTTTTCTTGGAGAAGACGTCTTCTTCGGTCAATTCGTACTCGGCCACGATGGCGCGCACCTGGGCGATGGCAGAAGCCAGGGCTTCTTTGCGTGCCGCTTCAATTTGCTTTTCCAGTTCTGCGCGCTGGGCCAGTAGCTCTTTATAAGTAGTCATCAAGTTCAGAGGTATCGGTGAAAAGGGGAGTTACGCCGAAACGCAATCTCAATTGGTTTTCCATTTTATCTGAGTTTGCAGGAAACAAAAATTAATACGGACAGGGAGTGCAGCTTTCTTGCGGAAATCGTGGGTCGCTGAAGAAAAGGTGCTGCGCTCTACGTAATTCCACGAATGAAAATTGCATTCCAGGGGCGTCAGCTTGTCGAAAGAGCGCCGTGAATAATGGCCGGCAGATAAAAAGTCAAGGAGACGAAACCATGGTGTCATTTGCTGAATTCCATCAGCGCTCGATTGATCCCGCCACCCGCGACGCATTTTGGGCCGAGCAGGCGCGTTGGGTGGATTGGGCGCAAGCGCCGCAGCAAATCTGCGATTACAGCAACCCGCCATTCGTGCGCTGGTTTGCCGATGGCCGATTGAATCTGTGCCACAACGCCGTGGACCGGCATTTGGCCGATCGTGCGGAGCAGGCCGCCTTGATCGCGGTATCGACCGAAACCGAAACGGAAAAGACCTACAGCTACCGCGAACTGCATGCCGAAGTGCAACGCATGGCCGCGGTGCTGCAATCGTTTGGGGTGGAAAAGGGCGACCGGGTGCAAATCTATATGCCCATGATTGCCGAGGCCGTCTTTGCCATGCTGGCCTGCGCCCGTTTGGGGGCCATTCACAGCGTGGTATTTGGCGGTTTTGCGGCGGTGTCGCTGGCATCGCGCATCGACGATGCCCAGCCCAAGGTGATTGTCAGTGCCGATGCCGGCTCGCGTGGCGGGCGCGTGGTGCCCTACAAGCCCTTGCTGGATGAGGCCCTGGGCCTCAGCGCCCACAAGCCCCAGGCCGTGCTGCTGGTGAATCGCGGCCTGGCCAAAATGGATTTGCGCGCGGGGCGCGACCACCTGTGGGGCGATTTGCGCGCCCGCTATCTGGATGTCCAGGTGCCTTGTACCTGGGTGCAATCCACCGACCCCAGCTATATCCTCTATACCAGTGGCACGACCGGCAAGCCCAAGGGTGTGCAGCGCGATACGGGCGGTTATACCGTGGCCCTGGCCGCCAGCATGCCGCATATTTTCGGCACCAAACCGGGGCAAACCTTTTTCTGTACCAGCGATATTGGCTGGGTGGTGGGCCACAGTTACATCGTATATGGCCCCTTGATTGCCGGCATGGCCACCATTCTGTATGAAGGCCTGCCCATCCGGCCTGACGCCGGCGTGTGGTGGAGCCTGGTCGAGAAATACCGCGTGACCCACATGTTCTCTGCGCCCACGGCGGTGCGCGTGCTCAAAAAGCACGATGCGGCTTTTCTGCGGCAATATGACCTGTCCAGCCTGCAGGCCCTGTGGCTGGCGGGTGAGCCCCTGGATGAGCCCACAGCGCAATGGATCAGCGAGGCCTTGCAGGTGCCCATCATCGACAACTACTGGCAGACCGAAACCGGCTGGCCGATTCTGACGCTGTGCAATGGTGTGCAGCCGCAGGTCAGCCGCTTTGGCAGCCCCGGAAAGGCCGTGTATGGCTACAACGTGCAGTTGCTGGACGACAAGACCGGCGAGGAACTGACCGAGCCGGACCACAAGGGGGTGCTGGCGATCGAAGGGCCCCTGCCGCCGGGCTGCATGCAGACCGTGTGGGGTGATGACGCCCGCTTTGTCAAAACCTACTGGCAGAGCATTCCAGGCAAGCTGGTCTACAGCACCTTCGACTGGGGCATCCGCGATGCCGATGGCTATTACTTCATCCTGGGGCGCACCGACGATGTGATCAACGTGGCGGGTCACCGGCTGGGCACCCGGGAGATCGAGGAAAGCATTGCCGCCCATCCGGACATCGCCGAGGTCGCCGTGGTCGGTGTGGCCGACAACCTCAAGGGGCAGGTGGCCATGGCGTTCGCGGTGGTGCGCGATGCCGGCAAGGTGGCCGATGCCGCAGCCCAGGCGCGCATGGAGGCCGAGGTCATGAAGCTGGTCGACAGCCAGCTGGGGGCCGTGGCGCGTCCTTCGCGGGTGTTGTTTGTGCAGGCCCTGCCCAAGACGCGCAGTGGCAAGCTGCTGCGCCGTGCGCTGCAGGCGGTGGCCGAGCGCCGTGACCCCGGGGACCTGACCACCATGGAAGACCCGACGGCCCTGGCCCAGGTCAAGCAACTGCTGGATGCCTGACCGGCCTTCGCCCAGCACCAGGGACCGCGAGGTCCCTTTTTTGTGTCTATTTTTTCTAAAAGAGGAGCTGCCAACGCAAGCAGGATAAGCGCTGGAGGTGTATTTCTTGTATTTTCTGGGTGGTGCAACGCGCCGTGGCCCGTAGGGGGCGTGTGCCCCGTGGGGCTGGTGGCGTTGTCGGTTGCCCGATCTTCAGCGCACGGCGGCGGGGGCGACGGGCGGAGTGACCTGGGCGGCCGACCAGGTCGACAGCCAGGCGGGTAACTGGGCCAGCGGCATCGGGGCCGCGAAGTGGAAGCCCTGGGCGATGTGGCAGCCCATGAGTTCCAGGGCAGTGCACTGGTCGGCGCTTTCCACGCCTTCGGCGATCACCGAGTAGCCGAAGGCCTGGGCCAGGCTGACGACGCCATGGACGATGGCGCAATCCCCGGGGTCGCTGAGCATGTCGCGCACAAAGCTGCGGTCGATTTTGAGCGAGTCCAGCGGCAGGCCGCGCAGATAGGTCAGTGAGGAGTAGCCGGTGCCGAAATCGTCCAGGGTCACGCTGATCCGCTGCGCGCGCAGCTGCGCCAGCACCTGGGCCACGTGCTGCAGGTCGTACAGGGCGGCGCTTTCCGTGATCTCCAGATCCAGCCAGTGCGGGGGCACGTTCGGGTGGGCCTGCAGCAACTCGGTCACCCATTGGGCAAATCCCGGCTGCTGCAGGTGCCGCGCGGAGATGTTGACGGCAACCTGCAACTGCAGCCCCTGTGCGATCAACTGCTCGATGCAGCCCATGGCATGGCGCAGCGCCCATTGGCCGAATGGCACTTCCAGTTCTGTGCCTTCGATCAGGGGCAGAAAGTCCTGGGGGCTGAGCACGCCGCGCTCCGGGTGCAGCCAGCGTGACAAGACCTCCACGCCCACGACGCGCTGGTGGCGGGTGTCGACCTTGGGCTGCACGTAGAGCGTGAACTCCCTGCCCTCCAGCCCCTCGCGGATGCGCAGGCCCTGGATCTGCTGCGCGCGCTGGCTGCGCTCCTGGCTGCTGTCAAAGGCCTGGATGCGGTTGCGCCCGCTTTGCTTGACCTGGTACATGGCCTGGTCGGCGTGGCGGATCAGGGTGTCGGCGTCGCAGTCGTCCTCGGGGTAGAGGGTGTAGCCGATGCTGGCGGTGACCTGCACGGCTTCGCCATCCAGCGTGTAGGGGCGCGAGATGCTGGCCATCAGCCGCTGCAGCAGGTTTTCGCACTGCACACGGGTGTGGATCTGGCTGAGCAGCAGCACGAATTCGTCGCCGCCAAAGCGCGCCACGCAGTCATCGGCGCGCAGGGCGTGCTGCAGGCGCTTGGCCACCAGGACCAGCAGTCGGTCGCCGGCGTCGTGGCCCAGGCGGTCGTTGATGGGCTTGAAGCCATCCAGGTCCAGGTAGACCACGCCCAGCAACTGCTGGCTCTGGCGCGCCTGGACCAGGGCTTCGTGCAGGCGCGCCGCCAGCTCGATCCGATTCGCCAGCCCGGTCAGGGCGTCAAAGTGCGCCAGCTGCTGCAGGCTGTGCTTTTGCTCCTGCTGGGTGGTGACGTCCAGGCACACGCCCAGCATGCGCATGGCGCGCCCATGCAGGTCGTAGCGCACCACCTTGCCCATGGAGCGCAGCCAGCGCGAGCGGCCATGCGCCGGCTGCAGGCGCCAGGTGACATCGAAGGGCCCGTCCTCGGGGTGGTCAATGTGGCGCAGCAGCTCCAGGTTGAAGCGCGGGATGTCGTGGCTGCCGACCAGCTCGGTCCAGTGCCAGTCCTGGCGGGCCTGGCCCAGGCTGGCCGGGCCATCCTGCACGGGCAGGTGGTTGAGCGTGCTCCAGAACGCATCGCCGGTGATCAGACCGGTGTGCAGGTCCCAGTCCCAGCGGCCCAGCGAGGCCGCCTCCAGCGTGATGGACAGCAGGGCTTCGCGCTCGCGGATGGATTCTTCCTGGCGCTTTTGCGCATCGATGTCCTGCATCACGCCGCGCATGGCCGTGATGCGGCCGTCGTCGTCCAGCACGGCTTCACCGCGCGAGCGCACCCACAGCTTGCGCCCGTCGGTGCGCAGGATCTGGATTTCCAGCTCCCAGTCGCTGCGTGCGCGCAGGCAGTGCTGCAACTGCGTGCGCATGCGGTCGCGGTGCTCGGGCGCCACAAAGGTGTTCAGGTAGTCGTGTGGCAGCGCACTGCCGCGGGGCACGCCATGCATGTCGTAGCAGACGTCGGACCAGTAGACCAGTCCCTGGCCGCGCCGGTCTTCCCAGGCGCCCAGGCGCGCCAGGTGGCCAGCCTGCTGCAGCTGGCGGTTGAGGGCGTACAGCTCCTGCACGGTGCGTTCGTGCTCGCGCATGTCGTGGAAGACGAACAGCATGCACTCTTCGCCCGCCACCGTGATCGGGATGGCCGAGATCGTGCCTGGCACCAACTCGCCCCCGGTCTGGCACAGGATGCGCATTTTTTCGACCTGGCCCTTGAGGGACAGCTCGTCCAGCAGTTTGCTGCGTTCGTCCGGGGTGGCGTAGACCTGCAGTTCGGCATTGGTGCGGCCGATGACCTGCTGCAGCTCCAGCCCCATCATGCTGCAGAACGCCGGGTTGACGTCCACAAAGCGCCCATCGCGCAGCGAGGTGATGCCGGCGGCATCGGGCAGGGTGCGGTAGGCCGCACTGTAGATGGTCTGCACCACCTGGCGCTGCGCGCAGATGTGGTTGTGCCAGAGGTGGGCCAGTGCGGCCCAGGCCAGTGCAACGGCCAGCCAGGGCAGGTTCAGCCAGTCCCAGCCCTGGCCACACCAGGCGCCGGGGTGCTGCGGCCACTGCTGTGTTTCCCAGATCGCCACCAGGGTGACGGCCAGGACCACAGCCAGGCCCAATGCCGCGGTGCGGGTGCGCAGCAGGGAAAGAAAGAGTGGACGGAGGGCATTCATGGACCGGGGAGTGTGGGGCAGCCGAGAGCAGCCGCAATGCTGGGGGCGGTCCCCGCCCGTTGGAATCGGGGATTTCCTTGTAACAACATGTTTTCCGTGCTGCATCAAGCTTTCGCCCGGGCTTGTGCAGACGGGGTGGACGCCGCCACTAAAATGTGGCTGCAGGCACGACGGACGTGCCTTGTTTTTTTGCAGATCCAACGCTGAGGACACCACTGTGCAAATTGCTGCTTCCATCTTCAAGGCCTACGACATTCGCGGCATCGTGCCTTCTACGCTGAACGAGGACGTGGCGCGCAGTGTCGGGCGGGCCTTTGGCCAAGCTGCCCTGACCGAGGGTGAGCGGGTGGTGGCCGTGGGGCGCGATGGTCGCCTGTCCGGCCCGGCGCTCAGCCAGGCATTGATGGCCGGGCTGGTCGAGGCGGGCGTCGACGTGCTGGACGTGGGCATGTGCACCACGCCCATGCTGTACTTTGCGGCCAGCACCTTGTGCACCAGCGGCATCATGGTGACCGGCAGCCACAACCCCAAGGACTACAACGGTTTCAAGATGGTGCTGGCCGGCCGGGCCATCTATGGCCCCGAGATCCAGGCCCTGCGCCAGACCATCGAGACCGAGCGCTGGTCGTTGCCCGGTGGCGGCCAGGTGCGCCAGGCCGATGTGCTGGAAGCGTACACGGCGCGCATCGTGGGCGATGTGCGGCTCAGCCGCCCGATCAAGGTGGTGGTCGATTGCGGCAATGGCGTGGCCGGCGCCACGGCACCCGGCATCTTTCGCGCCCTGGGCTGCGAGGTGCTGGAGCTGTTCTCGGAGGTGGATGGCACCTTCCCCAACCACCACCCCGACCCCAGCAAGCCCGAGAACCTGCGCGATGTGGTGCGTGCGCTGCAGGAGACGGATGCCGAGCTGGGCCTGGCCTTTGACGGCGACGGCGACCGCCTGGGCATCGTCACCAAGGATGGTCAGACCATCTACCCCGATCGCCAGATGATGCTGTTCGCCCAGGACGTGCTGTCGCGCGTGCCCGGCGCGACGATTCTGTTCGATGTGAAGTGCACGCAGCGCCTGGCCCCCGCGATCCGCGCCGCCGGTGGCGTGCCGGAGATGTACAAGACCGGCCACTCGCTGGTCAAGGCGCGCATGAAGGAAGTCGACTCGCCCCTGGGTGGCGAGATGAGCGGGCACATCTTCTTCAAGGAGCGCTGGTTCGGCTTCGACGACGGCACCTATGCCGGCTGCCGCCTGCTGGAAATTCTGAGCCGCGAGGCCGACCCCAGCGCCGTGCTGAATGCGCTGCCCACCAGTTTTTCCACGCCCGAGCTGAACGTGGCCTGCGCCGAGGGCGAGCCCCATGCGCTGACCGCCGAGTTGCAGGCCCTGGCCCCCGCGGTGTTTACTGCGCCGGCGCAGATCAGCACCATCGACGGCCTGCGCGTGGACTGGCCCGATGGTTTCGGCCTGATCCGTGCCAGCAACACCACACCCGTGCTGGTGCTGCGCTTCGAAGGCCAGACCGAGGCTGCGCTGCAGCGCATCGAGGCGCAGATGCTGGCGCTGCTGGAACGTGTCAAGCCCGGTGCCCAGGTGGGCCATGCGGCGCACTGACCCGCGGACCCTGGCTGCGTAGGACACCGCGCATGAACTGGAGCTTGGCTGCCTATTCCGCCCTGGCCTGGGCCGCACAACCGCTGCTGCGGCGCAAGCTGCGCCGCCGTGCGCAGGCCGAACCCGGCTACGGCGAGTCCGTGGGGGAGCGCTTTGGTCGCTACGCCCCGGCCGACCTGGGCCGTGACGGCGCAGGACACTGGGTCTGGGTGCATGCCGTCTCGCTGGGCGAGACCCGGGCGGCCGCCCTGTTGATCGCAGAGCTGCGCGCGGCCCTGCCCGGCATGCGGCTGTTGCTGACCAATGGCACGGCCACAGGCCGTGCCGAGGGGCGCAAGCTGCTGCAGCCCGGGGACCTGCAGGTCTGGCAGCCCTGGGACAGCCCACAGGCCGTGCGGCGGTTTTTGCGCCAGTTCCGCCCCGCCGTGGGCGTGTTGATGGAAACCGAGATCTGGCCCAATCTGGTGGCCGGCTGCCACCAGGCTGGCGTGCCCCTGGTGCTGGCGAATGCGCGTCTCAACCCTAAGTCCCTGGCCGGTGCGCAGCGCTGGCCGGCGTTGTTCGGCCCCACCTACGCCGCCTTGCGGGCCGTCTGGGCGCAGTCCCAGGAGGACGCTGAGCGCCTGCGCAGCCTGGGCGCGCCGGTGCAGGCCGTGCTGGGTAATCTGAAGTTCGATGTCCAGCCCGACGCGCAGCTGCTGGCCAGGGGCCAGTCCTGGCGTGCCGCCAGCCCGCGCCCGGTGGTGATGCTGGCCAGCGCCCGCGAGGGCGAGGAAGCCCAATGGGTGGCCCAGTGGGATGGACGCAAATTCCACGGTGTGGCGGGCCAATGCCAATGGCTGATCGTGCCGCGCCATCCGCAGCGTTTTGACGCAGTGCACGCCCTGTTGCAGGGCGCTGGTTTGCGCGTGGCCCGCCGCAGTGCCTGGGGCGATGACCTGCCGCCTGCGGACGTGGATGTCTGGCTGGGCGACAGCGTGGGCGAGATGCCGCTGTACTACGCCGCCGCCGATGTCGGGCTGCTGGGCGGCAGCTTCGAGCCCCTGGGCGGCCAGAACCTGATCGAGGCAGCCGCCTGTGCCTGCCCGATGGTGCTGGGGCCGCACACCTTCAACTTTGCCCAGGCTTCGCAGCAGGCCTGCGAGGCCGGCGCCGCGTTCCGCGTGCTGGACATGGAGCAGGGCGTGCAACTGGCCACCGCCCTGGCGCGCGATGCCGATGGGCTGCGCCGTGCGCGGCAGGCGGCGCTGGAGTTTGCCCAGGCCCACCGCGGTGCCGCGCGGGCCACGGCCCTGGCGATTGCGGCGATCGTGCACGCGGGCGATACTTTGAAAAAGTGAGCTATCAGCGCTTGCCAGTTGTGCGCTGGAAGCCTTTTTATTGATATTTTTGCGACCGCATCGGTTCGGCGCTGCACGATGTACAACACCCACGATCCCCAAGTCCTTCCCATCCGAGACGGTGTCAAGCCCAGCTGCGTGGTCTTGCCCAGCACCGGGCAGGGCCGCACCCTGGACTATCTGGTGCAGCGCCTGCCCGCCGTGGCCGGGGACGACTGGCTGGCCCGCATGGCGCGCGGCGAGGTGGTGGATGAACTGGGCCGCCCGGTGCAGCCGGACACCCCGCTGCTGCATGGCCTGCGCGTGTACTACTACCGCGAGGTGGACACCGAGCCCCACATCCCCTTCGAGGCCGAGGTGCTGTACCAGGACGCGCACATCGTCGTGGCCGACAAGCCGCATTTTCTGCCCGTGGTGCCCGGCGGGCGCTACCTGCAGAACACCTTGCTGGTGCGGCTGAAAAAGCAGCTCGGCCTGCCCGACCTGTCGCCCGTGCACCGCATCGACCGCGACACGGCAGGGCTGGTGCTGTTCGCCATCCGGCGTGAGGACCGGGGGGCCTACCAGGCCCTGTTCCGCGAGCGCACGGTGCACAAGACCTACGAGGCGATTGCGCCCTGGAATCCGCAACTGCAGTTTCCCCGCGAGCACGCCAGCCGCATGGTCGAAAGCCAGAACTTCATCCGCATGCACGAGGTGGCGGGCGTGCCCAACAGCCTGACGCGCATGGAGCTGCTGGAGCACAACCTGCAATGGGCACGCTACCGGCTCAGCCCCGTCAGTGGCAAGCGCCACCAGCTGCGCGTGCACATGGCCGTCCTGGGCCTGGGGCTGAAGGGCGATGGCCTGTACCCGGTGGTGGACGATGCGCCGGAAGGCGACTTCTCGCGCCCCCTGCTGCTGCTGGCCCAGACCCTGGCGTTCCAGGACCCGGTCACCGGCGCGGCGCGGCAGTTCCGCACGCGCCGCAGCCTGGGGCCGTTGCCAGACCCGGCACCGGCCGCCTGAACCTGCCCGCGTGGTGCGCGAGGCGCAATTGCAGGCCTGCGCCCGTGGTACAGGCCTGCAAACCTATAATCCCCGGTTGTCCCGTGCCGCGAGCTTTGCGCACAACGAAACCACATATCCATGAGCACTCCCACTTTCTCCGTTGCAGACATCCGCAAGACGTTCCTGGACTTCTTTGCCTCCAAGGGCCACACCATTGTGGAATCCAGCCCGCTGGTGCCCGGCAATGACCCCACCTTGATGTTCACCAACTCGGGCATGGTCCAGTTCAAGGACGTGTTCCTGGGGACCGACAAGCGCCCCTACACGCGTGCGACCAGCGTGCAGACCTGCCTGCGCGCCGGCGGCAAGCACAACGACTTGGAGAACGTGGGCTACACGGCCCGCCACCACACCTTCTTCGAAATGCTGGGCAACTGGTCGTTTGGCGACTACTTCAAGCGCGAATCGCTGAAGTGGGCTTGGGAGTTGCTGACCGAGGTCTACAAGCTGCCGGCCGAGCGCCTGCTGGCCACCGTCTACGCGGAAGACGACGAGGCCTATGACATCTGGACCAAGGAAATCGGCCTGCCCCCCGAGCGCGTGATCCGCATCGGCGACAACAAGGGCGGCCGCTACAAGTCCGACAACTTCTGGATGATGGCCGACACCGGCCCCTGCGGCCCCTGTTCGGAAATCTTCTACGACCACGGCCCTGAAATTCCCGGCGGCCCTCCAGGCTCGCCCGATGAAGACGGCGATCGCTACATCGAGATCTGGAACAACGTGTTCATGCAGTTCGACATGGCCGAAGACGGCTCGGTCAAGCCGCTGCCCGCACCTTGCGTGGACACCGGCATGGGTCTGGAGCGCCTGGCGGCCATCCTGCAGCACGTGCACAGCAACTACGAGATCGACCTGTTCCAGAAGCTGATCGCCGCGGCCGGCCGTGAGACCCACACCGCCGATCTGGCCACCCCCTCGCTGAAGGTGATTGCCGACCACATCCGCGCCACCGCCTTCCTGGTGGCCGACGGCGTGATCCCTTCCAACGAAGGCCGTGGCTACGTGCAGCGCCGCATCGTGCGCCGTGCCATCCGCCACGGTTACAAGCTGGGCCAAAAGACCCCGTTCTTCCACAAGCTGGTCAAGGACCTGGTCGCCGTGATGGGTGATGCCTATCCCAAGATCCGCGAACAGGAAGCCCGCATCACCGACGTGCTGCGCGTGGAAGAAGAGCGTTTCTTCGAAACCCTGGCCAACGGCATGGACATCCTGGACAGCGCGCTGGCCGGTGGTGCCCATGTGCTGCCTGGCGATGTGGCCTTCAAGCTGCATGACACCTACGGCTTCCCGCTGGACCTGTCCAACGACGTGGCGCGCGAGCGTGGCGTGACGGTGGACGAGGCCGGTTTCCACGCGGCCATGGAGCAGCAGAAGAACCAGGCCCGCGCGGCCGGCAAGTTCAAGATGGACCGTGCGCTGGAGTACACCGGTGCTTCCAACACGTTCACCGGCTATGACCGTCTGGTGGAATCTGCAAAGATCGTAGCGCTGTACGTCGATGGCACGGCCGTTTCGGCACTGAACAACGGCCAAAGCGGCGTGGTGGTTCTGGACACCACACCCTTCTACGCCGAATCCGGCGGCCAGGTCGGCGACCAGGGCGTGATCAGCGCCGGCTCGGCCTGCTTTGCCGTGGCCGACACCCTCAAGATCAAGGCCGACGTGTTCGGTCACCACGGCACGCTGACCACCGGCACGCTGAACGTGGGCGATAGCGTGCAGGCCGAGGTCGACACTCAGCTGCGCGCGGCCACCATGCGCAACCACTCGGTCACGCACATCATGCACAAGGCCCTGCGCGAAGTGCTGGGCGAGCATGTGCAGCAAAAGGGCTCGCTGGTCAACGCTGACCGCACCCGCTTCGACTTCACCCACAATGCCCCCGTGACCGCGGAAGAAATCCGCGAAATCGAGCGCCGTGTGAACGCAGAAATCCTGGCCAACACCGCCACCGATGCCCGCGTGATGGACATCGAATCGGCCAAGGCCACCGGCGCCATGATGCTGTTCGGCGAGAAGTACGGCGAATCCGTGCGTGTGCTGGACATCGGCAGCAGCCGTGAACTGTGCGGCGGCACCCACGTGCACCGCACCGGCGACATCGGCCTGTTCAAGGTCGTGGGCGAGTCCGGTGTGGCCGCTGGTGTGCGCCGTATCGAAGGCATTACCGGCGAAAACGCGCTGGCCTACCTGCAATCGCTGGAATCCACCGTGGACCAGGCCGCTGCGGCCTTCAAGGCACCAGCGACCGAGCTGACCCACCGTATCGGCGGCGCCCTGGAGCAGATCAAGGCCCTGGAAAAGGAAATCGCCGCCCTCAAGGGCAAGCTGGCCTCCAGCCAGGGCGATGAGCTGCTGACCCAGGCGGCAGACGTCAAGGGTGTGAAGGTGCTGGCCGCCAAGCTGGAAGGTGCCGATGCCAAGACCCTGCGCGACACCATGGATAAGCTCAAGGACAAGCTGGGCGCGGCCGTGATCGTGCTGGCGGCCGTCGACGGTGACAAGGTGCAACTGGCCGCAGGCGTGACCAAGGCCGAGACCGCCAAGGTCAAGGCCGGCGAGCTGGTGAACTTTGTGGCCCAGCAAGTGGGTGGCAAGGGGGGCGGTAAGCCCGACATGGCCATGGCCGGCGGCACCGATGCCGCGGCGGTGCCTGCTGCGCTGGCCTCCGTGCAAGCCTGGGTGACCGAGCGCATCTAAGACACAAACGGCCCAGCCGTTCGAAAGCCAGGGCTTCCGCTCCCTGGCTTTTTTTTGCCTGCCATCCGGGAAGGGGAAGGGTGGTGCTTTGCTTATTCCTATTGGATTGCTTGGTCTATTGATTTTTTAAAAGCTTTTGCGCTTAATCTGTATCCATGTCTGTATGCAAGCGGCTGACTTCAGCGCTTACGGTGGTCTGCTCTTTGTTGCGTCACGCCAAGTCTTTGGGCTTGTGCGTGGCTGCTGCATGGGCCGCCATCTGCATGCCGGCCACTGCGCAGTTGGTGGTGTTCATCAATCCCGGTAAAGCCACTGAAACCTTCTGGGCCTCTGCTTCCGACGCCATGCACAGGGCGGCCCAAAGTCTGGGCATGCAATTGCGCGTTATCTATGCCGAGCGCGATCGGCTGGAGCCGATTGCGATTGCCCAGCGTTTGGCGCAACTGCCGCCGTTGCAACGCCCGCAGTACGTGGTTTTTTCGAATGACTACAGCGTGGCTCCGGCGGTGTTGCGTGCCCTGGAAGGCTCCGGCATCCAGGCTTTCCTGGCCTACAGTGCCATCCAGCCGGAGCTGCGTGACCAGGTCGGGGTGCCCAGGGGGCGTTACCCATTCTGGCTTGGCAGCCTGGAGCCCCGGGCCCAGGACGCCGGTTATCTGACGGCCAAGGCCCTGATCGATGCCGCGCGTAAGCGCCCCGGGCTCAAGGCGGCAGATGGCAAATTCCACCTGCTGGCGATTGCCGGGGATCGCTCCACCGCTTCCTCCATCGCGCGCAACCAGGGCCTGCACCGGGCTGTGCAGGAAGCGCCGGATACCGTGCTGCTGCAGGAGGTCTATGGCGAGTGGCGGCGCGACAAGGCGCGCTTGCAGGCGCAGGAGCTGTTCCGGCGTTATCCGGAAGCACGCCTGGTCTGGAGTGGCAATGATGAAATGGCCTTGGGCGCCATGCAGGCCTGGCAGATCCAGGGCGGCAAACCCGGCAAGGACGCGCTGTTCAGTGGGATCAATACATCGGCACAAGCCTTTGAGGCCTTGCGCCAGCAGGAATTGAGCGCCCTGGCGGGTGGGCACTTTCTGGCGGGGGCCTGGGCCTTGGTGCTGCTGTTTGATTACCACCACGGGGTGGACTTCAGCTCCGAAGGCCTGGAGCTGGTGTATCCGATGTTTAAACTCTTCAGTACACCCAGCAGCCTGCGATTTGAGAAAAGCTTTGGCACAAGACAGCACACCCTGGACTTCAAGCCGTTCAGCAAATACCACCATCCTGCTTTGCGACGTTACGACTTTGACCTGGACCAGCTGCTGCGCTAGCAGCGTGTGAATGTATGCATCGTGAAGCCGGGGAGTTCCGCTCGATTGCCACCTTGATGTTGCAGCGCATCATCGCGCTCGCACTGGTCTGCCTGATCGCGATGGGGGGGCTGCAGCTGTGGCTGGAGCGCCAGCAGCAGGAAAAGCTGTTCTTCCAGACCATGGCCCTGATGGTGGAGACCAGCAGCCAGGCGATGGCGCATGCCATCTGGGACATTGATCGCGATGTGCTGAGCTTCCAGATCCGCCGTCTGACGGAGCTGGAGGCGGTGGGGCTGGTGCGGGTGCACATCCGGTCGACCGGCGAAATCCTGACATCCGGGCGGGCCGGGGGTGCCCAGGATGTGCCGTCCTACCAGACGGTGATTTACGCCCCCCACGCGCTGCAGCAGCCCCTGGGCACGATCGAGGTCTGGGCCGATCGCACCTATTACCGCAATCTGTTGTGGGAGTCTCAAAAGCGCGTGATTCCCGGCTATCTGATCTTCACGGTGCTGATGTGCCTGATGGTGGCCTGGGTCATGCGCCGCGACCTGGGTCTGCCGCTGCGCCAGATCGCGGACTTTGCGCGCAACCTCAGGCCCGAGACGTTGAACCAACCGCTGGAAGTCCGGCGTCCGGAACGGGCCCGCGCCGACGAGATCGATATGGTGATGCAAGGTTTCGAGCACCTGCAACAAGCCCTGGATCGCCACATCAAGGACCTGGATGGCATGGTCAAGGAGCGCACGGCGGAGCTCAGCGCCATGGTGGATGAAGTCAAGCGCCTGTCCCAGCTGGATGCGTTGACCGGGACCTTCAACCGCCGCGCCATGGAGCAGCGCCTGCCGCTGGAGATGGAGCGTTGCGTGCGCTATGGGCGCCCGTTTGCGGTCATTTTTGCGGACATTGACCATTTCAAGCGCATCAACGACCAGCACGGCCATGCCGTGGGGGACGCCGTGCTCAAGGCAGTGTCATCGCGCTTGCAGGCATGCCTGCGGGCCAACCTGGACTGGATGGTGCGTTTCGGTGGCGAAGAGTTCGTGATCTTCATGCCCGAAACCGATCTGTCACACGCCCAGGCCGTGGCCCAGCGGCTGGCCGCGGACATGCGCTCTACGCCCTGGGCGTGCAACGGCTTGAGCCTGTGGCTGACCTGCAGCTTCGGCGTGGCCGAATACCAGTCGGGGGATTCGATGGAGAGCCTGCTGGAGCGTGCCGACCACATGCTTTATCGGGCCAAGGACCTGGGGCGGGACCGCGTGTGTGCGGATACCACGGTGTGAGTCACGGCAGTGCGGTGCTTCGGCCCAGCCCATCCCTTGGCGCAGGTGCGGTTTAAGGGGCTCAGAACAGCTCGACGTCCGCGTGTGACACCTGGGAGCCACCCAGCAGGCCTTGATCCTGAAGGCTCTCGAAGTGGCAGACGCGGTTGCGTCCGTGTTCCTTGGCGTAGTACAGGGCCTGGTCTGCCTGCCCCAGGATTTCCACGGGCGAGCACAGTTTGGCGCCGGCAAAGCCGACACTGACGGTGACCTGCCCGACCTGCGGAAAATCATGCCGCGCCACCATGGCCCGGAAGGCTTCGAGCGAGGCCTGCGCGGATTCCTTGGCCATCGGGGGCATCAGCACCACGAATTCTTCGCCACCAAAGCGGAAGATGCGGTGGCGCGGGCCGAAGGCCGAGCGCAGCAGGTTGGCCACCAGGATCAGCACCTCATCACCGAACAGATGGCCAAAGCGGTCGTTGACCAGCTTGAAGTGATCGATGTCGATCACGGCCAGCCACGGCTGGATCTCGGTCTGCATGCTGACGGCGCTGGCAAAGCGCAGCAGGTGCTCGTCGAAGGTCTTGCGGTTCAGCAGATCCGTCAGCGCATCGCGTTCGCTGTAGTCCAGCAGGCTTTGGTAGTTCTGGTAGACGTTGAACACCCCGGTGATCACGTCCAGGTTGTGGGTGTTGAAGGGCTCGGACTGGGTGATCTCAATGCAGACATGCACTTGTTCGTGCATCCAGACGGGCAACCAGATGGTGTGCTGGTGCGCGTCGGAGTGCTGGGCCTGTTGCGCCTTGTGGGCAATGCAGGCCTGCAGGTGGGGCAGGGCCTGCAGCGGAAAGCGCTGGGCATCGTTGGCAAAGTCCTGCTCGGCCGCCACCAGTTGGCCGGCTTCGTACCAGGTGCGGGGGCGCACCCAGTATTGGTCACCGAGCTTGAGCAGCTCCAGCGCCCGAACATTCGTGATGTGCGGTAACTGCAAGAACGTGGAGAGTACGGACAACTCCAAGCGCAAATGATCGCGTTGGCCGGTCATTTGAACCAAGTTTTGCAGAAGGTGCATGAAGTTCGGCGCGGTGGTGACAACCAGGAAGCGCGCAGCTTAACACTTGGTGAAGACTAAGTCCCAGACTCCGTGGCCTAAACGCAGCCCCCGATTTTCAAACTTTGTTAACGGGCGGTAATCTGGCTTGGCGGCATAGCCCTGCGCGGTGTTGGCCAGCTGCGGTTCGGCGCTGAGCACTTCCAGCATCTGCACGGCATAGGGTTCCCAGTCGGTGGCGCAGTGGATGTAGCCACCGGGTTTCAGACGGGTGGCCAGCTTGGCGACCAGCGGCGACTGGATCAGGCGGCGCTTGTTGTGCTTTTTCTTGTGCCAGGGGTCGGGGAAGAAGATGTGCACGCCGTCAATACTGCCTTCGGGCAGCATGTGGTCGATCACCTCCACGGCATCGTTCTGCAGGATGCGGATGTTGGTGATGTCGTGCTCGCCAATGCGCTTGAGCAGGGCGCCCACGCCGGGCTCGTGCACTTCGCAGCACAGGAAGTTGTCGTCGGGGCGCACGCGGGCAATGTGCGCGGTGGCCTCGCCCATGCCGAAACCGATCTCCAGGATCAGCTTGCCGGGGCGGCCGAATGCGGCCTGGGCGTCGAGTGGTGCGTTCGCGTAGTTCAGCAGGAACTGGGGCCCCAGGTCCTCGAACGCCTTGGCCTGGCCGGTGGTCACACGGCCGGTGCGTCGCACATAGCTGCGAATGGTTTTGGGAAATGCCACATCCGCCGGGGCCTGGCCTGCGGCGTGTGCTTGGGGGGCGGCTGCGTCCGGGGCAGCCTGGGGGGTGTTTTGTTGCTCAGTCACGCTGCGCATTGTAAGTGGAGCGCCAGATTTCAACCCACTGCGCCAGCGCATCGGCCACCGTGGTTTCGGGGTTTGCTGCGGGCAGTTGCAGCACCTGGGCTGCGGCATTCAAGGCCTGCAGCGGCTGGTGCAGCTCCACCGCCGGGGCGCCATGCTGTTTGGATAGTTTTTCGCCATCGGCCATGCGCACCAGAGGGGTGTGCAGGTACTGCGGATGCGGCAGCCCCAGGGCGTGCTGCAGCAACAGCTGGCGGGGCGTGTTGTCGGCCAGGTCCTCGCCGCGCACGACGTGGGTGATGCCCTGCAGGGCATCGTCCACCACCACGGCCAGTTGGTAGGCATACAGGCCATCGGCGCGCTGCAGCACGAAGTCGCCGGCCACCTGGCCGGGGTGTTGCTGTTGCGGGCCCAGGCGGCGGTCGTGCCATTGCAGGCAACCGTCAATCATGGAAAAAGGAGCGCTCAGCGCTTGTCCTGTCTGTGCTGCAGGCCAATTGGATACATAGGCGTCAAGGGTAAAGCGCCAGCTGCGCACCGGCTTGCCGTGCAGCCACTGGCGGCAGGTGCCGGGGTAGGGGCGCTCCACATGCCGTTGGTGGGACAGTCCCAGGCGCTGCCAGGCGGCCTCGATGTCCTTGCGCGTGCAGCCGCAGGCATAGGCCAGGCCTGCCTGCTGCAACTGGGCCAGGGCCTGGGCGTAATGGCTGTGGCGCTGCGATTGCCAGGTGGGGGCTTCATCCGGCAGCAGGTGGCACTGGGCCAGTTGCTGCAAGATGGTCTGGTCCGCCCCGGGGGGGCAGCGCGGTGGGTCGATGTCCTCGATGCGCACCAGCCAGGTGCCGTGGTGGGCGCGCGCATCCAGCCAGCTGGCCAGGGCAGCCACCAGGGAACCCGCATGCAGCGGCCCGGTGGGCGAGGGCGCAAAGCGCCCGCGGTACGCGGTGCCGGGCATGGGTTCAGGACTGTACCGGGCCGGCCACGGCCGTGGGCGACAGGCGGTGGTCGTTGAGCAGGGCTTTCTGGGTCACCGGGCTTTGCAGCTGGGTCAGCCACCAGTGCAACGCCTTGCCCAGTCCGCCGCTGCTGGGTTTTTTCCAAGCATAGCGCATGCGCAGCTGGCGTGTGGGCCGGGTGACGGGCTGGGTGACCAGCAGTCCGGCCTCCACATAGGGGCGGGCCATGCTTTCGGGCAGGAAGCCGCAGCCCAGGCCGCGCACCTGGGCGTCGATCTTGGCCTGGACGGTGTCGACCGTGAACGTGTCTTGGCCGCCCAGCAGGCCGATGGAGGTGCGCTCGCGCTGGGCCGAGTCGGCGACGACGATCAGGCGGTGCTCCAGCAGCAGTTCGTCGCTGATGGGTTGCTCCACCTGCGCCAGGGGATGGAACGGCGCCACGGCAAAGACAAAGGTGATGTCGCCCAGGTCCTCCAGCTGCAGCCCGGGCACGCTGGTGTTGTTGCTGCCGACGCCCAGGGCCAGGTCGGCCCGGCCGGTGCTCAGCAGCTCGACCGGTCCCGTCAGCGTGCCCATGCCCAGCTTGATCCGGGTGGGGGACTTCAGGGCGTAGAAGGCCTCGACCAAATCGAACAAGGTGGCCTGGGAGATCACGCCGTCGGCGACCAGGGTGAGCTCCGGCTCCCATCCGGTGGCAACGCGGCGCACGCGGTGCGCCACGGCGTCGATGTCCTGCAGCAAGCGGATGCCCTCGGTCAGCAGGGCCTGGCCCGCCTCGGTGGCCTGGGCCTGGCGGGTGCTGCGGTCGAACAGCAGCACATCCAGCGCTTCTTCCATCTGGCGCACGCGGTAGGTCAGCGCACTGGGCACCAGGTGCAACTGTCGCGCCGCAGCGGCAAAACTGCCAGTGTCGGCAATGGCCTGCAACATGGCCAGGCTGTCTGGCGTTAAAACATCACGAGGGCTGGGCATGCGGTGGAACGCTCATTCAAAGAGTTTGAATGATGCCATCAAACGGTGGCGATCAACGCTGGAACTGGCGCCCTTACAGTTCTGGACATGGCAGGTCACGACCTGCAGATGTAAGGAGCACCCCATGATTCAAATCCGCAAATCCCACGAACGTGGCTACGCCGACCACGGCTGGCTCAAGTCGTTCCACAGCTTTTCGTTCGCTGGCTACTACGACCCCGCCCACATGGGCTGGGGCAACCTGCGCGTCATCAATGAAGACCGCATCGCAGCCGGCACAGGCTTTGGCGCCCACCCCCACCACGACATGGAAATCGTCAGCTATGTCATGGAGGGCGAGCTGTCGCACAAGGACAGCATGGGCAACGTCCAGACGATTGCGCCGGGCGAAGTCCAGCGCATGACGGCCGGCACCGGCGTGGTCCACAGCGAACACAACCACGCGGCCGGCCGCACCACCCATTTTCTGCAGATCTGGCTGCTGCCCAGCCGCCAGGCGCTCGAGCCTGGCTATGAGCAAAAACGCTTCAGCGATGCTGAGAAGACCAATGTCCTGCGCCTGGTGGCGTCTCCCGACGGCCAGCAAGGCTCCGTCCACCTGAATGCCGATGCCAGCATCTACGCTAGCCTCGTGCGACCGCAGCCCGGGCAGACGGTACAGCTGGAGCACGTGTTGCCCCAGGGACGCAAGGCCTATGTCTTGGTGGTCCAGGGCCACATCGAGATTGCGGGACAAAAGCTGACAAGCGGCGATGCGCTGCTTGCAGAAAATGAGCGCAGCCTGCGCATGGAGAGCCAGCAGGCTGCAGAGTTGCTGGTGTTTGATTTGGCACCCTGAGTGCCTGGTTTGTTGATGGATTCCCCCAAGGACACTGCCCATAGAAAGCAATAGATATGAACAACTCTCTTCAAGACACTCTGGCCTTGGTGGGCCGCATTCTGCTGGCGTGGCTGTTTGTGCCTGCCGGTTTTGGCAAGATTGCCGGCTTTTCCGGCGCTGTCGGCTATGCGACATCTGTGGGTCTGCCCCTGCCCGAGGTTGGGGTGGCGGTGGGGCTGCTGATCGAGCTGGTGGGCGGGCTGATGCTGCTGGTCGGCTTCATGACGCGCCCTGCTGCTGTGCTGCTGGCGTTCTTCACCTTGGTGGCCAGCTTCTTCTTCCATGCCTATTGGTCGCTGCCGGCGGACCAGGCCATGATGCAGCAACTGATGTTCAACAAGAACATTGCCATCTCGGGCGGTTTGCTGGCCTTTGCCGCCTTCGGGGCAGGCCGCTGGAGCCTGGACGCCAAGCGCCAGCGCGTTTGAGCGTGATCGGTGGTGGTGGGGCAGTTGGTCTCGCCACCTTCATCCCATAAAAAAAGAGCTGCGTTGTGCAGCTCTTTTTTTATGGGCATTGCGCCGCAATCACTCGGGTTGCGGTGCGGGCAGCATGGATTTGATGCGGCTGGCCAGCTGGGCCACGGCCAGCGCGGCGGCGCAGCCCGGGGTGGCCTGCAGCAACAGCTGGCGGCGCATGACGGCATCGCGCACGGCCTTGTCGGCCGGGATGTCGCCCATGTGGATCAGGCGCATGGGCAGGCCCGACTCGGTGTTGACGAAGCGGTTCAGCACTTGCTGCAGCTGGCCGGTGATGGCGCGGCCATCGCCCGGGCGGATGGCCTGGTTGATCACCAGGCGCATGTTCTGGCGCTTTTGCTGGGTGGCCAGCACCTTGATGGCCGCATAGGCATCGGTCAGCGAGGTGGGTTCCGGCGTGGCCACGATCAGCACTTCCTTGGCCAGAGAGACCGAGAACAGCACCACGTCGGAGATGCCGGCGCCCGTGTCGAGCAGCACCACGTCGTAATTGGGGGCCAGGGTGTCGATCACGTGGATCAACTGGTTGCGCACCTCGGGTGTCAGGCGCGAGTATTCGACCATGCCCGAGCCGGCTAGCAGCACATGGAAGCCGCCGGGGGCCGTGACCACCGCGTCTTGCAGCGAGGCCTTGCCGGTGAACACATCGTGCAGCGTGACCTTGGGGTAGAGGTTCAGCACCACGTCCAGGTTGGCCAGGCCCAGGTCGGCATCCAGCACCAGCACGCGCATGCCCAGGCGGGTCAGCGCGGCGGCCAGGTTGGCGGAGACAAAGGTCTTGCCCACGCCGCCTTTGCCGCTGGTGACGGCAATGATGTGCGCGTTCGAGGTGCGGATGGTGCGCGGTTCGCCACCAGGGGTGTTGGCCTTGGTGGGGTGGAGGGGGGACAGCACGTCGCTCATCTCAATGCTTTCAGTTGACGCCATCTGTCGAGCCCAGGGGGGCGGCGAATACATCGGACCAATCCCCGGACCAGCTGGTATCGCCAGTCAAATCGGGGACAAAAAGCAGTTTTTTTTCTTCTGCAGTCACGGTGCTGTCAGGTTGTTGTTCGATTTCAATCCGGTTGCGGCCATGGCTCTTGGCTTGGTACAACTGCTGGTCTGCGCGCTCAATCCACAGCTTGCGCGTGCTGCGTATCCATTGCAGGGCATAGGCACCACCGATGCTGACGGTGACGGTCAGTTCCTGGCCTGGGGCGATGGGGATGCGCAGCGCTTCCACCGCCTTGCGCACGCGTTCAGCCACATTCTGGCCATAGGCAGGCTGGCAGGCCGGAAGGACGATGGCGAATTCTTCGCCGCCATAGCGGGCCAGCGTGTCCATGGGGCGCACGCAGCCATTCAGCGCCTGGGCCACCGCTTGCAACACCATGTCGCCGACGTTGTGGCCGTGCAGGTCGTTGACACGCTTGAAATGGTCCACGTCGATCATCAGCAGCAGTGCCACGTCACCGGAACGTGCCACGCGGTCCAGTTCACGGTCCAGGATGGTGTCGAACTGACGGCGGTTGGCGCAGCCGGTCAGCGGGTCGCGCAAAGAGAGGTCGCATAGCTCATCGATGATGGCTTGCAAGTGGGCGGAGGGATCGTGGTCCGCTGGGGGCAGGCCTGCACTTTCTTCTTTACCCAGCAGTGCAAGCGCTCCGTCCAGACGGAGCTGATGCAGCGTGATGGGGAGAGTTGTGGCAGTACCAGTCACAAAAAACGATCCAGCGTGGTTAATTCGTTCAAGTGTAGCAGTCCGTGCAGGCTGGCTGCGGGCTTCCTGCCATTTACCTCAATAAGCGTTGCGCAAAAAAGCCAGTGCTTGTGTATTGGTACGGTGCAGGTGCAGGCCGGTGCCGGGCGACAGGCATCCTGCTTTGTCCAGTATCGCTTGCACCGGCAATTTCAATCCGCCGATATGCAGGTCAATCCCGCGCTTTTGCAGGCTTTGGCGCAAGCGCAGAAAGCTCTCCACGCCGGTGACATCGATCCGGTTGATGGGCTGGGCGTCCAGGTACAGGGCCTGCAGGTCCGGATGCTCCTGCATTGCCTGGGTCAGATGGCGTTCCAGCGCGGCGGAGGAGGCGAAGTCCCACTCGGCATCCAGGCGCACGGCCAGCACGTGCGGGGTGATGGGCGGCAGGTTCCAGATGGCCCGCGAGCGCAGGCTGCCATCCGCGTGTTCGCCGATCTCGACGATCCGCGGGTGCAGGCGGTGGTACAGGAAGTGGCACAGGCTCAGCAGCACGCCCGTGAGCACGCCCCAGTACAGGCGCGGCGCGGTGGCCAGGGTCAGCACGAAGGTCGTCAGGGCAATGCTGCCTTCCACCGCCGAGATGCGAAACAGCGCCTGCAGGCTGCGCGGCTGGATCAGGTTGATGACGGCCGAGACCACCACCGCCGCCAGGGCTGCCTGGGGGATGTGGTACAGCCAGGGCGTGAGCCACAGCACCGTCACCAGCACCATGCCGATCGCGAACACGCTGGTCCAGCCGGTCTTGGCGCCCACGTGCAGCGTGACGGCCGAGCGGGAGAACGAGGCGCTGATGGCAAAGCTGCCGCTCAGGCCGGACACCACTTTGGACATGCCCTGGGCGATCAGGTCCTGGTTTTCATTCCAGCGCGTGCCGGCCTGGCGGTGCTCCAGCTGGGCGCTGGATGCCACTTCCAGAAAGCTCACCAGGCTGACCATGATCACGGGCAGCAGCAGGCGCGAGACTTCGTCCCAGCCGATGGCGGCTGGCCAGCTCAGCCCGGGCAGGCCCGCCGGCAGGTGGCCGACGATGTTGCCGTCGCGTTCGGCGTAGCCCAGGGCGGCACTCAGCATGCCGCACACGGCCACCACCAGCACGGCCGCGGGCCAGCGCGGGGCCAGTTTCTTGAGCAGCAGCAGCAGGCACAGCCCGCCCAGGCCGAAGCCGGCGGCCCAGCCGTCGAAGTGGTGCAGATCGGGGTTGTGGAACCAGGCGCTCCAGGTGCTGCGCAGCCCCAGCAGGTCGGGCAGCTGTGACAGCAGGATCAGGATGCCCGCCGCCTGGGTGAAGCCGTTCAGCACCGGCGAGGTGACCAGGTTGACCAGCCAGCCGCTGCGCAGCGCGCCCAGCAGCCACTGCACGGCGCCGGCCATGATGGCCATCCAGCAGGCCAGGGTGACCCAGTGGGCGCTGCCGGGTTCGGCCATACCGGCCAGCGATGCGCCGATCAGCAGGCTGGTCAGTGCCGTAGGGCCGACGCCCAGGCGGGGTGAATTGCTCCACAGCACGGCCACCAGCGAAGGCAGCAGGGCCGCATAGATGCCGGTGACCAGCGGCATGCCCGCGAGGGCGGCATAGGCCACGCCCTGGGGCAGCAGCATCAGGCCGACCGTGACCCCTGCCAGCATTTCGCCGCGGGCCAGCGCCCAGGTGGGGCGGGGCCAGGCCAGGAAGGGGAACCACTGTTTCAATTGCATAAGCCGCTATTGTGGAGGGATTGCGGGGCGTCTTGGATGTTCGTGCTTGTCCTACGGACGCTTCGGCCCTCTCCGACCGGGCGGGATTCGGGTTGCCCCTAGGATTCACCCCACGTCGTCACGGTGTTGAGGCCGTGGCTTTGCCTATATGAAGATTGATGAGGAGCTTTCACACATGTCGATATCTCACAAGCGCGTTGTTCAAGTGCTGGCCGTCTCGGCCCTGGCCCTGGGCCTGGCCGCATGCGGTCCCAAGGAAGAAACCGCCGGTCAGAAGCTGGACAACACCATTGAGCGTACTGAGCAAGCTGCTGAAAAGGCCAAGATGGAGGCAGACCGCGCCGCCGAGGCAGCCGGTCAGAAAATGGAAAACGCCGTAGAGGCCACCAAGGAGGCAGCGCAGCAGGCTGCCGATGCCACCAAGGATGTGGCCAGCGACGCCCTGGCCGTGGCCAGCGAGGCCAGCATCACCGCCAAGGTCAAGGCCGCACTGGTGGGCGATGCCGACCTGAGCGCGCTGAAGATCAATGTGGACACCAAGGGCAGCGTGGTCACCCTGCACGGCGAAGCCCCCAACCAGGCGGGCAAGGATCGTGCCGAGCAGCTGGCCAAGGCCGTGGAGGGCGTGTCCTCCGTCAAC
The DNA here is from genome assembly GCF_009668305.1 of Comamonas sp. CAH-2. Lineage (NCBI taxonomy): Bacteria > Pseudomonadati > Pseudomonadota > Betaproteobacteria > Burkholderiales > Comamonadaceae > Comamonas > Comamonas sp. CAH-2. The sequence continues at coordinate 37,523 of NZ_VSWF01000012.1, forward strand.
AACCTGCTGACCGTGAAGTAATCCGGCGCACGGTTTCCAAGAAGGCCGCCTTCGGGCGGCTTTTTCTTGGCCGGTGCGCGCGGTGGGCGGCTTAACATGTGGGCATGAAGCAAGCACGCCACATCACGACCGAGCTGGTACACCACGCGTACCAGGCCCCCGCCGCTTTCTCCGCGCCGCAGCCGGCGGTCCACAAGGCTTCCACCGTCCTGTTCGACAACGTGCAGGACATGCGCACGCGCCGCTGGCTGGACAAGAGCGGCTACACCTATGGCCTGCATGGCACGCCCACGACCTACCAGCTGGAAGAGCGCCTGTGCAGCCTGGAGGGGGGCCAGCAGTGCCTGCTGGTGCCCAGCGGGCTGAGCGCCATCAGCACCGTGGCCCTGGGCCTGCTGTCGGCGGGCGACGAGGTGCTGATTCCCGACAACGCCTACGGACCGAACAAGGATTTCGCCGACCACGAGCTGACCCGCTGGGGCATCCGCCCGGTGCTCTACAACCCCATGGATGTGGCCGACCTGCAGGCCAAGATCACACCGGCGACCACGCTGGTGTGGCTGGAAGCCCCGGGCAGCGTGAGCATGGAGTTCCCCGATCTGATCGCCCAGGTCCAGGCCTGCCGTGCGCGCGGCGTGACCACGGTGCTGGACAACACCTGGGGGGCGGGCCTTGCCTTCCAGCCGTTCGACCTGCTGGCCGATGGCGGCAGCCTGGGGGTGGATGTGTCCGCGCATGCGCTGACCAAGTACCCCAGTGGCGGTGGCGACGTGCTGATGGGCAGCATTATCACGGCGGACGGGGCCTTGCACATGCGCATCAAGCTGACGCACATGCGCCTGGGCATTGGCATCGGTGCCAACGATGCGGAGCTGGTGCTGCGCTCGCTGTCCAGCGTGGCCCTGCGCTATCGCGCGCACGACCTGTCGGCCCGCACCCTGGCGGCGGCGCTGCAGCGCCAGAGCGCCGTGGTGCAGCTGCTGCACCCAGCCTTCGCCGGCGCGCCTGGCCATGCCCACTGGCAGCAGCTGTGCGGCGGCGCCAACCAGGGCCAGGGCGCGGCTGCGGGCCTGTTCAGCGTGGTGATCGACCCGCGCTACGACCGTGCCGCCATCGACAAGTTCTGCGACAGCCTGCAGCTGTTCCGCCTGGGCTACAGCTGGGGCGGGCCCATGAGTCTGGTCGTGCCCTATGACATCGACAGCATGCGCAGCGGGGGCCGCGGCAGCCTGCAGGCCGGCTCCGTGGTGCGCTTTTGCGTTGGGCTGGAAGACCCGCAGGACCTGCTGCAAGACCTGGCCCAGGCTTGGCAGCTGGCCTTTGGCACGCCCTGGCAGGACTGAGGTCGTCTGAAAAACAGGAGCTGCTGGCGTGCATCCATATTGGATTTCAGAGTGAAATTTCTCTGAAACCTTTGTTGGAGGCGAGCCAGCTGCTCTTTTTTTTATCGGGTGTTTTCCGCAGATTGACGCCTGCGGGTGGCTATGTTTTCCTGTCTCCCACAGGAGGACAGCCATGGCAACACCGGATTCCCCCGTGCATGTGGTCGCCGCCAGCGAGGGCGCGCCCATCGTCATCCGCAGCGTCGGGTGGCACGAGCCCTTGCGCTGGCTGGCTGCTGGCTGGCGTGATATCCGCCGCGCCTGGGGCGTGGCCCTGTTCTACGGCAGCTGTTTCTGGCTGATGGCGCTGGCACTGGCCTGGGTGTTTCGGGCCAGCCCGGAATACACCATGTCGTTGGCCAGCGGCTGCCTGCTGCTGGGGCCGTTTCTGGCCATGGGGCTGTACGACACCAGCCGCCGGCTGGAGCAGGGGCTGGCCCCGGACCTGGGTCAGTCCATCACCTGCTGGGACAAGCAACTGGCCAGCATGGGCATGCTGGTGCTGGTGCTCATCGTGCTGGAGCTGCTGTGGGGCCGGGCTTCGCTGGTGGTGTTTGCCGTGTTCTTCAACACCGGTATGCCGTCCACCACCGGCGTGGTCCAGGCCTTGTTCAGTGTCGACAACTGGGAATTCATCGCTGTCTACAGCGCCGTTGGCGGTGTGTTTGCGGCCCTGGTGTTCGGCAGCACCGTCGTTTCGTTGCCGATGATGCTGGACCGCGGCACCGATGCCATGACCGCCGCCATCACCAGCTTGCGCGTGGTGACCACGCAGACCGGGGTGCTCGTGTTGTGGGGGCTGCTGATCGTGCTGCTGGTGGCGGTCGCCTTGCTGGTGCCCTGGCAGTGGCCGTTGGTCGTGGTGGGGCCATGGCTGGGCTGCGCCAGCTGGCACGCTTACCGGGCCTGCGTGGGGTCACAGCCGGTCACAGCAGAGGGCGCAGCACCGGCCACACGTTCTCCAGCATGAGCGGCTGGGCCTGGGCGTTGGGGTGGATGCGGTCGGCCTGGAACAGGGCCAGCGGGTCCTTGCCATCGGCCACGCCCTGCAGGAAGAAGGGCAGCAGCGCGGCCTTGCGCTCCTGCGCCACGCTGGCAAACAGCTGTTCAAAATCCTGGGCGTATTGCCGGCCGTAGTTGGGCGGCATCTGCATGCCCAGCAGCAGCACCTTGGCGCCGGCCTCCTGCGCCGCCTGGGTCATCCAGCGCAGGTTGTCGCGCGTGCCGGACAGCGGCAGACCGCGCAGCGCATCGTTGCCCCCCAGCTCGATGATGACCACGCTGGGCCGGTGCTGGCTCAGCAGGCCCGGCAGCCGCGCGCGCCCGCCCGAGGTGGTGTCGCCGCTGACGCTGGCATTGGTGACCGGCACCGGCTGCTGGTGCTGCGCCAGGCGCTGCGCCAGCAGGGCCACCCAGCCCGTGCCGCGCGCCAGGCCGTATTCGGCGCTCAGCGAATCCCCGACCACCAGCACATGCTTGGCAGGGCGTGCCTGCGCCTGCACGCCGCCGGCCAGGCTGGACAGGCCCAGGGCCAGCGAGGACGCGATAAAGTGGCGGCGGTGTTTCTTTGTTTGTGCGTCTTGCATGCTAGCGATAAGGCCTTTCATGTCTGCTGAATTGATGTCTGCCCCGGTGATCGAAGTCGAGCACCTGCATAAAACCGTGACCGACTCCACCGGTGCGCTGGAGATTTTGCGGGATATCCATTTCAGCCTGCAGCCCCGGCAGACCGCAGCCATCGTGGGGGCATCGGGATCGGGCAAGAGCACCTTGCTGTCGATGCTGGCCGGGCTGGACACCCCCACGCAGGGCTCGGTGCGCCTGCAGGGGCAAGACATTTTTGCACTGGACGAGGATGCGCGCGCAGCATTGCGTGGGCAGAAGATGGGTTTTGTGTTCCAGAGCTTCCAGCTACTGCCGAACCTGACGGCACTGGAAAACGTGATGCTGCCGCTGGAGCTGGCCGGCGTGCGCAGTGCGCGCCAGCAGGCCAGCGAGATGCTGCAGCGCGTGGGGCTGGGCCAGCGCCTGGGGCACTATCCCAAGCTGCTGTCCGGCGGAGAGCAGCAGCGCGTGGCCCTGGCGCGTGCCTTTGTGGTGCAGCCGGCCGTGCTGCTGGCGGACGAGCCCACGGGCAGCCTGGACTTCGCCACCGGGGCGGCGGTGATGGCGCTGATGCTGTCGCTGAACCGCGAGCTGGGCACAACCCTGGTGCTGGTCACCCACGACCGCGAGATTGCCGCGCAGTGCGAGCGCACCCTGACCATCGAGGCCGGGCGCCTGGTGTGAGCGCCAGGGCATTGCCAAATGCACGACAATCGCCGCATTCGTGAATTGGGGCCCTGTGCCCGCAGACCTGGAAATTTTTTATGACTGACGCTATCGCCCGCCCAGAATTGCCCGATCACCTGTCGATCGACCCCAGCAGCAAGTTCTTCGTGGCGGCCGTGTTCGAGCACGACATCGGCATCCGCTTCAACGGCAAGGACCGCAACGATGTGGAGGAATACTGTGTGAGCGAAGGCTGGGTGAAGGTGCCGGCCGGCAAGACCCTGGACCGCAAGGGCCGTCCGCTGCTGATCAAGCTCAAGGGCACGGTGGAAGCCTACTACCGCTGAGCCCGGACAGGCACAGCCCCCTGCAGCAGCCTTCGGGCTGCTTTTTTGTGGGCGCAGGCATGGGATGCCCATGAAAAAGGCCCCTGTGCAGGGGCCTTGGTCGACGGGAGTGCGGCAGGCGTCAGCCCTGGCGCTGCTCCTGGGCCATGCAGGCCGCAGCGGTGAACAGCACGTCGGTCGACGAGTTCAGCGCCGTTTCGGCGGAATCCTGCAGCACGCCGATGATGAAGCCGATGGCCACGACCTGCATGGCCACATCGTTGGAGATGCCGAACAGCGAGCAGGCCAGGGGGATCAGCAGCAGGGAGCCACCGGCCACGCCCGAGGCGCCGCAGGCGCAGACCGAGGCCACCACGCACAGCAGGATGGCCGTGGGCATGTCCACCACGATGCCCAGGGTGTGGGCCGCCGCCAGCGACAGCACGCTGATGGTGATGGCCGCGCCGGCCATGTTGATGGTGGCGCCCAGGGGAATGGCCACGCTGTAGGTGTTCTCGTCCAGGTTCAGGCGCTTGGCGATGGCCAGGTTCACGGGGATGTTCGCGGCCGAGCTGCGCGTGAAGAAGGCCGTGACACCGCTTTCGCGCAGGCACATCCACACCAGCGGGTAAGGGTTGCGGCGGATCTGCCACCACACGATCAGGGGGTTGACGATCAGCGCCACAAACAGCATGGAGCCCAGCAGCACCGCCAGCAGGTGCACATAGCCAGCCAGCACCTGGGTGCCGGTGGTGGCCACGGTGGAGGCTACCAGACCGAAAATGCCCAGCGGCGCGATGCGAATCACGGCCTGGATGATCAGGGTGATGCCGCTGGACAGGTCGGCCATGGCCTGGCGGGTGCTTTCCGCGCCCTTGCGCAGGGCGATGCCGATGGCGATGGCCCAGACCAGGATGCCGATGTAGTTGGCATTCAGCAGGGCATTGACCGGGTTGGCCACGGCGCTCTTGAGCAACTGGACCAGCACTTCACCGATGCCGCCCGGGGCCGCCATGCCCGAGGCCGCATCCTGCAGTATCAGCGTGGAGGGGAACAGCATGCTGGCCGTCACGCCGACGATGGCGGCGGTCAGGGTGCCGATCAGGTACAGGCCCAGGATGGGGCGCAGGTGCCCGGTCTGGCCGGGGCTTTGGTTGCTGATGGCGGCAATCACCAGCACGAACACCAGGATGGGGGCCACGGCCTTGAGGGTCGAAATGAACAGGGTGCCCAACAGCTCGACGCGCAGGGCGGCGTCGGGCCAGATCAGGGCCAACGCAATGCCCAGCACCAGGCCGATGACGATTTGCGTGACGATGCTGGTCTGCTTGGACCAGCGCAGCAGGGGGTGAAACATGATGAAAAAGCGTGCACCGAAGTCGGGAAAGTGCGCAAGTGTAGGGAGTTCGTGGATCCCTTGTCGGGTGCATGAATTCATAACTTGACGCTATGAAGTGCCCAGGCCATGCACCGGCATGAATTGAAGCCCGCTCTACAGGTATCTGTGTGCGGCCCTTGGCGCGGGGCTGCGAAGCGGGATAATCGCTGCCCTATGTCGTCCCCCAAAGTGCTTTTCGGCTTTCATGCCGTCGGCGTGCGTCTGAAGACCGCGCCCCAATCCATCATTGAGATTTATTACGAAGGCACGCGCCGCGATGCGCGCATGCGCCAGTTCTTGGAAAAAGCCAAGGAAGCCGGTGCGCGCCTGATCGAAGCCGATGCCATGCGCATCGCCAAGTTGGCCGGCAGCCACGGCCACCAGGGCGTGGCCGCGCGCGTGGACGAGGTCAAGGACACCCGCACGCTCGAAGAGCTGCTGGACGACCTGGAAGAAAGCGGGGTGCAGAACCCCTTGCTGCTGGTGCTGGATGGTGTGACCGATCCGCACAATCTGGGCGCCTGCCTGCGCGTGGCTGACGGTGCGGGCGTGCACGCCGTGATCGCGCCCAAGGACCATGCCTCGGGCATCAACGCCACGGTGGCCAAGGTGGCCAGCGGCGCGGCCGAGACCGTGCCGTACTTCATGGTGACCAACCTGGCGCGCACGCTCAAGGAACTCAAGGAGCGCAACATCTGGATCATCGGCACCAGCGGTGATGCCGACAAGCACCTGTACCAGGTGGACCTCAAGGGCCCCGTGGCCCTGGTGCTGGGCGCCGAGGGCGACGGCATGCGCCAGCTGACCCGCAAGACCTGCGACGAGCTGATCAGCATTCCCATGCAAGGTGCCGTGGAAAGCCTGAACGTGTCCGTGGCTAGTGGCGTGTGCCTGTACGAGGCCGTGCGCCAGCGCCAGGCATAAGCACAAAAAGATAGCTGTCAGCGCTTGCCATGCCTGCGCTAGAGCCAGAAAACACTGAAATTCTGCGGCAAGTGCGCGCCTGGCTGCAGCAGGCCCGGCAAGTGACGGTGCTGACCGGCGCGGGCGTCAGTGCCGAGTCGGGGGTGCCCACGTTCCGCGACGTGCAAACCGGCATCTGGGCGCAGTTCGATCCGCAGGAGATGGCGTCGGAGCCAGGTTTTCGGGCCCACCCGCAGCGCGTTTGGCAGTGGTACGCCCACCGGCGTGCCCTGGTGTCCACAGTGCAGCCGAATGCCGCGCACCAGGCGCTGGCGCAGTTTGCCCATCACCACCCGGGCAAGCTGCAACTGGTGACGCAGAACGTGGACGGCCTGCACCAGCGGGCGGGCAGCCCCGGTGTGATCTGCCTGCACGGGGATTTGCTGGCCCACCAATGGCTGGACGCGGTGTGCCCGCAGTGCGATCTAGAGGCTGCCGTGCAGCGTGGGGGCGAGCCGCCATCTTGTCCCACCTGCGGTAACACGGTGCGCCCCGGCGTGGTCTGGTTTGGCGAGCACCTGCCAGCGGCGGCCCTGGCGCAGGCGGAAGCCGCGGTGCAAACCTGCGACCTGATGCTGGTGGTGGGCACCTCGGGCGTGGTCTACCCGGCAGCGGGGCTGGTCTTTCAAGCCCACCAGCAGGGTGCACGTGTGGTGGTGGTCAACCCCGATGCGACCGAGCTGGACAGGTTGGCCGATGCCTGTGTGCGCGCCACGGCGGCCCAGGCATTGCCGCAACTGCTGCGGCTGGATGAGGGGGGTGTTTAAGGGTGGGTCTTGCCGTGCGCGGTTTGCGCGGCCAACCATTCGTGGAAGCTGCCATGCAGGTGCCGGGGGATGGTCACCATCTCCTGCTCCAGCACGCGAGCCATTTCCTGCAGGGTGGACAGCCGTGGATCCAGTCCGTTGCTTTCCAGCCGTTGCACCGTCATGCGCGACAGCCCGGCATGCTGGGCCAGTTCGGCCTGGGTCATATGACGGGCCTTGCGGATAGCGGTCAAGGCGGTGACCAGGGGGTAAGCGGGTTTGTGGTGGTCTTCGCCGGTGGCTGGGGTGGTGCTCATGCCACGACTGTAATCCGGTTTGGAGGCCGCGGTCGGCGGCCTCAGGCAAATACGTTGAGGCGTGTGCCCAGGTTGCCGTAGCGCGCCAGCTCGGGTTGGGCGTGCGCCATCGGTGTGGCTGCAGCGCTGCCCGGCGTGGCGGGATGGTCGCGTTGCGGTTGCTGCTGCTGGTTGGGGGAACGGCGCAGCTCCTGCAGCGTCAGGCTGTCGGTGACGCGGTTCTGCGCCCAAGCGTTGGTGGCGTTGCGAAGGGCGGTGGCGTAGCGTAAATCCATGGTCAGGCAGGGTCCGGTAGGAATGCCTGAACTCTAAAAGTGGAGCTCATCTTGCGGTCGATCAATAAAAAACCGATTGCCCGCTTTGTTTGGCCGATACGCGCAGGCTGGCAGGGCTGGGCCTTGGAATCAATCGGGCCAGTAGGGCAGCCAAGCAATCCGTCCCTGGCCGCCGTCGTTGAGGTGCTGGACCAGGGCTGCGCTGTGCGGCTGGGGCATGCTCCACTGCATGTCCACGCGGCTGTGGTGGCGGATGTTCTGCAACTGGGCGCCGGCCTGCTCCAGTTCGCGGCGCAGCCAGCCTTCTAGGGCATAGGGCAGGCTGCACTGCAGCGTCACCATGCGCTGCAAGGTGATCTTTTCGGCCTGCAGCAAGGCCTGGGCCACGCTGTCGGTGTAGGCGCGCACCAAGCCTCCGGCGCCCAGCTTGACGCCGCCAAAATAGCGCACCACGGTGGCCAGCACGCCTTCCAGGTCGTGGTGGCGCAGGACTTCCAGCATTGGGCGGCCCGCCGTGCCACTGGGCTCGCCATCATCGACTGCAGCCGACTGGCCGCCCGCCAGCAAGGCCCAGCAAACGTGGGCGGCGCCAGGGTGGGTCTGGCGCAGGGCATCGACCACCGCCTGGGCGCTGGCGCGATCGTGCATGGGTTGCACGCAACCGATGAAGCGGCTTTTTTTGATGAGCAGTTCGCTGTGGGCTGGGCGGGCAATCGTTTGCGGCATAGGGCGGCAAGCTTAAAGGAATCCGAGGGCCGTGCTGGCGACTGGGTGAGGGTTATGCCTAGGCCCCAGTGACAGTCCTTGTGAACCTTGTCCTACGGCGGCGGTTGTTCAGGCTTCTTACAGTCGAGTTCAAGGAGCGTGCCGCCATGTCCACACCACCTGCCACCCACAGCCTGTTGTCCGGTCACACCTTTGGCCGCCACCATACGCAGCACCCGCCACTGTCTGCGCCCTTGCAGCAGGGGCAAGCCTCCAATGTGGCGCAGATGGGTGGCGATGCACCGCAGGCAGTGCAAGCCCAGGCTGGCCCCACGCCATGTGACCTGGACCATCTGGTGCGCAGCATCGGGGAGTGGTGAGCGTGAGATTTCCGCATAAAAGCCGCCAATGAGGGCGGCTTTTTGATGGGTGGGCTTACTCGTCCGGTTGTTGCGGGCTGAAGATTTCCCAGCAGGCGATGAACAGGGCGGCGATGGCTGGGCCGATCACGAAACCGGTGAGCCCGAAAATCGACATGCCCCCCAAGGTGGTGATCAGCACGATGTAGTCAGGCAGCTTGGTGTCCTTGCCAACGAGTATGGGGCGCAGGATGTTGTCCACCAGCCCGATCACCACCACGCCATAGGTGGCCAGCACCAGGCCCTGGGTGACGCTGCCGGTGGCCATGAAGTAGATGGAGACCGGCCCCCAGATCAGGCTGGCGCCCACGGCGGGCAGCAGCGACAGGAAGGCCATCAGCACCCCCCAGAGCACAGCGCCCTGGATGTCCAGAATCCAGAAGATCAGGCCACCCAGTGCCCCCTGGGCGCAGGCAACCACCAGGTTGCCCTTGACGGTGGCGCGGATGACGGTGGCGAACTTGTCGGCCAGGGCTTGCTTGTGCTCGCGTTCCATTGGAATGGCGTTGCGCACGCGCTGTGCGAGGCGGGTGCCGTCGCGCAGCAGAAAGAACAGTAGGTACAGCATGATGCCGAAGCTCACCACAAAGCCCAGCGTGTTCTGGCCCAGTTCCACGGCCTTGCCCGCGATCAGCTTGCCGGCTTCGGCGGCCACGCTGGAGAGCTTGCTCTGGATTTCCTGGGTTGACGCCAAGTTGATGCGTTGCAGCAAATCTTTCATCCACGCGGGCATGGCGGCACTGATCTGCTGGAAGTAGGTGCCGAAGTCCAGCTGCCCCGTCGACATGCGGTTGTAGATGATCACGGTTTCGCTGACCACTGAGGTGGCGATCAGCACCAACGGCAGGATGACTCCCAGCAGACAGAGCGCCAAAGTGACCAGGGTGGCCAGGTTGGGCTTGCTGGGCATGCGCTGCAAAAGGCGCTTGTTCAGTGGGTGGAACAGGATGGCCAGCGCCAGGGCCCAGAAGATGGCGCCGATGAAGGGCCACAGAATCACGCCGAATCCCGCGCTGACTGCAATCAAGAGAAGCAAGAAGGTGCGGTTGGTGGTCTTTTCAGAGGGCATGGCCAGATGGATGGGGCTGAGGGGGCTCGGCTGGTGCGATGTTCAAGCGCAGACTGTACGCGACTTGCTTATTGCCGAAACTATGCTGCAGGCGGTTTTACATAAGAAATATGTTTTGAGGAGCATTTCAGGCACGTGTTTGTTGCAATGCACGATGAAATTCCTCAACTCTTACATAAGACCTTCACAAACGAATTGTGCTTTCGATGGCACAATGGCGCAGCAACAACAGGCCCTTCCTTTGCCACAGTCGCATCCGCCAATCGGTACAGCCGTGTCGCGGGAGGTTTACCAACCAGCTAAAGCTTTCTCCAGGAAAGCGAAGGTCAGCGGAATATGAGCGATCAGCCCACTGTCTACCAAGCCTATCAAGGCAACACCTATCTCTTCGGCGGCAATGCCCCTTACGTCGAAGAAATGTATGAGAACTATCTGGCCAACCCTGGCAGCGTTCCCGATTCCTGGCGCGAATACTTCGACGCCCTGCAGCACGTTCCTGCAGTCGATGGATCCAACGCCAAAGACATTCCCCACCAGCCCGTCATCAATGCTTTCGCTGAGCGCGCCAAGCAAGGCGGCACCAAGGTGGTCGTGGCTTCCGGTGCCGACTCCGAACTCGGGCGCAAGCGCACCGCGGTACAACAGCTGATTGCGGCCTATCGCAACGTCGGCCAACGCTGGGCCGATCTGGACCCCCTCAAGCGCACCGAGCGCCCTGAAATTCCTGAACTCGATCCTGCGTTCTACGGCTTCACCGATGCCGACCAGGAAACCGTGTTCAACGTGGGCAACACCTTCTTCGGCAAGGAAACCATGTCCTTGCGCGAGTTGCTCAACGCATTGCGCGAGACCTACTGCGGCACCATCGGTGTCGAGTACATGTACACCACCGACCAGGTGCAAAAGCGCTGGTGGCAGCAACGCCTGGAGTCCATCCGCTCCAAGCCTGCTTTCAATGCCGACCAGAAAAAGCGCATCCTGGACCGCCTGACTGCGGCCGAAGGCCTGGAACGCTACCTGCACACCAAGTATGTGGGCCAGAAGCGCTTCTCGCTGGAAGGCGGGGAGTCTTTCATCGTGGCGATGGACGAGCTGATCAATGCGGCCGGTGCCAAGGGTGTCCAGGAAGTGGTCATCGGCATGGCCCACCGTGGCCGTCTGAACGTGCTGGTCAACACCCTGGGCAAGATGCCCAAGGACCTGTTCGCCGAATTCGAGCACACTGCGCCCGAAGATCTGCCCGCAGGTGACGTGAAGTACCACCAGGGCTTCAGCTCCGACGTGTCGACCATCGGCGGCCCCGTGCATCTGTCGCTGGCGTTCAACCCTTCCCACCTGGAAATCGTGAACCCTGTGGTCGAAGGTTCGGTGCGTTCGCGCATGGACCGTCGCAACGACCCCGAAGGCAAGCAGGTGATGCCTGTGCTGGTGCACGGCGATGCCGCTTTCGCCGGCCAAGGTGTGAACCAGGAAACCCTGGCACTGATGCAGACCCGTGGTTATTCCACCGGCGGCACCGTGCACCTGATCATCAACAACCAGATCGGTTTCACCACCTCTGACCCCCGCGACAAGGGTTCGACCACCTACTGCACCGACATCGTGAAGATGGTCGAGTCGCCCGTGCTGCACGTGAACGGTGATGATCCCGAAGCCGTGGCACTGAGCATGCAACTGGCCCTGGACTACCGCATGGAGTTCCAGCAGGACGTGGTGGTGGACATCGTCTGCTTCCGCAAGCTGGGTCACAACGAGCAAGATACGCCTGCGCTGACCCAGCCGCTGATGTACAAGAAGATCGCGGCCCACCCTGGCACGCGCAAGCTGTATGCCGACAAGCTGGCAGCCCAAGGCCTGGGCGAGACCCTGGGTGACGACATGGCCAAGGCCTACCGCGCTGCCATGGACGAAGGCCGTCACACCCAGGAAGTGGTGCTGACCAACTTCAAGAGCCAGTACGCGGTCGACTGGAGCCCCTTCCTGGGCAAGAAGTGGACCGATGCCGGCGATACCGCGATTCCTCTGGCCGAATGGAAGCGTTTGGCCGAGAAGATCACCACGCTGCCCGAGACCGTCAACCCCCACTCCCTGGTGAAGAAGGTGGTGGACGACCGCGCCGCCATGGGCCGCGGCGAAGTCAACGTGGACTGGGGCATGGGTGAGCACATGGCCTTCGCATCGCTGGTGGCCTCGGGCTACCCCGTGCGTCTGTCTGGTGAAGACTGCGGCCGTGGCACCTTCACCCACCGCCACGCCGTGATCCACGATCAAAAGCGTGAAAAGTGGAACGAAGGCACCTACATCCCGCTGCAGAACGTGGCCGAGAACCAGGCGCCCTTCGTCGTCATCGACTCCATCCTGTCCGAAGAGGCAGTGCTGGGCTTTGAATACGGCTACGCCTCCAACGATCCCAACACCCTGGTGATCTGGGAAGCCCAGTTCGGCGACTTCGCCAACGGCGCCCAGGTGGTGATCGACCAGTTCATCGCCTCCGGCGAAGTGAAGTGGGGCCGCGTCAACGGTCTGACCATGATGCTGCCCCACGGCTACGAAGGCCAGGGCCCCGAGCACAGCTCGGCGCGTCTGGAGCGCTTCCTGCAACTGGCAGCCGACACCAACATGCAGATCGTGCAGCCCACCACGGCCAGCCAGATCTTCCACGTGCTGCGTCGCCAGATGGTGCGCAACCTGCGCAAGCCTTTGGTGATCATGACGCCCAAGTCGCTGCTGCGTAACAAGGATGCGACATCGCCGCTGACCGAGTTCACCTCCGGTGGTTTCCAGACCGTGATCCCCGAGCGTGATGCCGCCGTCGTGGCCAAGGCCGACAAGGTCAAGCGCATCATCGCCTGCTCCGGCAAGGTTTACTACGATCTGGTGAAGAAGCGTGCCGAGAAGGAAGTGGACGATGTCGCCATCATCCGCGTGGAACAGCTGTACCCCTTCCCCCACAAGGCCTTCGAAGCCGAAGTCAAGAAGTACGCGAATGCCAAGGAACTGGTGTGGTGCCAGGACGAGCCACAAAACCAAGGCGCGTGGTTCTTCATCCAGCACAACATCTACGAGAACATGCAAGAAGGCCAGAAGCTGGGTTACGCCGGTCGTGCAGCCTCTGCATCGCCAGCCGTGGGTTATGCCCACTTGCACGCTGAGCAGCAAAAGAACCTGGTGGAAGCCGCGTTCGCCAAGCTCAAAGGCTTTGTCCTGACCAAGTAATCCAGGCACAACCCCTGCTTAGGCAGGGGCGTCTCCCACTTTTTGGAAAGAATTCAAAATGGCAATCGTAGAAGTTAAAGTCCCCCAGCTGTCCGAGTCCATCGCCGAAGCGACCATGCTGACTTGGAAGAAGAAGCCCGGCGAAGCTGTCGCCGTGGACGAAATCCTGATCGAAATCGAAACCGACAAGGTCGTGCTGGAAGTGCCTGCCCCCGCTGCTGGCGTGCTGACCGAAATCGTGCAAGGTGACGGTGCCACCGTGACCGCTGACCAACTGATCGCCAAGATCGACACCGAAGCCGTGGCCGGCGCTGCCGCACCTGCGGCTGCAGCCCCTGCCGCCGCCGCTGCACCGGTTGCTGCGCCTGCCGCTGCCGCCAACAAGGGCGATGTGGCCATGCCTGCTGCTGCCAAGCTGCTGGCCGAGAACAACCTGTCCGCCGCCAATGTGGCTGGCACAGGCAAGGACGGCCGTGTGACCAAGGGTGATGCCCTGTCCGCCATCAAGGCGGGTGCCAGCATCCCCACGGGCGCTCCCAAGGCTGCCTTGCCCCAGGTGGCAGCACCTGCCGTCAAGGAAGACCTGTCGGGTCGCCCCGAGCAGCGCGTGCCCATGACACGTCTGCGTGCCCGTGTGGCCGAGCGTCTGCTGCAGTCGCAATCCACCAACGCCATCCTGACGACGTTCAACGAAATCAACATGGCGCCCGTGATGGCGCTGCGCAAGAAGTTCCAGGACGACTTCACCAAGGAACACGGTGTGAAGCTGGGCTTCATGTCCTTCTTCGTGAAGGCGGCCGTGCATGCCCTGAAGAAGTACCCCGTGCTGAACGCTTCGGTGGACGGTAACGACATCGTTTACCACGGCTACTTCGACATCGGTATCGCCGTGGGTTCGCCCCGTGGCCTGGTGGTGCCCATCCTGCGCAACGCCGACCAGATGAGCTTTGCCGACATCGAAAAGAAGATCGCTGAATTCGGCAAGAAGGCCGCCGACGGCAAGCTGGGCATCGAAGAGATGACCGGTGGCACCTTCTCGATCTCCAACGGCGGTACCTTCGGCTCGATGATGTCCACCCCCATCATCAACCCCCCACAGTCCGCCATCCTGGGCGTGCACGCCACCAAGGACCGCGCCGTGGTCGAAAACGGCCAGGTCGTGGTGCGCCCCATGAACTACTTCGCCATGTCGTATGACCACCGCATCATCGACGGCCGCGAAGCCGTGCTGGGCCTGGTGGCCATGAAGGACGCGCTGGAAGATCCTTCCCGCCTGCTGTTCGACCTGTAATCCCCACAGGGTTCGAACCTCGACGAAAACCCACCCTCGGCCACGCCCTGCGGTGGGTTTTTTCAAGCACCTGACACACAGAGATTTTGAGTTATGAGCAAGCAATTTGACGTTATCGTGATCGGCGCCGGCCCCGGCGGCTACATCGCCGCCATCCGCGCGGCCCAACTGGGCAAGAACGTGGCCTGTATCGACGCCTGGTCGACCACGGCCGGCACACCCGCACCCGGCGGCACCTGCACCAACGTGGGTTGCATTCCCTCCAAGGCGCTGCTGCAGTCGTCCGAGCACTTTGAACACGCCAAGCTGCACTTTGCCGACCACGGCATCAGCACGGGCGAAGTGGCCATGGACGTCAGCAAGATGATCGCCCGCAAGGACGCCATCGTGAAGCAGAACAACGACGGCATCCTGTACCTGTTCAAGAAGAACAAGGTCACTTTCTTCCACGGTACGGCTTCGTTCGTGAAGGCCGTGGACGGCGGCTATGAGATCAAGGTGGCCGGCAAGGCCGAAGAAACCCTGGTCGGCGCACAGATCGTGGTGGCCACCGGCTCGAATGCCCGTGCCTTGCCCGGCCTGCCTTTCGACGAAGACAAGGTGCTGTCCAACGACGGCGCGCTGCGCGTGGGCGCTGCGCCCAAGAAGCTGGCGTTGATCGGCGCGGGCGTGATCGGCCTGGAAATGGGCTCCGTGTGGCGCCGCCTGGGTGCCGAAGTGACCGTGCTGGAAGGCGCGCCTGCCTTCCTGTCGGCGGTCGACGAGCAGATCGCCAAGGAAGCCAAGAAGTCCTTCGACAAGCAAGGCCTGAAGATCGAGCTGGGCGTGAAGATCGGCAACGTCGACACCTCCGGTGCCGGCGTGAAGCTGGAATACACCAACGCCAAGGGCGAAGCCCAGGTGCTGGAAGCCGACAAGCTGGTGGTGTCGATCGGCCGTGTGCCCAACACCAACGGCCTGAACGCCGAGGTCGTGGGCCTGCAGCTGGACGAGCGCGGTGCCATCGTGGTCGACGGCGACTGCAAGACCAACCTGCCCGGCGTGTGGGCGGTGGGTGACGTGGTGCGTGGCCCCATGCTGGCGCACAAGGCCGAGGAAGAGGGCGTGGCCGTGGCAGAGCGCATTGCCGGCCAGCACGGTCACGTGAACTTCGCCACCATCCCCTGGGTGATCTACACCAGCCCTGAAATCGCCTGGGTGGGTCGTACCGAGCAGCAACTGAAGGCCGACGGCGTGAAGTACAAGGCCGGCTCCTTCCCGTTCCTGGCCAATGGCCGTGCGCGCGCCCTGGGTGACACCACCGGCATGGTGAAGTTCCTGGCCGATGCCGAGACCGACGAAATCCTGGGCGTGCACATGGTGGGCCCCATGGTGTCCGAGCTGATCTCCGAAGCCGTGGTGGCCATGGAGTTCAAGGCATCGAGCGAAGACATCGCCCGCATCTGCCATGCCCACCCCTCGCTGTCGGAAGCGACCAAGGAAGCGGCCCTGGCCGTGGACAAGCGTACGCTGAACTTCTAAACCAAGTTTCAAGCCGTAAATGGCTGCCAGCGCCCGTGGATAGGGCGCTGGCAGCTATTTTTTAGGGGTACTGAGTGATGCAGGGCCAGGGGGCTGCAGGCTGCAGGCATTCCAGCAAAAGGGGGTATGCAGTCGATGCCGGCCATGCGGAACATCCCGCCATCGTGCAGACAGCAGGCTGGCGTTTGCAGCGTGCACAGAGCTGGCCTCAGGGGCGGCGCAGGCTGGCCGGGTACCAGAAATCGCGGAACATGTCGCTGCCATACGACTGGCCGTCATAGCGCAGCACGGTGCGCACCCGGCGCTGGCGGGTCTGCCCGACCGCGCCGTCGCGCACTTCGTGCTGCGTAACGTGTGCGGTCAGGGACAGGTCGGCAAAGCCATGGCGGCTGGTCTTTTCCACACCCAGGGTGATTCGGGCCTCTTCGCTGCGCTGCAGGGGCTCGCCCATCATGCATGGCGTGCCTACGATGCTGATCCAGCCCCACAGGTTGGTGTCCAGCACCGGGCGCAGTTGTTGGCCTTCGCGCACCCACAGCGTCAGCTCGGAACCGGCGTTCGCGTCGCCGCAGCGCGATCCCAGGGCGTGGCTGTGGAACACCGTGCCAAAGGCGCGCACGCTGGGGCTGAGCCTGTAGCGCGCCGTGTCGATGTGGTAGCGGCCCACGGCGGTGGTGGCGTCCTCTTCGATCTGGGTACGGTGGGCAGCGACCACCGCGCCGTGCTCGACCAGGGCCACCACTTGCAGCTTGCTGCCGTCGCCCCGGGTGGGGCCTTCCTGCAGGGTGTCGAAGGCGATGGCCGCGATGGTGGTTTTCGGCGCATCGGGCAGGGGCTTGCAGGCCGCTGCCGCGATCAGGCCGCCTGGCGTCTCCCACGGCACCAGTGGGCCGCTGACGCCGGCCCAGCGTGCCACGGCGGCGATGGTGCTGGGCGCGCAGGCCTGTTCGTCGGCCGCCCAGGTGGAAGGGCTGACAGCGGCCGCGGCCAGCAGGACCGTCAGTGCAAGGGTGGGGTGGCGCAGAAAATGGGGGAGGTGCATGGAAGGCGGGAGAGGGGGGGCGCCGCTGCGGCCGCCGTGCTGGCACGCAAGCGCCTGAGCAGGCGGCTAGAATGCAGGTTTGTCGTTGGCTCGACATGATATCCACAAGCCCCTGCGGATCTGCTGTCCGCGCGCCTGCTGCGACGCCGTGCACTGATGGACCTGTGTCGCGTGCACCCATCCTCGCCTCCTTCCCCCTGAGACTTGGCTGAACGCGAGTGCATGCTTGAGCCATGGACCCGTGTTGGAGGTAGAAGGTGAATGTGAGACAAGCGTACGAGGCCGAGCTGGCTGCCAAGGGCTTTACCGCCGATCCTGCGCAGCTGCGCGCCGTGGATGCGTTGCAGCGCTGCGCCGATGACTGGGCGGCGTACAAATCCAAGCGCTCGAATGCGATCAAGAAGCTGTTCCAGAAGCCGGAAATTCCGCGCGGCGTCTATATGTACGGCGGGGTCGGACGGGGCAAGAGCTTCCTGATGGACTGCTTTTTCAATGCCGTGCCGATCAAGCGCAAGGTGCGCCTGCACTTCCACGAATTCATGCGCGAAGTGCACCGCGAGCTGCACCTGCTGCAAGGCACGCAGAACCCGCTGGATGCGCTGGGTGCCAAGATCGCCAAGCGCTACAAGCTGATCTGCTTTGACGAGTTCCACGTGGCCGACATCACCGACGCCATGATCCTGCACCGCCTGCTGGTGTCGTTGTTCGACAATGGCGTGGGCTTTGTCACCACCTCCAATTTCACGCCCGACGGCCTGTACCCTGACGGGCTGCACCGCGACCGCATCCTGCCGGCGATCGACCTGCTCAACGCCCGCATGGACGTGGTCAACGTGGACAACGGCACGGACTACCGCCGCCGCACGCTGGAGATGGTCCAGCTCTACCACTGCCCGCTGGGGCCGCAGGCGGACGCCTCGATGAAGGATGCGTTCGAGAAGCTGGCCGATGTGCCCGACGAGAAGCCGGTCTTCAAGATCGAGTCGCGCGAACTCAAGCCCCTGCGCCGCGCTGGTGGCGTGATCTGGTTCGACTTCCGCGAGCTGTGCGACAACCCGCGCTCGCAGAACGATTACCTGGAAATCGCCTCGCAATTCCATACCGTGCTGCTGTCCAACGTGCCCTACATGCCGGTCAACATGGCCTCGCCGGCGCGCCGCTTCACCTGGCTGGTGGACGTGCTCTACGACCGGCGCGTCAAGCTGATCATGTCGGCCGCCGTGCCGCCCGAGCAGCTGTACACCGAAGGCCCGTTGGCCCACGAGTTTCCGCGTACAGTGTCGCGCTTGAACGAAATGCAATCCCAGGAGTTCCTGGCGCTGGAGCGCCGGGTGGTGGACACCGGGCTGACCTGATTTGAGAGCTATGACATCTGCTTGCTTGTTGACGCGTACGGGCTGCTGGCTGACCCTGGGGTGGCTGGCGTTTTCGGTCCAGGCCCAGCCTGTGCCCGCGGCAGAGGCCGCACCGTCCCCCCAGGAGCTGCAACAGCGCGCACAGCAGCGTGCGCAGGAGCGCCAGGACATCCTGCACACGCGGTCCCAGATCGACGCCCGCAGGGTGGAGGGCGAGAAAGCCTGCTGGCAGCGCTTTGCGGTGGACAACTGCCTGCGCGAAGTCCGCGCCCAGGCGCGCGAGCAGGACACCGCGCTGCGCGAGCGCGAGCTGCGCATCAACAGCGAGGAACGCCAGGAAAAGGCCAGCGAGCGCCTGCGGGCCATCGAGCAAAAGCAGCGCGAGAAGCACGCGCCGGCGCCCATGACCTCCAGCACCAAGCAGGGCGCCCAGCCGGCGGTCAAGACGCCGGCGGAGCTGGCCCGCGAGCAGCAGGAGCGCCAGACCGCGGCCCAGCAGCGGGCTGCCGCCCAGGCGCAGCGCGAGGCGGCGCACACCGCCGGGGTGGCCGAGCGCGAGGCCAAGTCCGAGGCCGAGCGCGCCCAGCGCGTGCAGGCGCTGCAGGATAAGCAAAAGGCGGCCGAGGCGCGCCGCGCCCGTGGCGCAGAACCGCGTCGTGGCGAACCCTTGCCCACTCCCAAGGGCTTGCCGCAGCCCTAAAAAAAAGGAGCTGTTGGCGCAAGCCAATCGCGCGTTTCACATGGTTTTATAGGTGATTCGCCTACAAAACCTGCGCAACCAGCTCACTTTTTATTGAAAACACCTTGCTGCCCCTGAACCTGCACGACCAAGTGGCCGCCGCCTTTGTCCAGGATGGCTGGCTGGCGCGTGCAGAGCCGCACTTTCGCCCACGCCCCGGCCAGACGGCCATGGCCCTGGCCGTGGCGCGCACCGTGGAAGACGGCGGCGTGCTGGTGGTCGAGGCGGGCACCGGCGTCGGCAAGACTTTCTCCTACCTGGTGCCAGCCCTGCTCAGCGGCCAGCGGGTGCTCATTTCCACGGCCACCAAGGCGCTGCAGGACCAGCTGTTCCTGCGCGATGTGCCGCGCCTGGTCCAGGCCCTGGGCCTGCCCCTGCGGGTGGCGCGGCTCAAGGGGCGCTCCAGCTACCTGTGCCTGCACCGCCTGGGCCAGGTGCACCAAAGCCGGGTGCCGCTGGACCCGCAGGTGCTGCGCGCCGTGGCGCGGGTGCAGGACTGGTCGCACGGCACGCGCAGCGGCGATCTGGCCGAGCTGCCGGGCTGGGTGGAAAACTCCACCGTCGCGGCCATGGTGACGTCGACCAAGGACAACTGCGTGGGCAGCGCCTGCGCGCACTGGGAGCAGTGCCACGTCAACACCGCACGCGCCCAGGCCCTGGCTGCCGATGTGTGCGTGGTCAACCACCACCTGTTCTTTGCCGACATGGAGGTGCGCGACTCTGGCGTGGCGCAGTTGCTGCCTTCGGCCGGCGTCGTGGTGCTGGACGAGGCCCACCAACTCAATGAAACCGGCATCCAGTTTGCCGGCTGGACCCTGGGCACGCGCCAGCTGCAGGGCTACATCAAGGATGTGCTGGCGGAGGTGACCCTGCATGCGCGCGGGCTGGCCGACTGGATGCAGCTGCTGGCACAGCTGGAGCAGGCCATCAACGCCTGGCGTGCCGTCGGGGGCGCATGCCCGCCCGGCAGCCGCCTGCGCTGGCTGGGCGTGGCGCCGGAAGGCTTGACCGAGGCCAGCTGGCGCCAGGGGCTGCATGCCGTGGGCCAGGCCCTGCGCGCGCTGCTGCTGGCCTTGGCCAAGGTGGCGGAAACCGCCCGCGCCCTGCTGCCGCTGTACGAGCGCGGTGCGCGCCTGCTGTCCCAACTGGCCAGCTTTGCCCAGCCGGTACCCGATGACGCCGTGCGCTGGCTGGAGGTGACGCGCCAGCACTTGAAGCTGATGGAGTCGCCGCTGAGCATTGCGCGGCTAATGCGCGCGCACATGGAACCCGAGGCGCAGGAAGAGGGGGGCACGCCGCCGGCGGCACCCCGCGCCTGGATCTTCACCTCGGCCACGCTGGGGGATGACGCGGACCTGCGCTGGTTCACGGAAACCTGCGGCCTGCGCACGGCCCAGGTGCTCAAGGTGGACAGTCCCTTCGACTATGCCCGCCAGGCCGTGCTGTACGTGCCCGAAGACATGCCCGAGCCCGCGCAGCAGGCCACCCACAGCGCCGCCGTGGCGCAGCTGGCGGCCGAAGGGGCCCTGGCGCTGGGCGGGCGCACGCTGGTGCTGACCACCACGCTCAAGGCGCTGGACAGCATTGGTCAGCACCTGCAGCAGCGTTTGGGGCTGCTCGAGCCGGTGGATGTGCTGGTCCAGGGGCAGAGCCCCAAGCATGTGCTGATGGAGCGCTTTCGTGCTGGCACTGTCCAGGGGCGCGGCTGCGTGCTGGTGGCCTCGTCAACCTTCTGGGAGGGGGTGGACATTCCGGGTGATGCGCTGCAACTGGTGGTGATCGACAAGCTGCCATTTCCGCCGCCGGACGATCCGCTGGTGGAGGCGCGCTCGCGCCAGCTGGAGGCCGTGGGTCGCAGCCCCTTTGCCGACTACATGCTGCCGGAGGCGGCCATGGCCTTGAAGCAGGGCGCGGGCCGCCTGATCCGGCGTGAAACCGACCTTGGCATCCTGGTGGTGGCCGATGTGCGCCTGCGCACCAAGGCCTATGGCAGACGGCTCGTCCAGGCCTTGCCGGCGATGCACCGGATTGGATCGGCGGCGGCCTGGCGCCAGGCCCTGGGCCGGCTGGCCGAGGGGGCATCGCCGGTCGAGGAGGACTGAAGGGCAGGCGCGCGGTGCACGGCCGTGGGCTTGCTCCACCGTCGGCAAAATGGGGGAGTCCGAAAAGCAAAATGCCCGCGTGGTGGCGGGCATTGGGGCAAGCTGGTTGTGCTTGCAGTATTTGGTAGGCGCGATTGGATTCGAACCAACGACCCCCACCATGTCAAGGTGGTGCTCTAACCAACTGAGCTACGCGCCTGTGTTTGTTCGAAGCGCAAACTATAGCAGCTTTCTAAGTGCCTTCCGGGCAAATGCGCAAAAATTTCCAGTGAAAAAAGGGGGGGTGCGCTGGGTGGTCCACCCAGGCCATCACCAGAGTTTCCACCAGGGGCCTTTTTTCTGGGTGGTCTTGGTGGCGTCCGGCGCATTCGCAAAGTTGGCTTCGCGCACACGCTTGGCGTCGTCGCGCAGGTCGTTCATGCCCAGCTTGTCGTAGGAGTTGACGAGGATGTCCAGCGCTTCCTGGCTGGCGGGCACGCCCTGGTAGTCGGCCAGCGCGGTCTGGGCGCGGGCGATCGCCGCCACGTAGGCGCCACGGTTGTAGTAGTAGCGGGCCACGTGCACTTCGTACTGCGCCAGCGAGTTGACGATGTAGGTCATGCGCTGGCGGGCATCGGGGGCGTAGCGCGAAGCCGGGAAGCGGCTGGTCAGCTCATGGAAGGACTCGTAGGAGTCCTTGGCGGCCTTCTGGTCGCGCTCGGACAGGTCCTGGCGCGACAGCCAGGCAAACATGCCCAGGTTGTCATTGAAGTTCACCAGGCCCTTGAGGTACAGCGCGTAGTCGATGGCAGGGCTGGTGGGGTGCAGGCGGATGAAGCGGTCCAGCGTGGCATGGGCCTGCTCCTTTTCACCGGCCTTGTACTGGGCGTAGGCCTTCTCGATCTGGGCTTGCTGGGCCAGCGGGGTGCCCGCAGCGCGGCCTTCCAGCTTTTCGAACAGCGGCACGGCCTTGTCGAAGGCGCCTGCCGTGGCTTCGTCCCGGGCTTCGGTGTAGATGCGATCAGGCGACCAGTTTGCTGTGGGGTCTTCTTTGGTCGAAGAGCAACCAGCCAGCAGGCCGGCTGCAAACGCAGCAGCAAGAACAGGTCGTGAAATACGCAGCATGACAAACAGCTTTCGGGCAGAAGTTGAAACGAGTTCCGAGTCGGGCCGCCCAGGGACAGCCCGCAATCCGTAATGTGAGGTGCATTGTATAGGGCTAAATCTGGTCTCCCGAAAGCGCATGGCCTCCGTGGATGGCTGTGGGCATGGCGGCGGCTTGGTCAAGGCGGCTCTGTCTTTTTCTACAATCTGTCCCATATGTTTGTTCACTTGCGCCTGCACACCGAGTTCTCCGTCGTCGATGGAACTTGTCGTATCAATGACGTTATCAACGCTGCGGCGGCGGACAGCCAGCCCGCGCTGGCCATTACCGATCTGAACAACCTGTTCGGGGCGCTGAAGTTCTACAAGGCTGGCCGGGGCAAGGGTGTGAAGCCCCTCCTGGGTGCGGAGCTCAACATGGAAGGGCTGGCGGGCGGGCCCACCAGCCGGGTGCTGGTGCTGGTGCAAAGCCAGCATGGCTACCACAACCTGTCGGAAATCCTGGCGCGGGGCTGGACCGGCAATGTCTCCAAGGTCCAGGCGCAGCCGTTTTTCAAATGGGAGTGGCTGCAGGAGCTGGGTGAGGGCCTGCTGCTGCTGTCCGGTGCGAACGCCGGGCCGATTGGCCAGGCCTTGCTGCGGGGGGACACCCAGGGCGCGGCGGACATGGCGCTGCAGCTGGCGAGCATGTTCCCCCACCGCTTTTACCTGGAGTTGCAGCGCGCCGGGCGCAGCGAGGATGAAAAGCTGGTGATGCAGACCGTGCAGCTGGCGGCGCGCCTGCACCTGCCGGTAGTGGCCACGCATCCGATCCAGTTCTACAAGCCGGCGGATTACGAATCCCACGAAACGCGGGTGTGCATTTCCGAAGGTGAGGTGCTGGGCAACCCCAAGCGGGTGCGTCGGTTCACGCGGGAGCAGTATTTCAAGAGCAGCGCCGACATGGAGCAGCTGTTCGCCGACATTCCCTCCGCGATCGAGAACACCGTGGAAATCGCCCGCCGCTGCAGCGTCTCCCTGCTGCTGGGCAAGTATTTCCTGCCGGACTTTCCCACGCCGAATGGCATGTCAATCGCGGACTACTTCCGCCGTGCCTCCTTCGAGGGGCTGGAAGAGCGCCTGATGCTGCTGTTCCGCGATGTCGCCGCGCGCAACGCCAAGCGTCCGCAGTACGTGGAGCGCCTGGAGTTTGAGCTGGGCATCATTTTGAAGATGGGCTTTCCCGGCTACTTCCTGATCGTGGCTGACTTCATCAACTGGGCCAAGAACAATGGCTGCCCGGTGGGCCCGGGTCGTGGCTCGGGGGCGGGCTCGCTGGTGGCCTATGTGCTCCAGATTACGGACCTGGATCCCATCCACTACAACCTGCTGTTCGAGCGTTTCCTGAACCCCGAACGGGTTTCCATGCCCGACTTCGACGTGGACTTCTGCCAGGCCAACCGCGACCGGGTGATCGACTACGTGAAGGACCGCTACGGCCGCAATGCGGTCAGCCAGATCGCGACCTTCGGCACCATGGCCGCACGGGCGGTGATCCGCGACGTGGGCCGGGCCATGGACATGAGCTACACCTTCTGTGACGGCATCTCCAAGCTGATCCCGAACAAGCCGGGCCTGCATGTCACCCTGAAGTACCCGCCCAACCCCAAGAAGGAGGGCGACAAGTACACCTATGCGATCGAGGCGGAGCCTGTGCTGGCGCAGCGCATCGAGCAGGAGGAAGACGTCAAGAACCTGATCGAGCTGGCGCAAAAGCTCGAAGGCATGACCCGCAACATCGGCATGCACGCCGGGGGTGTGGTGATCGCGCCGGGCAAGTTGACGGATTTTTGCCCCTTGTACCAGCAGCCGGGCAGCGATTCGGCCGTGGCGATGTTCGACAAGGACGACGTGGAGCAGATCGGTCTGGTGAAGTTCGACTTCCTAGGCCTGGCCACGCTGACCATCCTGGAGATCGCGCGCGAGTTCATCATGAAGCGCCACAAGGGCCAGGAGAACTTCCGTTTCGAGGAAATCCCCCTGGACGACTACCCGACCTACAAGCTGTTCCAGGAGGGCAAGACCGAGGCCGTGTTCCAGTTTGAATCGCGCGGCATGCAGGGCATGTTGCGCGACGCCAAGCCTTCGCGCCTGGAAGACCTGATCGCGCTGAACGCGCTGTACCGCCCCGGCCCCATGGACCTGATCCCGTCCTTCGTGGCGCGCAAGCACGGGCGCGAGCAGATCGAGTACCCGCACCCGCTGGTGGAGCAGGTGCTGGCCGAAACCTACGGCATCATGGTCTACCAAGAGCAGGTGATGCAGACGGCCCAGGTGCTGGGCGGTTATTCGCTCGGCGGCGCCGACTTGCTGCGCCGGGCCATGGGCAAGAAGAAGGTGGAGGAGATGGTCAAGCACCGCGCCACCTTCTGCGAAGGCGCGGCCAAGCAGGGCATCGATGAGCACAAGGCCGGTGAAGTGTTCGACCTGATGGAGAAATTCGCGGGTTACGGCTTCAACAAGTCGCACGCGGCCGCCTATTCGCTGCTGGCCTACCACACGGCCTGGCTCAAGGTGCACTACACGGCGGAATTTTTCTGCGGGAATATGACCGTGGAAATGGACAACACCGACAAACTCAAGGTGCTGTACGAAGATGCGCTGAAGATGGGCATGAGCTTCGAGATGCCCGACGTCAACCGCGGCGTATACCGCTTTGAGCCCGTCACGGACCAGGTCATCCGCTATGGCCTGGGTGCGATCAAGGGCACGGGTCAGCAGGCGATCGAAGCCATCATCGCCGCGCGCGAAGGCAAGGGTGTAGGCCCGGACGGGCATGTCAAGGGACCCTTCAAGAGCCTGTGCGACTTCTGTGCGCGCGTGGACCGCAGCAAGCTGAACAAGCGCACGCTGGAGGCTCTGATCAAGGCCGGGGCCTTCGACAGCATCCACCTGGACCGCGCGGCGCTGGTGGCCTCGGTCGACCATGCGTTCGAGTACGCGAACGCCCAACTGGCGAATGCCAACCAGGGCGGCCTGTTCGACATGATGGGCGACGATGCCCAGGGCTCCAGCACCCAGGAGCCGGCCCTGGCCGAAGTCCTGCCCTGGGGCGTCAAGGAGCGCCTGACGCAGGAAAAGCTGGCGGTGGGTTTTTACCTGTCGGGCCACCTCTTCGACGAGGTGGAGCACGAGGTGCGCAATTTCCTGCATACCCCGCTGAGTGAACTGGGCGACAGTCGCGAGCCGCAGTTGCTGGCCGGCATCGTGAGTGATCTGCGCGTGATCAACGGCCAGCGCGGCAAGCTGTGCCTGTTCAAGCTGGACGACAAGAGTGCGGTGCTGGAGGCCTCGGTGGACGAGGCCACGTTGAATGCCCACAGTGATCTGCTCAAGGACGACGAGTTCGTGGTGCTCAGCGGTCGCGTGCAGCACGACCACTTCAGTGGCGGCCTGCGCATCAAGGCGCAGAACGTGTTCAGCCTGGCCGATGCGCGCTGCCGCTTTGCGCGCTATCTGCAGGTGGATGCGGCCCACAAGCTGCCGGATGTGCAGCGCCTGCTGCGGGAGTTCCCGGCGCAGCGCGAGGTCACACCAGAGGGCGAACTGCGGCGTGGCCTGCGCGTGCGCCTGGGCGTGCGCTGCGAGGCCGATGGCATGGCGGCCTTGGCCGAAGTCGATCTGGGCGAGCAGCACAAGTTCTACCCCAGCAATGCGGCCCTGGCGGCATGGCGCGCCGAAGTCGGCACGGCCAGCTGTCAACTGGTGTGGCGCAACGCTTGAGGCAGTTCCTCCTCAGACTCCATGTAGGCCTGCAGCTTGCAGTGTCCTACATGATGTTTCTTGAAATATCCCTAATCGGTCCCAACTCAGCCCAGGAAGAATGAGCTTGGGCAGATCGCTAGAATGAAATTCATGGCTACCCCACCAATCCCGCACCGCCCCGCCTCGCCTGACCCCATCTCTCGGGAGGACGATGACCAGGCCGTGGTGCTGGAGCGGCGCACGCAAAAGCTGGCGCCACCCCCGATGTACCAAGTAGTCATGCTGAATGACGACTTCACACCGATGGAGTTCGTGATCGTGGTGTTACAGGAATTCTTTGGCAAAGACCGGGAACAGGCGACGCAAATCATGCTCAAAATCCATCTGGATGGGCGGGGCGTGTGTGGCGTTTATTCCAGGGACATTGCAGCCACCAAGGTGGACCAGGTGATGCAAGCAGCCCAGCAGGCGGGACATCCGTTGCAAGCTGTCAGCGAGCCTATTGAATAAATGGCAATTGCCCCGACCTACCAAGTCAGTCAAGTAACCCGCAAGCACAAAGGAGCGAACGCATGATTGCCCAAGAACTGGAAGTCAGCTTGCACATGGCGTTTGTTGAAGCGCGTCAACAACGTCACGAATTCATAACCGTGGAGCACCTGCTGCAGGCCCTGCTGGACAACCCCAGTGCGTCCGATGTCCTGCGCGCCTGCTCCGCCAACATTGATGACCTGCGTGCCTCTCTGAGCAACTTCATCAAGGACAACACCCCCCAGGTCGCCGGCACGGAAGAGGTCGACACGCAGCCCACGCTGGGTTTCCAGCGAGTGATCCAGCGCGCCATCATGCACGTGCAGTCCACCGGCAACGGCAAGAAGGAGGTGACGGGTGCCAACGTGCTGGTCGCCATCTTCGGCGAGAAGGACTCCCACGCCGTCTACTATCTGCACCAGCAGGGGGTGACGCGCCTGGACGTGGTGAACTACATCGCTCACGGCATCCGCAAGAGCGATCCGCCCGAACCCGCCAAGTCCGACAACGGCATGGAGGGCGAAGAAGCATCCATGGGCAACGAGCGTTCCGAGAAGGCGTCGCCGCTGGAGCAGTACACGCTGAACCTGAACCAAGCCGCCAAGGAAGGCAAGATCGATCCGCTGATCGGCCGCGATTACGAGGTCGAGCGCACCATCCAGATCCTGTGCCGCCGCCGCAAGAACAACCCGCTGCTGGTGGGTGAGGCCGGCGTGGGCAAGACCGCGATTGCCGAAGGCCTGGCCTGGCGCATCACCGAGGGCACGGTGCCCGAAGTGTTGTCCGAAGCCGTGGTCTATTCGCTGGACATGGGCGCGCTGCTGGCGGGCACCAAGTACCGCGGCGACTTCGAGCAACGCCTCAAGGGTGTGCTCAAGACGCTCAAGGAAAAGCCCAATGCCATCCTGTTCATCGACGAGATTCACACCCTGATCGGTGCCGGTGCGGCCTCGGGCGGTACGCTGGATGCATCCAACCTGCTCAAGCCCGCCCTGTCCAGCGGCCAGCTCAAGTGCATTGGCGCCACCACGTTCACCGAGTACCGCGGTATCTTCGAGAAGGACTCGGCCCTGTCGCGCCGCTTCCAGAAGGTGGATGTGGTTGAGCCGACCGTCCCAGAGACGATTGAAATCCTCAAGGGCCTTAAGCCCCGCTTCGAAGAGCACCACGGCGTGAAGTACGCGACCGAGGCACTGCAGGCGGCAGCCGAGCTGTCGGCCAAGTACATCAATGACCGCCACCTGCCCGACAAGGCCATTGACGTGATCGACGAGGCCGGTGCCGCCCAGCGCGTGATGGAAGTCAGCAAGCGCAAGGGCACGATCGGCCGCCTGGAGGTTGAGGAAATTGTGGCCAAGATCGCCCGGATTCCCCCTGCCAACGTCTCCAACGACGACCGCAGCAAGCTGCAGACGCTGGAACGCGACCTCAAGAGCGTGGTGTTCGGTCAGGACAAGGCCCTGGAAGTGCTGGCCAGCGCCGTCAAGATGGCGCGCTCCGGCCTGGGCAAGCCCGAGAAGCCAATTGGCTCCTTCCTGTTCTCCGGCCCGACCGGTGTCGGCAAGACGGAAGCCGCCAAGCAGCTGGCCTACATCCTGGGGGTGGACTTGATCCGCTTCGACATGTCCGAGTACATGGAGCGCCATGCCGTCAGCCGCCTGATTGGTGCACCTCCGGGCTATGTGGGCTACGACCAGGGCGGTCTGCTGACCGAGGCCATCACCAAGAAGCCGCATTCGGTGCTGCTGCTGGATGAAATCGAGAAGGCGCACCCCGACATCTTCAACGTGCTGCTGCAGGTCATGGACCACGGCACGCTGACAGACAACAACGGGCGCAAGGCCGACTTCCGCAACGTGATCATCATCATGACCACGAATGCCGGGGCCGAGACCATGCAGAAGGCGACCATCGGCTTCACGACACAGCGCCAGCCCGGCGACGAAATGGGCGACATCAAGCGCCTGTTCACGCCCGAGTTCCGCAACCGCCTGGACGCCATTGTCAGCTTCAAGCCGCTGGACGAACAGATCATCCTGCGCGTGGTGGACAAGTTCCTGCTGCAGTTGGAGCAACAGCTGGCCGAGAAGAAGGTGGAAGTCACCTTCACCGACAAGCTGCGCAAGCATCTGGCGGCCAAGGGCTTCGATCCTTCGATGGGCGCACGCCCGATGCAGCGCCTGATCCAAGACACCATCCGCCGCTCGCTGGCCGACGAACTGCTGTTCGGTCGCCTGGTCAACGGTGGTCGCCTGGAAGTGGACTGGGATGCTGCCGCCAACAACGGCGTGGGCGATGTGCTGCTGGAGATCAGCAGCGTGCCGCAGGCGGAGACCAAGTCCGAGCCCGCCGAGCCTGAAGAGGCGGCCGCTGCAGACTGAGCGTCTGGCGCGCAGCCAAAAGCCGACAGTGTTTGCACTGTCGGCTTTTTTTGTGTCGGCAAGGCGGTGGCTACCGGTCAGTCCGGCTACAGTCTGTGCCCATATCAGAAGGAGGAGATGTGGAGGCGATATCACCCTGGTTGACGCGCGAGCATGTCGTCGGGCTGCTGTCCATCCTCTGGCCTGCCTATGTGGCCGTGGTCGGGGTGTGGATCGTGCTCCAGCGCCGCGCGCCGGTGGCCACGCTCAGCTGGTTGCTGTCAATGGCGGTGATTCCGGTGCTGGGGCTGGTGATCTATTACTTCCTGGGCCCACGGCGGCTCAAGCGCCAGCGTCTGCGGCGCCTGCGCAGCCGCCGCCGTTCGCGCGTGCGCGGCAGCATGGCGCGGCTCAAGGAGAAGGTGCCGCAAGCCCCCGAGCGCCTGCACCAGGTGGTCAAGCTGGTGGCCGCGGCCACGAATTTCCCCGTCAGCACCGCCGACCGGGTCGAGCTGCTGGTGGGCGGCGCCGCCACCTTCGACAGCATCCTGGCGGCCGTGCGCCAGGCGCGCCAGCACATCCATCTGGAGTACTACATTTTTGAGCCCGACCAGACCGGGCTGGGCCTGATCGCGGCGCTGTGTGAGAAGGCGCGCGAAGGCGTGGCCGTGCGCCTGCTGGTGGATGCCCTGGGTTCCAAGCGCCTGGCGCGGCGGCATTACGCGCTGCTGGAAGCCGCTGGCGGCGAGGTGGCGTTGTTCCACCCCACGCGCCTGGGGCGGCGCGTGCGGCCGGTCATCAATTTCCGCAGCCACCGCAAGATCGTGGTAATCGACGGGCGCATCGGCTACACCGGCGGCGTGAACATCACCGACGAGGAGGACAAACGCATCCAGTCCGATGCCTACCACGACGTGCACGTGCGGCTGGAGGGGCCGGTGGTCAACTGGCTGCAGACGGTGTTCCTCGAGGACTGGGCCTATGCGCTGGACTATGCGCGCAAGACCGAACCCCGCGAATGGGAGGCCCTGCTGCCCGAGCTGCCCGATGGTGACCAGGTGGTGCAGATCATGACCTCGGGCCCGGACAGCAACATGGAGGCCATCCACCGCGCGCACGTTGCAGCCATCCATGCCGCACACCAACGCGTATGGCTGACCACGCCGTACTTTGTGCCCACCGAGGCGGCCATGCTGGCGCTGACCAACGCCGCCTTGCGCGGTGTGGACGTGTGCCTGCTGGTGCCGGAAAAATCAGATTCGCGCATCGTCACTGCCGCAGCGCGCTCCTACTTTGACGAGCTGATTGCCTGCCGCGTCAAGGTGTTCGAGTACCACGCCAGCATGCTGCACTCCAAGACCATGCTGGTGGACGACATGGTGGGCATCATCGGCACGGCCAATTTCGACAACCGCAGCTTCCGCCTGAACTACGAGGTCTGCGCCGTGGTCTATGGCGAAAGCTTTGCCGCCAAGCTGGAGCAGCAGTTCTACGAAGACCTCAAGCTGGCCCGCCGCGTGGGCTATGCGCGGCCCCAGCACTTCGTGCAGCGCCTGGGCGACTCGCTGGCGCGGCTGTGCTCGCCGCTGTTGTAGTGGATGCTATTGATCCAGGAGCTTCTTGCGCTCGGTAAATAAGGTTTTCCGGCTGGAAAGGCTTGGAAAGCCATATAAATCCAGCGCAGGCCGCTCTCTCTTTGACGGAAGCTGGCGTGCGGCATACTCGCAGCATGGCTGAACACACCTTCCTCTGGCACGACTACGAAACCTTTGGTGCCAACCCCCGCTATGACCGGCCCGCGCAGTTCGCGGCCATCCGCACGGACTTGGAGCTCAACGAGATCGGCGAGCCGCTGATGTGCTACTGCCAGCCCGCGCCGGACTACCTGCCCAGCCCCGAATCCTGCCTGATCACCGGCATCACCCCCCAGCAATGTCTGGAGCAAGGCCTGCCCGAGGACGCCTTTGCGCGCCAGATCGAGGCCGCCTTCACCCAGCCCGGCACCGTTGGCGTGGGCTACAACACCATCCGTTTTGATGACGAGGTGACGCGCTTCCTGTTCTGGCGCAACCTGATCGACCCGTATGCGCGCGAATGGCAGAACGACTGTGGTCGCTGGGACCTGCTGGACGTGGTGCGCATGGTCTACGCCCTGCGCCCCGAGGGCATCCAGTGGCCCACCAAGGAAGACGGCAGCCCCAGCTTCAAGCTCGAGGACCTGGCCCGTGCCAACGGCCTGCTGCACGACCAGGCCCACGACGCACTCAGCGACGTGCGCGCCACCATCGCGCTGGCGCGGCTGATCCGCGAGCGCCAACCCAAGCTGTTTGAATTTGCCTTCGGCCTGCGCAAGAAAGACAAGGTGCTGCACGAAATGGGCCTGCCGGCCGAGCAGTTCGACGCGCGCCCCTTCCTGCATGTCTCCGGCATGATCCCGCCGCAGCGCGGCTGCATTGCCGTGATGTGGCCGCTGGCCCAGCACCCGACCAACAAGAACGAGGTCATCTGCTGGGACCTGAACGCCGACCCGGCCGAGCTGGCCAGCCTGGACGCCGACACCCTGCGCCTGCGCATGTTCACCAAGGCGGCCGAGCTGCCTGAGGGCGTCACGCGCCTGCCCATCAAGGGCATCCACATCAACAAGTCGCCCATGGTGGTGCGCAACCTCAAGACGCTGACGCCCGAAATGGCGGCGCGCTGGGGCATCGACATGGACACCTGCCTGGCGCACGCCGTCACCGCGCGGGCGCTGCCCGACATGAGCGCGTTGTGGAAGCAGGTCTACAGCCGCCTCGAAGGCCATGGCCCGCAGGATGTGGACCAGGACCTGTACAACGGCTTTGTCGGCCCGGCCGACCGCCGCCGCCTGACCCAGCTGCGCGCGCTGAAGCCGCAGGAGCTGGCTGTGGACCGCACCGGCTTTGACGATGCGCGCCTGGCCGAGCTGGTGTTCCGCTGGCGCGCCCGCAACTGGCCTGACAGCCTGAGCGAGCAGGACACTGCCCGCTGGCAGCAGCGCTGCGCTGCTGCGCTGATCGATGGGCAGGGCGGCGCCCGCACGGCCGCCCAGATGTTTGCCCAGATCGACGCCCTGTCGGAAACCCTGGAAGACGAACGCTCCGAAGACATCCTGGGTGCGCTCTACGACTGGGCCGAAGCCATCGTCCCCGAGCAGTGAAGCGCCGGAGGGCGTTGAATTTGTAAAGAAAATGGCTGCTGGCGCAGACCTGGCAAGCGCTTGCAGCTATCAAAATTGGGGATTGTGTGGTCTGCGGCTTGGTGGGCAAGCGCCAGGTCTGCCAGCGCACCGCTGCCGAAGGGCACGGCGCCAGGCTCGATCATCCCAGGTCCCACCACCCCAGGTTTGGGAAGTTCCGCCTCCGCGGCGCGGCTCGCAGCGAACTCGGCGCCCCGGAGGGCGCTGCATGGCCACCGCCACCCGCATCGGCCATGGACCGGGCCATGTCCCGCCCTGCGGCTGCATGCCCAGGGCCTGCCAGCGCACGCACGATGCACCGCTGATGTCTGTAGCCCCCCCATCCCCCTGCGCTGATCGCTGTGGGCTGGCGAATTCAAAAGCAAGACCCGGAGTGCTGGAGGCGGGCGCCGCATCTACAGTGTCGACATGCAGTTTTTGGAAGAAAGGCGTGACCATGTCGAAGCAGACTGAGGCCCTGGCACAGGCCGTGGTGTCCGATCCCCGCTGGGCCGCGGTCGTTGCGCGCGACCGGCAGGCCGATGGGCAGTTCTTTTACGCGGTCAAGACGACGGGGGTGTACTGCCGTCCCTCGTGCGGCGCCCGCACACCGCGGCCCGAGAACGTGGGTTTCTTCCAGACGCGCGCGGCGGCCGAGCAGGCAGGCTTTCGCCCCTGCAAGCGCTGCAAGCCCGAGCAGCCGCCACAGCGGGTTCAGCACGCGGAGCTGGTGGCCCGGCTGTGCCGCCACATCGCCGTGGCCGAGACGCCGCCCAGCCTGCAGGAGCTGGCCCAACTGGCCCAGATGAGTACTTTCCATGTGCACCGGGTGTTCCAGGCAGTCACCGGCGTGACGCCCAAAGCCTATGCCACCGCGCTGCGCGCCGAGAAGGTGCGGGCGGAGCTGGGGCGCGCCAGCTCGGTCACGCAGGCCATCTACGAGGCGGGCTACAACTCGAGCGGCCGTTTCTACGACGCTTCGCAGCAACTGCTGGGCATGGCGCCCTCCACCTACCGGGGCGGCGGGGCGCAGGTCACGATCCGCTTTGCCATCGGCCAGTGCTCGCTGGGGGCCATCCTGGTGGCCGCCAGCGTGCGCGGCCTCTGCGCCATCCTGATCGGCGACGATCCGGACGCCCTGGCGCGGGACCTGCAGGACCGTTTCCCGAAAGCGGAGTTCATCGGCGGCGATGCCGAGTTTGAGCAATGGATGGCCCAGGTGGTTGGTTTTGTCGAAATGCCCAAGCTGGGCCTGGACCTGCCGCTGGATGTGCGCGGCACGGCCTTCCAGCAGCGCGTCTGGCAGGCGCTGCGCGATATTCCCGTGGGGCAGACCGCCAGTTACACCGACATTGCCCAGCGCATTGGTGCGCCCCAGGCCGTGCGCGCCGTGGCCGGGGCCTGCGCGGCGAATGCGCTGGCGGTGGCCATTCCCTGCCACCGCGTGGTGCGGACCGATGGCAGCCTGTCGGGCTACCGCTGGGGGGTGGAGCGCAAGCGCGCCTTGCTGGCACGGGAGGCCACGCAATGAGCGCGGGGGCGGTGGAGCGTCTTTCGCAGCGCCTGGCCGTGGTGGACTGGGCGGCGCTTGGTACAGCGCTGCACCTCCACGGCAGCGCCGTGATCCCGCAGTTGCTGGCGCCGCAGGACTGCCGCGCCCTGGCGGCGCTGTATGCGCAGGATGCGCCGTTCCGCAGCCGCGTGGTGATGCAGCGCCATGGCTTCGGTCGCGGGGAGTACAAGTACTTTGCGGCACCCTTGCCGGATCTGGTGGCCAGCTTGCGCAGCAGCGTCTACGCCCGGCTGGCACCGGTGGCCAACGATTGGTACGCCCGGATGGGCCTGGCACCGCGCTTTCCTGCAGCGCACCCCGACTTTGTGGCGCGTTGCCATGCGGCCGGGCAGTGGCGACCGACGCCCCTGCTGCTGCAGTACCAGGCCGGTGATTACAACTGCCTACACCAGGATCTGTATGGCGAGCACGTCTTCCCCCTGCAGATGGTGGTGCTGCTGGCGCAGCCAGGCCAGGATTTCACGGGCGGGGAGCTGGTGCTGACCGAGCAGCGGCCGCGGATGCAGTCGCGCGTCGACGTGCTGCCCCTGTGCCAGGGCGATGCCGTGGTGTTTGCGGTGCAGCAGCGCCCCGTCGCGGGCACGCGCGGCAGCCACCGTGTCCGCATGCGGCATGGTGTGTCGCGCATCCGCTCCGGGGTGCGCCATGCGCTGGGCATCATCTTTCACGACGCCGCCTAGGCCTGCGTGCCATTCCCACTTTCTACATACCCCGTGACGCCCATGTCCACCGCATTCACCCTCACGCTGGCGCTGCCCGCTGGCTTTCGGCCGCAGGACATCCTGGCCTTCCACCGGCGCGATCCGCAGCACACCGCGGAACGGGTGGGCGATGCTGAACTGGAAAAAGGCCTGCTCTGGTGGACCTCGGCCGCCCGGTTGTCGCTGCGCTTCACACCCCAGCAGGTGCATGCCGACTTGCACGTCGATGGCATAGCGCCCGACAGTGACCAGGCGCTGCTGGCCGCCATGGTGGGCCGCATGCTGGGCCTGCCGCAGCAGGTGGAGGCGTTTGAGCTGTGCCATGCGCAGCACCCCCAGCTGGGGGCGCTGATCGCCCGCCACCCGGGCTTGCGTGTGCCGGTGGCCGCGACCCCGTTCGAGGCGCTGACCTGGGCCATCACCGGCCAGTAGATCAGCGTGGCTGCGGCGGTCTCGCTGCGCCGCAAGCTGATTTTGGCCACCAATCTGCGCCACAGCAGCGGCTTGCGCTGCTACCCCGGGGCTGAACAGATCGCCGCGCTGCCGCCGCAAGCGCTGCGCCAGGCGGGGTTTTCGGCCGCGAAGACCCAGACCTTGCAGGCGGTGGCCGATTTGGTTGCTGAGGGTGCGGTGCCGCTGGACGCCTGGGCGCTGCACTTTCCCGGCGAGCAGGCCGTGAGGGAACAACTGCTGGCCATCCGTGGCATCGGCCCATGGACCGTGAACTACACCTTGCTGCGCGGTTATGGCTGGCTGGACGGGTCGCTGCATGGCGATGCGGCGGTACGCCGTGGACTGCAAACGCTCTGGGGGCGGCCGGACAAGGTCAGCCAGCAAGAGGCCGAGGACTGGCTGGCCCCATTCTCGCCATGGCGTGCGCTCGTGGGGGCCCACCTCTGGGCGGCGCAATCGTCAACGGCCTACTGAAGGCGCGATGAAGGAAGACGGGTCAAACCGCGGCGCGGCGCCAGCTTTGGCTGGCGTGCGGTCTCGTCCTAGTTGGGGATGTGCTGCCCGCAAACACTGTCACCGCAGGCAAAGGAATCGGTACGGAGTGACTGGCGTCTTGGTGTCCCAGCGATCTGCGGGATTAGGGCTTGAAAAGCAGCGGGGGATGCGGGCTACCTGCAAGCCACAGCCCTGTGCGACAGATGCTGTGATGAAAAAAGGAGGCTGGTGCCTCCCTTGTGCGTGTGGTCCTCGCGGGCGCTTCAGGCCGCCACAGGCTCTGCCATGCCCTGGTGGCGCAGCAAGGCGTCCAGCTGGGGTTCGCGGCCTCGGAAGGCTTTGAAGTTGTCCATGGCGCTGCGGCTGCCGCCCATTTCCAGAATGTTGTGCAGGTACTTCTGCGCCGTAGTCTGACTGGTGCTGCCGTCGGAGCCCTGGGTTTCTTCGAAGGCCGCATAGGCGTCGGCGCTCAGCACCTCGGCCCACTTGTAGCTGTAATAACCTGCCGCATAGCCACCCGCAAAAATGTGGCTGAAAGTGTTGGTGGAGCGGTTGTAGGCGGTCGTGGGCAGCACGGCCACTTCAGCGCGCACCTGTTGCAGCAGGGCGTTGTAGTCGGCATCGGGCTGGTGCTCGGTATGCAGCAGCATGTCGAACAGCGCAAACTCGACCTGGCGCAGCGTCCCCATGCCCGCCTGGAAGTTCTTGGCGGCGATCATCTTGTCGTACAAGGCGCGCGGCAGGGGCTCACCGGTCTCCACATGGGCAGTCATGTGGCGCAGCACATCCCATTCCCAGCAGAAGTTTTCCATGAACTGGCTGGGCAGCTCCACCGCATCCCATTCCACGCCGTTGATGCCGGACACGTCCTTTTCGTTCACCTGGGTCAGCATGTGGTGCAGGGCGTGGCCAGATTCGTGGAACAGGGTGATCACGTCATCGTGCGTCAGCAGCGCGGGCTTGCCATCCACGCCGTCGGCGAAGTTGCAGACCATGTGGGCCACGGGCGTTTGTAGCAGGCCGGTGTCGGGGCGCAGCCAGCGGCTGCGCACATCGTCCATCCAGGCGCCTCCGCGCTTGCCCTTGCGCGCGGGCTGGTCCAGGTAGAACTGGCCCACGGTCTGGCCCTGGCGCTCCAGGCGGTAGAACTGCACAGCAGGGTGCCAGACGGCGGCTGTGTCACGGCTGATCTTCACATCGAACAGGGTCTCGATGATCTTGAACAAGCCATCCAGCACCTTGGGGGCCGTGAAGTACTGCTTGACTTCCTGCTCGCTGAAGGCGTAACGCGCTTCCTTGAGCTTTTCGGCGATGTAGGTCCAGTCCCAGGGCTGGGGATCGCTCAGTCCCAGTTCCTTGGCGGCAAATGCGCGCAGGTCAGCCACGTCCTTTTCGGCGTAGGGGCGCGCACGTTGCGCCAGGTCGCGCAGGAAGCCGATGACCTGCTGGGGCGACTGGGCCATCTTGGGGACCAGCGAGACTTCGGCGAAGTTGGCGTAGCCCAGCAATTGGGCCTCTTCCAGGCGCAGGGCCAGGATTTCCTTGATCAGGGGGGCGTTGTCGTATTGCACGGCGTCGCCTTCGGCCTGGTCGGAAGCGCGCGTGACGTAGGCGCGGTAGAGCTTCTCGCGCAAGGCGCTGCTGTGCGCAAACTGCATCACCGGCAGGTAGCAAGGCATCTTCAGCGTGAGCTTGTAGCCATCCTTGCCCTCGGCCTGGGCGGCGGCGCGGGCAGCCTGGACCACGTCGGCAGGCACACCGTCCAGCTCGGCTTCGGTGGCGTAGTAGGCCCAGGTGTCGGTGGCATCCAGGGTGTTTTCGCTGAACTTTTGCGCCAGCTCGGCGGCGCGCTCCTGGATCTTGGCAAAGCGCTCGCGTGCCGCGCCCTGCAGTTCGGCACCCGACAGCACGAAGCCGCGCAGGGCATTGGCGTGGGCCTTTTTCTGCTCGGCCGTCAGGCTGTTCACGTCAATGGCCTTGTACTTGGCGTACAGGCGCTCGTCAGCCCCCAGATTGGTCCAGAACTCGGTGATTTTGGGCAGCACCTCGTTGTAGGCGGCGCGCAATTCGGGGCTGTCGGCCACGCTGGACAGGTGGCTGACCGCGCTCCAGGCCATGCCCAGCTTCTCGGTGGCGACATCCAGTTCCTGGGCGATGGCATTCCAGTCGGCCGGAAAATCGGGGGCCGTCACCGTTTCCAGGGCCGCGCTGGCACGTGCCATCAAGGCCTCGATGGCGGGAGCGACGTCCGACGGGGTGATGCGGTCGAACAGCGGCAGGCTGGCAGTTTCAAGCAAAGCATTGGTCATGCCTGCTATTTTGCGCCATCCGTACAGGTTTCAAGGTGGTGTTCGAACACGACCACGGCGTTGCGTCCGTGTAATTTGGCCTGGTACAGCGCCTGGTCCGCGCGCTGGATCAGCCGCGCGGGTT
Organism: Comamonas sp. CAH-2; assembly: GCF_009668305.1. Classification (NCBI taxonomy): domain Bacteria; kingdom Pseudomonadati; phylum Pseudomonadota; class Betaproteobacteria; order Burkholderiales; family Comamonadaceae; genus Comamonas; species Comamonas sp. CAH-2. The sequence goes on from NZ_VSWF01000012.1 coordinate 75,209, forward strand.
CGGTGCCATGGGCGGGGAACAGTGCCAGCCCGCAGGACAGGGTGGTCGACAGGGATTGGCCCTCCACCCGCAACTGCTGCATGGCGAAGTCCTGGCGCAATTGCTGGGCCCGCGCCAGCGCGGCGTCCGGCGTGACTTCGGAGAGCAGTAGCAGGAACTCATCGCCGCCATAGCGGCAGGCCGTATCACCCGCCCGGCAATTGCGCAGCAACAGCTGGGCCAGGGTCTGCAGCAACTGGTCGCCCACAGCATGGCCGTGGCGGTCGTTGATCTGCTTGAAATGGTCGATGTCCAGTAACAGCACGGCCGCACCCGAGCCCATCACGGCGCAGCGCTGCAGCTGCAGTTGCATGGTTTCATCGAGGTGGCGGCGGTTGTACAGCCCGGTCAGCGGATCGCGCAGGGCCAGCTCCGTCAGCTGGGCCTGCAGCCGGTGGTTGGCTTCGAGTTGCTGGCGCAGCTGGGCGCGGTGGCGGTGCAAGGACGTGGCGCGCAGGTAGGCGTCGTAGGCGAAGGCCAGGATGTACAGGCCGAGCGTGAACATGCTCAGGCCCGTGGTCAGCAAGCTGGTGTCGGCCTGCCAGGGGGTGGGACGCAGCCCGTGCATCACCGCGATGCCAAGCGCCATGCACAGCGTGGCCTGGACCCAGCCGCGAAAGCTTTCGAACACCAGCAGGTTCATGCTGACGCCGATGTACATGGTGAAGGTGATCCACAGCGGCAGGCCCAGAAAGCTGCACCACAGTCCGAAGCCCAGGCCATCGAGCAGCATGTTGCGCACTTCGACCTGACGCTGGCGCTGCTGGGGCAGGCGCCGGGTCAGCAGGTAGAGCACCTGCGGGTACACCACGAACTGCAGCACCAGCAGCAGCCAGGCGATGGGGCCGGGTTGCCGGTCTGCCATGTGCGAGGCCACGGTCAGCGCCAGCAGGACGAAGAAGATCGACCGGTTTTTCCAGTTCATCCGGACGATCCAGTGGACGCCCGCGGTGGGTGCGATGGAGTCTGGCTGCATGCTTGCTCCTCTGTGGCGGTATTCGCCGAACCACTGTAACAGAGCGTTGTGTATACAAAACGCGACTGCCTGTGGCCCTGGGAACAACCACTAGAGAGCCTGTATCTGTGCCAAATAGGGTGCTAGCGCCCGCGCAGAGCGCGCAGGTAGCTATGAAATGCAGAGTGCCATGGTGCCCGCCCGCAGTCCCGGCAGCGGGCCGGCAGGCGCTTTAGCGGGCTGCTGCGGTGCGCTCGGCCGCTTCCATGGTGTTGACCAGCAGCATGGTGATGGTCATGGGGCCCACGCCGCCGGGCACGGGGGTGATGTAGCCGGCCACATCCTTGCAGCCGTCATAGTCCACGTCGCCGCACAGCTTACCTTCGGTATTGCGGTTCATGCCCACGTCGATCACCACGGCACCCGGCTTGATCATGTCGGCGGTCAACACGTTGACCTTGCCCACGGCCGCCACCACGATGTCGGCCTGGCGGGTCATGGCGGCCAGGTCGGCCGTGCCGCTGTGGGTGATGGTGACGGTGGCGTTGGCGGCCAGCAGCATCATGGCCATGGGCTTGCCCACGATGTTGGAGCGGCCGATCACCACGGCGTGCTTGCCGCGCAGGTCCTTCATGCCGATGGATTCCAGCATCTTCATGCAGCCGTAAGGCGTGCAGGCCTTGAAGCCGACCTCACCCACCATCAGCGCGCCGGCGCTGGCCACGTGGAAACCGTCCACGTCCTTCAGGGGCGAGATGGCTTCGATGACCTTGTGGTCGTCGATGTGCTTGGGCAGGGGCAGTTGCACCAGGATGCCGTGGATGCTGGGGTCGTTGTTCAGCGCGTCAACGCGGGCCAGCAATTCGGCTTCGGTCATCGAGGCGTCGTACTTCTCCAGCACGGAGTGGAAGCCCACGTCTTCGCAGGCCTTGACCTTGTTGCGCACATACACCTGCGAAGCCTGGTTGTCCCCCACCAGCACCACGGCCAGACCGGGCTTGGTGCCCTGGGCAGTCAGGGTGGCGGCGCGCTGGGCAACTTCGGTGCGCAATTGGGCGGAGAGGGCTTTGCCGTCGATGATTTGGGCTGTCATGGTGTATCTGCGTCAGAAATAAAAATACTGCCAGCGACCTGTTTCCAAGTGGCTGGCAGTTTTAGGGAAACCCCTGAAGTTTATGCCGGGACTTTGCCGCCTGCAGCGCTGGAGCCCAAAGCAATCTTGAGCAGGTCGGCTACCGTGTTGGCGCCCAGCTTTTCCATGATGTTGGCGCGGTGGGCTTCCACGGTCTTGATGCTGATGCCCAGGTCGTCGGCGATCTGCTTGTTCAGGCGGCCGGCAACGATGCGTTCCAGCACCTGGGATTCGCGCCCGGTCAGCTTGGACAGCAGGGCCTCGCGGCTGGCGGCCTGCTGGTGGCCAGCAAAGGCTTCGCGGGCATGGTCCAGCATGCGTTCAACCACGCTCAGCAGGTCATCCTCGTTGAAGGGCTTCTGGATGAAGTCCAGGGCACCCTTCTTCATGGTGTTCACGGCCATGGGCACGTCGCCGTGGCCGGTGATGAAGACGATGGGCAGGGGAGACTTGCGTTCCAGCAGCTTGTCCTGCAGCTCCAGGCCGGTCATGCCGCCCATGCGGATGTCGGCGATCAGGCAGGCGACCTCGCGGGGGTCGTAGCGTGCGAGAAAGGATTCGGCCGAGTCAAAGCAGCGCACACGGTAGTCTTTGCCTTCCAGCAACCACTGGAGCGAGTCGCGCACGGCCTCGTCATCATCCACGACGTAAACCGTTCCTTTTTTGGGTGTCAAGCTCATGCAGGATTCCTTGTATTTGGATTAATAACCGTAGAAAGGTTGTCTCCCTTTTCCTGGGGCGTGGCCAGCGGAATCCAGAAGGAAAACCGACAGCCAACCACCTCGGAACCATTGTAGAGGTTCTCCGCCGCCATCCGGCCATCGTGAGACTCCACAATCGAGCGACACAGATTCAGACCAATGCCCATGCCTTCGTTCTTGGTGGAGAAGAAGGCTTCGAACAAACGCTCCTGGACTTCGGGAGCCAGGCCCTTGCCGGAATCCTGGACGGAGAATTCCACTCCCAACTGACCTTCTACCTCTTTCGGGACGACCCGCAACTCCACCAGCCGTTGCGCCGTGGTGCGCTGTGCCTGGTCGATGGACTCGCCCGCATTTTTTATCAGATTGATCAGCACTTGCTCAATCAAAATCGTGTCGGCCAGCACAGGCGGTATGCGGGCCGCCACAAAATGGCTCAGCCGCACGTTGCGCCTACGCATTTCGATGTTCGCCAGCTCCAGCGCCTCGTCGACGATGGACTCCACCTGGGCCATGGTGCGATTGGGTTCGCTGCGCTTCACGAAGGAGCGGATGCGCTGGATGATTTGCCCGGCGCGCTGGGCCTGGTGGGCGGTCTTTTCCAGCGCAAACTTCATCTGCTCTTCGGTCAGCGTGCCGTTGGCCAGGCGCGTCAGCATGCCGCTGCTGTAGTTGCTGATGGCGGTCAGGGGCTGGTTCAGCTCGTGGGCCACGCTGGACGCCATCTCGCCCATGGTGATCAGGCGGCTGGCACTCTGGGCCTGTTCGGCCTGGCGCGCGGCCTGTTCTTCCGCCAGACGGCGCTGGGTGATGTCGGTGGCGATCACCATCTGGGCCAGGCGGCCGTCGACCCAGCTGAGGTAGCGCGAACGCACTTCCAGCCATTTGCCCAGTTCGGCCACATAGATTTCGGCGTTGTTGCTGGAGGCGCTGGTGATCGGGTCGGTGGGAAAGCCCATCAGTCCGTCTTCGTCGTCCACTGTTTCGCTGCGCTCGGCCGGCAAGCCGGCCTGCTGCACCAGCTGCAGGTGGCCCGTGGTCTGTGAGCCAAACCACTGCCGGTACAGCTTGTTGGCGAACAGCAGCTCGGCGCTACCCAGTGGTGCTACAGAAACAGAAGCATCCAGCGCTTCCAGCACAATCGTGAAACGGTCGTGGGAGGCTGCAAGCTGATCGCGGATACGCTTGGACTCGGTGATGTCGGTCATGGACGACATCCAGCCAGTCTGCTGCCCGCGGGCATCGATCAGTGGCGAGATGTACAGCCGCGCATCGAACATGCTGCCGTTCTTGCGCCGCACGCGCACCTGGAAGCCCCCTTGCAGCGTCTTGCCGCTGAGCTCGTCATTGAGCTTGCTGTGCAGGTAGTCGTAGTCGCTTTCCGCCCAGTAGGAATAGGGTGGTGTCTGGCCCACCAGTTCGCTTTCGCTCCAGCCAGTCATCTGGCAGAAGGCGGCATTCACGTAGGTGATGCGGCCTTGCATGTCCAGCGCGCGCATGCCGGTCAGCAGCGAGTTTTCCATGGCGCGGCGGAAATTGGTTTCCGCCACCAGCGCTTCCTGGGCGCGCAGGCGCTTGCGGGTGTGGCGCCAGGTGCCCAGCAGCAGCCAGGCGGTCATCATGCTCAGCGAGGCCACCAGCCAGAACATGCCGTTGCCCACCATGCTCAAGGAGGTGCTGTAGGCCTGCCCCTTGATCTGCAGCGAGTTGCCCACCGGTGAGATGGGAATCTGGTATTCACTGGCCTCGGGCTTGGCGATCTGGTACCAGTGCTCGGCGGTGTGCGGGCGCTTGAGCGGCGTGCCAGCAATCAGCACGCCCTGGGCGTCGGTCATGGTGATGGCGTAGCGGGCCAGCAACTCACTGGGCGTGGCATAGCGCATCAGGCTGTCGACCGAATACTCGGCCATCACCGTGCCGCCGAAGCTGCTGGTGCCCATGACCGGGGCATGGAACTGCAGCAGCGGCGGGTTCTGGCCGGGCACCACCACCGGCTGGTGGTAGACCGACTGGTAGCTGTCCTTGACCTGCTGGAAGCTCTCGCCCGCACTGTCGTTGCCCAGGCGCTCGGCCGGCATGCGCAGTTGCTCGCGCGGCACGGTGGGCGCGGCATAGCTGGTGATGATGCGGCCGTCACGGTCCACCCAGGTCAGCACCTGCAGTTCGGGGTACTGGGTGACCAGCACCTCGGCGCGGTTGCCAAATTCCACCGTGCCAATGTCGCCGTAGCTCAGGTCGCGCGCAATGCGCATCACCTGTTCCTGGCGCTCCAGCAGGCGCAGGCGCATGCGCTGCTGGGCATATTCCACATCGCGCTTGAGGGCTTGCTCGCCGCGATCGACTTCCTCTGCGCGCAGATACCAGAAAGCCGCAATGATTGCTGCCATGAACAGTGCCACCGACACCAGCGGCGCCAGGGCGGCCAAGCGGTCCTGGCGGGTCGGCGAGAGGCTGCGCCACCACATGCGCCACCATTGCGTGGGATCGGCACTGGTGAAGGCGGGGGAGGCAACCGGGGCCGGGGACTTTTGTTCAGGGGAAACCATGTGTGCAGTGTAGGGGGATTCCCTGGCGGCGCGGGTCATCCCCGTGACGATGGCAACGTCTTGTTTTTAATGTGCAGTTGCAGCAATTTTTCATACTATGAGAGTTGTATGCATCATTTGAAAAATGGGAAAAATGTGCGAAACTGCGCGCCGAAAGGTCGCCAAATTGGGCGTATTTGTTTCGCAGGCACGGTGTGGGCTTCCGCTAAGCTGAAGGCTCGGCACACACCGCTTCAACTGTGGCCGCAGACAAGCGCGTTCGATGGATGCAATTCCCGACCACCCCCTGCAGCCTCTTGAACAGGAGACACATATGACCGCTCAGACCGACCCTCAGGCCGGCGCCAACGCCAAGCCCAGCCTGGATCCCCAGGAATCCCGCGAATGGATGGAGGCGCTGAGCGCCGTCATCGACCGCGAAGGTGCCGAATATGCGCACCAGCTGATTGAAGAAGTGCTGGAACACGCCCGCCAGAACAGCGTGGACCGGCCGTTCTCGGCCAACACCGGCTACGTCAACACCATCGAAACCAGCCAGGAAGCCCGTTGCCCCGGCAACCTGGAGATCGAAGGCCGCCTGCGCGCCTACATGCGCTGGAACGCCATGGCCATGGTGGTCAAGGCCAACCGCCACCACCCACCAGAAGGCGGCGACCTGGGTGGCCACATCGGCTCCTTCGCTTCGCTGGCCAACATGTTTGCGGCCGGCTTCAACCATTTCTGGCACGCCGAAAGCGAAAACCACGGCGGCGACTGCCTGTACATCCAGGGCCACGTCTCGCCCGGCATCTACGCCCGCGCCTACCTGGAAGGCCGCATCTCCGAAGAGCAACTGCTGAACTTCCGCCAAGAAGTCGACGGCAAGGGCCTGTCCAGCTACCCCCACCCCAAGCTGATGCCCGAGTTCTGGCAGTTCCCCACGGTGTCCATGGGCCTGGGCCCGCTGATGGCCATCTACCAGGCGCGCTTCCTGAAGTACCTGCACGCCCGTGGCATCGCCAACACCGAAAACCGCAAGGTCTGGGTGTTCTGCGGCGACGGTGAAATGGACGAAGTCGAATCGCTGGGCGCCATCTCCCTGGCCGCACGCGAGAACCTCGACAACCTGATCTTCGTCATCAACTGCAACCTGCAACGCCTGGACGGTCCGGTGCGCGGCAACGGCAAGATCATCCAGGAGCTGGAAGGCGAATTCCGCGGCTCCGGCTGGAACGTGATCAAGCTGCTGTGGGGCCGTGGCTGGGACGAGCTGCTGGCCAAGGACAAGGACGGCGTCCTCAAGAAGATCATGATGGAGTGCAACGACGGGGACTACCAGTCGTTCAAGGCCAACGACGGCGCCTACGTGCGCAAGCACTTCTTCGGCCGCGACCCCCGCGCGCTGAAGATGGTCGAGCACATGTCCGACGACGAGATCTGGAACCTGCGCCGTGGTGGCCACGACGCGCAGAAGGTCTACGCTGCCTTCCACGCGGCCAACAACACCAAGGGTCAGCCCACTGTGTTGCTGGTCAAGACCGTCAAGGGCTTTGGCATGGGCAAGATCGGTGAAGGCAAGAACACCGTGCACCAGACCAAGAAGCTCAGCGACGAGGACATCAAGGCCTTCCGCGACCGCTTCAACATCCCGATCCCCGACAGCCAGATCGCGGACATCCCCTTCTACAAGCCTGCCGACGACACGCCGGAAATGAAGTACCTGCACGAGCGCCGCAAGGCCCTGGGCGGTTACCTGCCGCACCGCCGCGTGAAGGCCGACGAAGCGTTCACCGCCCCGTCGCTGGACACCTTCAAGGCCATCCTGGAGCCCACGCCCGAAGGCCGTGAAATCTCCACCACCCAGGCTTATGTGCGCTTCCTGACGCAGCTGCTGCGCGACAAGAACATCGGCCCCCGCGTGGTGCCCATCCTGGTGGACGAGGCCCGCACCTTCGGTATGGAAGGCCTGTTCCGCCAGGTCGGCATCTACAACCCCCACGGTCAGCAGTACACCCCGGTCGACAAGGACCAGGTCATGTACTACCGCGAGGACAAGGCCGGCCAGATCCTGCAGGAAGGCATCAACGAAGCCGGCGGCATGAGCAGCTGGATTGCGGCCGCGACGAGCTACAGCACGTCCAACCGCATCATGATCCCGTTCTACGTGTACTACTCCATGTTCGGCTTCCAGCGCATTGGTGACCTGGCCTGGGCGGCGGGTGACATGCAGGCGCGCGGCTTCCTGCTGGGCGGCACTTCGGGCCGCACCACGCTGAACGGCGAAGGCCTGCAGCACGAAGACGGTCACAGCCACATCCTGGCCAACACCATCCCCAACTGCATCTCCTACGACCCCACCTTCGCCCACGAAGTGGCCGTGATCATGCAGGATGGCCTGCGCCGCATGGTGCAGAACCAGGAAAACGTCTTCTACTACATCACCTTGCTGAACGAGAACTACCCCATGCCCGGTCTGACCGAAGGCACGGAAGAGCAGATCATCAAGGGCATGTACCTGGTCAAGCCCGGCCAGAAGGTGCCCCAATCGGGCCAACGCGTGCAACTGCTGGGCTCGGGCACCATCCTGCGCGAATCCTTCTTTGCACAAGAGCTGCTGGAAAAGGACTGGGGCATTGCCGCCGACGTGTGGAGCTGCCCATCGTTCAACGAACTGACCCGCGACGGCCAGGACGCCGAGCGCCACAACATGCTGCACCCGCTGGAAACCGCCAAGGTGCCGTTCGTGACGCAGCAGCTGCAGACCTCGCAAGGTCCAGTGATTGCCTCGACCGACTACATGAAGGCCTACGCCGAGCAGATCCGCCCCTTCATGCCCAAGGGTCGCACCTACAAGGTGCTGGGCACCGACGGTTTCGGCCGTTCCGACTTCCGCCGCAAGCTGCGCGAGCACTTCGAGATCGACCGTCACTACATCGTCGTGGCCGCGCTCAAGTCGCTGGCGGAAGAGGGCAAGCTGCCCGTCACCAAGGTGGCCGAAGCCATTGCCAAGTACGGCATCCAAGCCGACAAGATCAACCCCCTGTACGCCTAATCGAGCACCGGAGACACACACATGGCATTGACAGAAATCAAGGTCCCGGACATCGGTGACTTCGACAGCGTCGGCGTGATCGAGGTGCTGGTCAACGTGGGCGACACCATCAAGGTCGAGCAATCGCTGATCACCGTCGAATCCGACAAGGCGTCCATGGAGATCCCTTCCAGCCACGCCGGCGTGCTCAAGGAGCTCAAGGTCAAGCTGGGCGACAAGGTGGCGCAGGGCGCCGTGATCGCCGTGATCGAAACCGCCGATGTGGCCTCGGCCCCCGCTGCGGCGGCCGCGCCCGCACCGGCTGCTGCCGCGCCCGTTGCGGCACAAAATGTGGCGCCAGCGCCCACTGCGCCTGCGCAGGCTGCTACACCTGCTGCAGCGCCCAGCAGCGTGAACATCGCCATCCCCGACATCGGTGACTTCAAGGACGTGGCCGTCATTGAGCTGCTGGTCAAGGTGGGCGACACCGTCACGGCCGAGCAGTCGCTGTTCACCGTGGAGTCGGACAAGGCCTCGATGGAAATCCCATCGCCCGCCGCCGGCACCATCACCGCCCTGACGCTGAAGATCGGCGACAAGGTCAACGTCGGCGACGTGGTCGGCGCCATGAGCGTGCAGGGCGCGGCGGCCAGCGCAGCCCCCGCCGCTGTGGCAACACCTGCCGCAGCCGCACCGGTTGCAGCACAAAATACGGCCCCTGCCGTTGCTGCGCCTGCGCCCGCTGCTCCTGCTGCAGTAGCAGCCGTGGCCGCACCGGCCCACAACCCCACCGTGGCCCCCACGGGCGCGCTGCCCCATGCCTCGCCCTCCGTGCGCAAGTTTGCGCGCGAGCTGGGCGTGCCCCTGGCGGAAGTCAAGGGTTCCGGCCAGAAGGGCCGCATCACGCAGGAAGACGTGATGGGCTTCACCAAGTCCGTCATGGCCGGCGCGGTGCAGACCCTGGCCCAGCAGGCCGCAGCGCCCAAGTCCTCCGGCGGCAACGTCGGCGGCCTGGAAGTGCTGGCCTGGCCCAAGGTGGACTTCGCCAAGTTCGGCCCCGTGGAACGCAAGGACCTGTCGCGCATCAAGAAGATCTCGGGCGCCAACCTGCACCGCAACTGGGTGATGATTCCCCATGTCACCAACAACGACCTGGCCGACATCACCGACCTGGAAGCCTTCCGCGTCTCCACCAACGCCGAGAACGCCAAGGCCAAGAGCGACGTCAAGGTGACCATGCTGGCCTTCGTCATCAAGGCCGTGGTCGCTGCGCTGAAGAAGTTCCCCGAGTTCAACGCCAGCCTGGACGGCGACACCCTGGTCTACAAGCAGTACTTCAACATCGGCTTTGCGGCAGATACGCCCAATGGCCTGGTAGTGCCGGTGCTCAAGGATGCCGACAAGAAGGGCATCATGCAGATCAGCCAGGAAATGGGCGAGCTGGCCAAGAAGGCCCGCGACGGCAAGCTGGGCGCGGCCGACATGCAAGGTGGCTGCTTCTCGATCTCGTCCCTGGGCGGCATCGGCGGCACCGACTTCACCCCCATCGTCAACGCGCCGGAAGTGGCCATCCTGGGCCTGTCCAAGTCCAGCATCCAGCCCGTGTGGGACGGCAAGGCCTTCCAGCCACGCCTGATGCTGCCCTTGAGCCTGTCGTACGACCACCGCGTCATCGACGGCGCTGCGGCCGCCCGCTTCAACGCCTACCTGGGCGCCGTGCTGGCGGACTACCGCCGCATCCTGCTGTAACCAAGGGGCTGACACACATGGCAATCATCGACATCAAAGTGCCCGACATTGGCGATTTCGCCGAAGTCGGCGTGATCGAACTGCTGGTGCAGCCCGGTGACAGCGTCACCGTGGACCAGTCCCTGATCACCGTGGAGTCCGACAAGGCCTCCATGGAAATCCCCTCCAGCCACGCCGGCGTGGTCAAAGAGGTGAAGGTCAAGATCGGCGACAAGGTCGCCGAAGGCTCCATCATCATCGCCCTGGAAGCGGCAGAGGGCGCTGCGGCTGCCCCTGCAGCTGCAGCGACCAATCCGGCTCCAGCGCAGGTTGTACCTGCGCCAGCAGCTACAGCTTCTGTAGCACCTGCGGCCGTGGCCGCACCGGCCGCCGCCAGCTTTGGCGGCACCGCCGACCTGGACTGCGACGTGCTGGTGCTGGGCGGTGGCCCCGGCGGCTACTCCGCTGCCTTCCGTGCTGCCGACCTGGGCCTGAAGGTCGTGCTGGTCGAGCGCTACGCCACCCTGGGTGGCGTGTGCCTGAACGTGGGCTGCATCCCCTCCAAGGCGCTGCTGCACGTGGCCGCCGTCATGGATGAGGTCAAGCACCTCGAAGTGGCTGGCATCCAGTTCGGCGCGCCCCAGGTCAACATCGACCAGTTGCGCGGCCACAAGGAAAAGGTCATCGGCAAGCTCACCGGCGGTCTGGGCCAGATGGCCAAGATGCGCAAGGTCACCATCGTGCGCGGCTACGGCAGCTTTGTCGGCGCCCACCACCTGGAAGTGGAAGAAACCACCGGCCAGGGCCAGGACAAGACCGGCACCAAGAAGGTCGTCCAGTTCAAGAAGGCCATCATCGCTGCGGGCTCGCAAGCCGTGCACCTGCCCTTCATGCCCCGGGACGAGCGCGTGGTGGACTCCACCGGCGCGCTGGACCTCAAGAGCGTGCCCAAGCGCATGCTGATCCTGGGCGGCGGCATCATCGGCCTGGAAATGGGTACCGTCTATAGCACGCTGGGCGCCCGCCTGGACGTGGTGGAAATGATGGACGGCCTGATGCAGGGCGCGGACCGCGACCTGGTCAAGGTCTGGCAGAAGATGAACGCGCACCGTTTCGACAACATCATGGTCAACACCAAGACCGTGGGTGCCCAAGCCACGCCCGAAGGCATCAAGGTCACGTTCGCCCCCGCCAAGGACGGCGTCACCGTGCCCGAACCCCAGACCTACGACCTGGTCCTGCAAGCCGTGGGCCGCACGCCCAACGGCAAGAAGATCAGCGCCGACAAGGCGGGCGTGGCCGTGACCGACCGTGGCTTCATCGACGTGGACATTCAGATGCGCACCAACGTGCCGCACATCTTTGCCATTGGCGACATCGTGGGCCAGCCCATGCTGGCGCACAAGGCCGTGCACGAAGCGCATGTGGCCGCCGAAGTCATCGCCGGTGAACTGCAGGGCAACAAGGAACTGGCCGCGGCCGCCTTCAACGCCCGCGTCATCCCGTCCGTCGCCTACACCGACCCCGAAGTGGCATGGGTGGGCCTGACCGAAGACCAGGCCAAGGCCCAAGGCATCAAGGTCAAGAAGGGTCTGTTCCCCTGGGCCGCCTCCGGCCGCGCCATCGCCAATGGCCGCGACGAAGGCTTCACCAAGCTGCTGTTCGATGACAGCCCCGAGGCGCACGGCCATGGCCGCATCCTGGGCGGCGGCATCGTCGGCACGCACGCGGGCGACATGATCGGTGAAATCGCCCTGGCCATCGAAATGGGCGCCGACACCGTGGACATCGGCAAGACCATCCACCCGCACCCCACGCTGGGCGAAAGCATCGGCATGGCGGCGGAAGTGGCGCATGGGTCTTGCACGGATGTGCCGCCGGCACGGAAGTAAGCTCGCTTCCTAAGCAGTCGCTGCATAAAGCAAAAAGGCAACCTTCGGGTTGCCTTTTTTATTCCTGTGAATGCTGACCAGGTTGGGTCTCAATCTTGCCAATTGACGATCTGCAGGTTTGTGTTTGTCAATGTCTGTAAACGACCCGTTGCTGTCGTTCGAGCTGCCACTGGCAATGTCTGATGTGCAGTGATTGCAGGCATAGAGATATGCATGATTTTCACCCGCCGTGCCAAAAATTTAGACTTTTCGAAGACGTTTAGACGGTTTTCATTTGGTCAGGTGGCTGACTATATGAGGGTAAAGCGAAAAAATCTCCTCATTGAGGCTAGCTTGGAAAATCAGAACCGAAGATTTCTTTCCATTTCTGTTTTGCAGACCACTCACGCTTAGGGCTTGCCGTCTCGTGCTCTATAGCTTCAAGTGAAATGTTGTAGCAGCGCTTTGCCTTGTACTGGAAGAGGCCCTTGCCCCAGACGTATTGACCGCTGCCTGGGGCACGCCAGTACTCTTTATTCTCATCCTGCTCAGACATCCACTTGAAGAAGTCACGACACATATAGTCGTAGTACAAGTAAGACTTATCTCTATACTGGTAGTACTCGATAAACTGGTAGGCCAGTGTGTCAATCAGCAGTCCTCCGATAGGTACTTGCCACTCGCGCTTCCAAGCGCGCATCATTCGGCACAAGAGGACTAAGTTGTAATTGCATGCGGCGTTTCGTGCATGAATTTCCTCAATTTCAGGACGCGGATTTGTGGTTCGCCATGAGCCACCGTTGTTTGCATCAGGGAAGGTGTAGCTGTTGTCCTTATTTAAGAAGGCGGGCATCAGCTCAAACGTAATTCCATCATTAAATGGAATTAAGATAACTTGTCCGTCAGCTCTTATGCTGGTGGTCGCATAAGTTTTCTCTACCGACTTCTTTACAGCTTGCAGTAATGCCGACTGACCATTACCTTGGTAATTGGAATACTGCACATACGTGTCGTAAGACAACTGCATGATCATGTCCACGTCACTAATCATCTTTGTCGCAGTATTTCTACCATACGACCCGACATACAAGCTATGAGTCGTTTCAGACGTGGTTGACCAGAAATCTGTGTTTAGCCGTCGCGTGATGTTCTTGTATCGCGTCGAGATTGTCCCACCATCGGTGATTTGCAGATTTCCGCAGAAGGTATTAAACCAGTCTCCAACTCCCATAATTCCTCTTATTTCTATACTGTAGAAGCAAAGATTTTCATTATCAAACCACCAACATTCGCTATTTAACCAGAAAAAATTGGTAATTATTAAAAAGACCTAGCAAAGCAGTTGTGCGACGCGCCCAGAAGCGAGCCACAAGATAGCGCTGAGTATTAGCAGAATGGCGGTGACGGTAAAACTAAGCGGCAGCTTGTCCCGAAACAAGGTGAAGTTGAGTTGCTCGTCTAGCCAGCCCGTCTGCTGTTGCCAAAAGAACTTGTAGTGTGCGTACCAGTCACTCAAAAAAATTTGCTTAGCAACATTTGTGCTCAATGCATTCGTTTGAATGTTGGCATGGCGTATGGCATGATTTGGAAGATCCACTCCGGCAGGTTGTGTCTTTACTTCATAGTAAAGAGCTCTAAGTTCGTGAAATCTCTCGGTTAGAGTGTCCCCAACCTCAGCGTACTTCTGTTTGTCACGGTCATAAAGCAGTATGTTGCCTGTGCCAACAGAGATGATGATGAAGGTCGCAGAGACCCATTTGGCCTCAAGAGCTGGAATGAACAAGGCCAATATCGCCGCAGCACCCGAGATAAAAGTCACCCACCCAGGAAGCTTTTCGATGATGTCGTATGTTGCAAAGTGCTTTTTGGCTCCGTATCCCGTGTTATAGGCGGTCTCGGCGATCAGCTTTAGAAGTGCTTCCTTTTGCATAGCAGCCATTAAGAATAATGGTGGCTATCCTAAAGCAAGCTGGCTAAAAGCAGTTCAAATTTGATAGAAGAAGCTATTGCTCAGTCCAGAACTGCATGACAGCATTCAGTTTGTAAGCAGCCAGCCTGGCGCTCATGCTCCCGCCTGCTCATGGCCGAGCTCAGCCTCCCACGACTAGGAGCCTAAACGGCGCATGCGGCGAGTTCTGCTGGAGTGCAAAAGCGTTGGTGTTGATAGCTGCGGCCGTCTTCGGGCTAACTGGTAATTGCATCTTTCAGCATTGATCTGTAGATGGAAACCATCTAGAGGCGAAGCCCGCGTACAACGCATGGATGCCATGGCAGCCCCAGTTTTGATAGCTGAAGGCCCTCTAAAATTCAGCGTTCCCTTTGAATTTCTCTCCGAAAGACCACCCACCATGACCCAGCCTTCCACGCCTGCCTCCCTGTTCGGGCTGACCTATGGCTGGTCGTTTGCCCTGGCGGCGTTCACGCTGACGATCACGGGGTGTCTGCCGCTGGCCTTGCTGCTGACGCGCGATGTGGGCACCTCGGGGGCGGAGCGGGCCCAGGCCTTGATGGCCATGCTGCCGGTGATGGCCGGGGTGATTGCCGTGGCTTGCGCCGTGCTGTTCTATGCCGTGTTGCGCCAGCGCACCACCTGGCGCCGCCATGCGTTGCTGGGCATGTGGGCCTTGTCGGCCCTGGGCATGGTGGGGTGGTGGAAGCTGTGAGCCGCAGCCGCGCAGGCGCAGAGCGTCTGCGCCATCTGGGCCACCCGTAGCAGCATCCACCGCTTGGACGCGGAAACACAGGCAGCTTCGGCTGCTTTTTTTGTGCCTGTTGGGTGGTTTTGATAGCTGCCGACGCAGGTTGAATCAGCGCTAGAGGCTGTTTTTGCTATGAACCTGTGTGTGTGGTCTGCGCAAGCCCATTGCTGATGCACCACAGTGAGCACGCCATTCGCATCACCGCCTGCGAGGGGGCGGGTGCTGCCCGGCCCGTGCCAGCGAAGGAGAAGGCGGCCATGTTGTCAATTTTGAGAGCTGTTAGCGGTTGCTGGATAAGCGCTTGAAGTCGATTTTTCATTCAAAGCAACCGGCTTCCAGGATGGTGCGGTACTTGGTCGCCAGCTTGGTGAAAAACTTGGCGTACAACTTGGCGAAATCACTGGTAAATAATTTAAAAACAATGATTTGGGAATGCCATCAACTTGGCGAATGACTGCGCGCTACAACTCGCCCCACCAGTTTGAACCCTTGCTGCCCTCGGACGCCCGGCAAGAGGCCTTGCTGTCCAAGGCCGGTGACCTGGTGCGTGCGGCCACGGCGTTGGCGGGCCAGCGTGTGCCGCCAGAGCTGCATGTGCTGCTGCGCAGCATGAATTCCTACTACACCAACCGCATTGAAGGCCAGCACACGCGCCCGCATGAGATTGAGCAGGCCTTGCACAGGACTTCTCTGCCAACCAGGAGCTGGCGGCCAAGCAGCGTCTGGCGGTGGCGCACATTGAGGCCGAGGCGGCCTTGGAGCAGCGCTACAGCGGCGAAGCGGCCGTGGCCACGCTGTACAGCCCGCAGGCGGTGCAGGACGTGCACCGCGAGTTGTTTGGCCGTTTGCCCGCGCAGGACTGGGAGGTGAACCAGGGCCAGACCGTGGTGCCCGGCCAGTGGCGCGACAAGGAGGTGAGCGTGGGGCAGCACATTGCGCCTGCCGCCGCCCATGTGCCGGAGTTTCTGGCGCGCTGGGCGCAGCGTTACGGCAGCGTGCGCCGGGGCGAGGCGGCCTTGGTGGCCATGGCCTGTGCCCACCACCGCCTGGGCTGGATCCACCCCTTCATGGATGGCAATGGCCGCGTGATGCGGTTGCACACGCACCTGGTGCTGCACGCTTTGGGGCTGAGCAATGGCCTGTGGTCGCCGCTGCGTGGTTTTGCGCGCAGCCAGGAGCGCTATGACCTGCTGCTGGCCGAGGCGGACCACACCCGCCGGGGCGACCTGGATGGCCGTGGCAATCTGAGCGAACAGGCCCTGGTGGCGTGGGCCGACTATGTGCTGGACATCTGCCTGGACCAGGTGGCCTTCATGCAGCAGATGCTGGATTTTGATGCGATCAAACAGCGCATCGAGGGCGCGCTGGTCTATGAGGGCACCGTGAACAAATCCGGGGTGCGCATAGAAAGCTTGCGGGCCTTGCACTATCTTTTCCTGAGCGGTGAGGAACTGGGGCGCGGGGAGTTCAAAGCCATGCTGGGGCTCAGGGACCGCATCGCCACCGATGCCTTGGGGGCCCTGGTCAAACGCGGCTTCTTGCGCAGTGACAGCCCGCAGGGCAAGGTGCGCTTGGGCTTGCCGCAGCATGCGCTGCGCTTTCTGTTTCCCAAGCTGTGGCCGGAAGCCGAGGCAGATGCGGTGGTATAAAAACCAGAGCTGTCAGCGCTTGCTGTATCAGCGCCGCAGCCATATTGAGGCTGGATTCGCCAAGGTCATGAAGCACCGGGTGATGGCCTGGCGGGCTGGGATGGCGCCAGGTCCTCACCAGGCGTTCGCCAATCAATGCTGCCGGGCACCAACCGCGCGGCCGACCGGTTTGCGCGCGCTGCGTTCTATGTGAATGCGATTCCCAAGGACGAGAACCCGAACAAGGCCCTGGCCAGCGTGTTCAGCGTGATCCGCAATGTGTCGGTGCCATATGGCATCAGCACGCCCGGCCAGCCGAATATTTCCTCCACGCGCTGGCGCACGGTGTTTGACCACCAGCGCAAGCTGTATTTCTTCGAGTCGGCCCTGACGCCCAACACCTTCTGGGTGGACCTGAAGGCCCTGGACTTCAGCCCCACAAGTGGCAAGGTGCTGAAGCTGGACCTGGGCGCGGACCAGAGCCATACCTATTCGGGCAATGCGACGGCGCAGTTCAAGCCCTCGGCACCGTTCCAGTTCCTGGGGATTTGAGGGGCGGCCGTGCCGGCCCGGTTGCGGGTGGGCATGGGCGGCCAGGGGCCCTGGTGTGAAAGAGGTCAACCCGCTGCTGCGCCACCGCAGCCCACCTGCCCCCCAGCGACCGACAAGAAAAAAGCCCGCCAAGTGCGGGCTTTTTGGTGGGCTGGGGGACAGTCCGTCAGTAGGCGTAGGCCTGGGCGGCGGCCGTCTGCGCCGGGTCCAGGCTGGCCAGGGCGGCCTGGTGCTCGGCGTACTGCTGCGGGTAAAAGCGCTGGGCCACGTCCAGGTGCGAGCGCACGCGGCCCTTGAGGGCGTTGGTGCCGATGTGGCTGAACAGGGGGTTGAGCGGATCGCTCTCCGGCCCGCGCGCCTGGCTGGCCAGGTGGGGCGGAAGCTGCAGCAGCGGCACCTCGTGCGCATGCAGGCTGGGCGAGAAGAAATAGGCGATGGAGTAGCGGCTGATGCCTGCGCCGGGGGAACGCACGCGATGCACGTTGGCGCGCAAATAGCCGTTGGTGGCCAGCTCCAGCATTTCCCCGATGTTGATGACAAACGCGTTCTTGCGCGGCGGCACATCCAGCCAGCCTTGCGCGGTCTGCACCTGCAGGCCGCCCACCTGGTCCTGCAGCAGCAGGGTCAGCAGGCCACCATCCTTGTGCGGGCCAACGCCCTGGTCCGACTGGCCGCTGGCCTGGCCGGGGTAGTGGATGATCTTCAGCCGGTTGTTGTGCGGCGGGGCCACCAGCTGGTTGAGGGCGCTGGCCGGTTGCTCCAGCGCGATCAGAAAGGCTTTGAGCAGGCGCTGCGCCACGGCGCGCGTGGTGTCCAGCCACAGCAGGATGTCGGCCTGCAGTTCGGGCTGTGCCGTGGGCCACTGGTTGGGGCCTTGCAGCCCCCACCACTGCGGGGTGTCCGGGCCGGGTGGCACGGCGGGCAGTTCTTCGCCAAAGTCGATCTGCTCGCGCAGGTCGGGCTGCAGGCGGGTGATTTCCCCGCCCACGCCGGTGTAGCCGCGGAAGTGGCGCGTCTGCGCCATGGCGATCTGCTGCTTGGCCGCCGGGGGCAGGGCGAAGAACTGGCGCGCCGCAGCCTCCAGGCGGGCGATCTGGTCCGGGGCGATGCCGTGGCCTTCTAGGTAGAAAAAGCCGATTTCACGGGCAATGCGCGCCAGACGGCTGTGGGCCGGGGTGTGCTGTTCGCCATCGCCCAGCTCTTCCAGGTTGATGACGGGCAGGGCGTCCAGGGCGGGCGCGGGGCGCAGGGCGGAGGCAAGGGTGCTCATAAAGACTCCTGAAGGGATGGGGTCGCGGCCACGGGGGCGGGCTGGTAGGACAGGGCCTGGCGCAGGTCGCTCAGCAGGTCGTCCGGGTGCTCGATGCCGATGGACAGGCGCACCAGGCCGGGGGCAATGCCGGCGCGGGCCAGTTCGGCATCGGTCAGCAGGTGGTGGGTGGTCTCGGCGGGGATGGCGGCCAGCGACTTGCTGTCGCCGATGTTCACCAGCCGCTGGAACAGTTGCAGGGCGTCGTAAAAGCGCTGGGCGCTGGCGCGGCCGCCGTGCAGCTCGAACGACAGCAGGCCCGGAATGCGGCCGGCGCGCAGGTAGCGCGCGGCGTGGCCATGGTCCGGGTGGCTGGGGTGGGCCACATGCTGGATGTGACGCACCAGCGGGTGGGCCTGCAAAAAGGCCAGCACCGCGCGGGTGTTGCTGCTGATGCGTTCGATGCGCAGGGCCAGCGTTTCCAGCCCCTGCAGCAGCTGAAAGGCGGAGTGGGGCGCCAGCGTAGCGCCCGCATTGCGCAGCAGCACGGTGCGCGCGCGGGCCACGGCCGGGGCCTCGGGGTAGCGTTCGGTGAACACCACCTGGTGGAAGGCCGGGTCGGGCCGGGTCAGCTGCGGGTAGCGCTGGGCGTGGGCCTGCCAGTCGAAGCGTCCGCCATCGATGATCAGCCCGCCCATGGCCACGCCGTGGCCGCCGATGTACTTGGTGGCCGAGTGCACGACCAGGTCGGCCCCGTGTTCAAAAGGCCGGATCAGCAGCGGCGTGGCGCAGGTGTTGTCCACCACCACGGCCACGCCGTGGGCATGGGCCTCGGCGGCGATGGCGGCCAGGTCGGCCACATCGCCCGAAGGATTGCCGATGGATTCCACGAACACGGCCTTGGTCTGCGCGGTGATGGCCTGGCGCAGGGCGTCCCGGTCCTGCCGCGCCACCACGCTGCTGCGGATGCCACGGCCCTGCAGCACGTGTGTGATCAGGTTGTGCGAGCCACCATACAGGGTGGAGGCCACGATGACGTGGTCGCCCACCTGGGCCAGGGTGGCCAGCGCGATGTCGATCGCCGCCATGCCGGAGGCCACGGCCACGGCGGCGGTGCCGCCCTCCAGCTGGGTGATGCGCTGCTCCAGCACCGCCTGGGTGGGGTTGCTGGTGCGGGCGTAGATGTGGCCTTCCTGCACCAGGTCGAACAGCTCGGCGCCTTGCTGGGCGTTCTCGAACAGGTAGGAGGTGGAGGGGTAGATGGGCACGGCGGCGCTGCGCTGGTGCTGCAGGCCGTCGTAGCCGGCATGCAGCACCACGGTGTCGGCCTGCCAGTGGGGGGCGGGCGCCGTGCTCATGCGGGCACGGCCTCGGGGTGG